>DATIWI010000252.1:0-66070 GCA_035519475.1 Opitutaceae bacterium
ACCGCGGCCGGAACTGGGATCCGGGAACGAGACGAGCCGGCGGCGCTCACAGCCCGGGCAGCGTGGATACCGGGCCGGCGGTGACGAAGGCGAGGGAAGCCGAGAGGGCGTCGATAACGGTGGCGGGGGCGACGCCGAGCAGCACGATGCCGGCGATCAGGGCCACGCAGAGCACGCGCGTCGGCCAGGGGAGCGCGATTGCGGCCGCGGGCGCCACCGGGTTGGTTTCGCCAAACACGGCCTGGCGCACGATCTGCAGGTAGTAGTAGATGGCGATGGCCGAATTGACCACGGCGATAATCACCAGCGCAAAGTGGCGCTGATTCCAGGCGGCCGTGAGCAGCGACAGCTTGGCCATGAAGCCGACGAAGGGCGGAATGCCCGCGAGCGCGAACAGGCCGACGAGCAGCGTGACGGCGAGGAGCGGCGAGCGGCGGTGCAATCCGGCCAGTTCCTCGATGGCGACATTGGCACCGTCGCGCGAGACCTGGCAGACGACGACAAAGCAGGCGAGGATCATCAGCAGATAGCCAACGATGTAGTACAGGGCCGCAGCGTAGCCGGCGGCGTCGAGGGCGACGAAGCCGATCAGCGCATAGCCGGCGTGGGCGATGCCGGAGAAGCCGAGCAGCCGCTTGAGGTCCTTCTGCACGAGGGCGATCAGGTTGCCGTAGAACATCGACGCGGTCGCCAGGCCGGCGAGCAGCAGCGCGATCGTGCGGTTGTCCGGCGAAGCAAGGGAGACGAGGCGCACGAGCACGGCCACCGCGCCGATCTTGGGCAGGGAGGCGATGAGGCTCGCGGTCTCGTTCGAGGCGCCCTCATAGACGTCGGGCGTCCAGAAATGGAAGGGGAACACCGCCAGCTTGTAGTAGAGTCCGCAAAAGGCCAGGCCGAGGCCGGCGAGGGCGAGGGGCGAGTGCACGACGGGCGCGAGGCGCACGGCCATGTCCGCCAGGTGCAGGGTGCCGGTGAGGCCGAAGAGATAGCTCAGGCCGAAGTACATGATGCCGTTGGCCGCCACGCCGAACATGATGTACTTGATGGCGGACTCCATCTGGCTCTTCTGTCCGGCGCGCTCGCGCCGCATGGGCACGAGCAGGTAGAGCGGGAAGGACGACAGCTCGAGGGCAACGATCAGCGCGATGAGCTCGACACAACTCACGAGCATGACCAGCCCGGTGACGCTGAGGGTGAGAAAGAGGTAGTACTCGGATTTGACCGCGCCGCGGATGTCGGGAAGGCCGCCGCTCAGGACCACAATGCCGGCGAAGCCGACGGCGAAGACGAGCTTGAGGAGCTGCGAGAACGCATCGACGCGGTAGGCGCCGCTGAAGAGGTCGGCGTGCTGTCCCAGCGCGAGCGCCGCGGCGGCGATCGCGGCGAGGGCCACGCCAAGGGCGACGCGCCGGGCCAGGGCCGAGGGCGCCGGCCCGAGCGCGACCACAAAGAGGGCGAGCGCGCCGGCGAGCAGGACGAGTTCGGGGAGGAACTGGAGCACGAAGGTCATCGGCAACGATCTCTCACGACCAAGACGCCAAGGCCCCAAGTCCGGCAGGTGCGCGGCCTTGTTGCGCCCGCTCTGATCTTCTGCGCCTTTGTGCCTTGGTGGTTCACAGGAAAATCAGTGCAGCGGCGCGGCGGCGACTTGGGTGAGGAGGTGCTGCACGGTGGCGTGCATGACGGTGACGACAGGCTGCGGATGCAGGCCGATCCAGAACACCAGCAGCAGCAGCGGCGCGAGGCAGACGATCTCGCGCAGGTTGAGGTCGGCAACGCCAGCGTGGCTCGGATTGCGGGTGCCGCCGTAGGCGACTCGCTGCAGCAGGCGCAGGTTGTAGGCGGCAGCGGCGACCACGCCGGGGACCAGGCAGGCGACGAGCAGCTTGGAGACGGAGAAACCGCCGGCCAGCACGAGGAATTCGCCGATGAAGCTGTTGGTGCCGGGGAAGGCGAGGGACGACAGGCAGAAGACGCCGAGGAAGAAAGCGAACACGGGCATGAGTTTCCCGAGGCCCGCGCACGCGGCGAGGTCGCGGGTGTGGAGGCGCTCGTAGATGAGGCCGACGGCGATGAACAGCGCCCCCGTGGTGACGCCGTGGTTGATCATCACGAGGGTGGCGCCCTCCAGGCCGCGCGGATTGAGCGCGAAGATGCCGAAGGTGGCGAAGCCCATGTGCCCCACGCTGGAGTAGGCGACCAGCTTCTTGAGGTCGGTCTGCGCCAGCGAGGCGAAGCTGCCGTAGAGAACGGCGACGACGGAGAGCCACAGGATCCACGGCGCGAAGACGTGAGTCGCGTGGGGCGTGATCGGCAGGCTGAACCGCACGAAGCCGTACGTGCCCATCTTGAGGAGGATGCTGGCGAGCAGCACGCTGCCGGCGGTCGGCGCCTCCACGTGGGCCGCAGGCAGCCACGTGTGGAAGGGAAACATCGGCACCTTGATGGCAAAGGCGATGAAGAAGGCGGCGAAGATCCAGAGCTGGAAGACGGGAGCGTACGGCCGGCCCATCAGGTCGGGGATGTGGAAGGTGCCGGCCTGGAGGCGCAGCGCGATCAGGGCGACCAGCAGAAAGATCGAGCCCGACATCGTGTAGATGAAGAACTTGATCGCGGCGTAGATCCGGCGCGGGCCGCCCCAGACGCCGATCAGCAGCGCCATCGGGATGAGCATCGCCTCCCAGAAAACGAAAAAGAGGATGCCATCGAGCGCGCAGAAGACCCCGACCATCGCCGTCTCCATCAACAGGAGACAGATCATGAACTCCCGGACCCGCGTCTGGAGGTAGGTCCACGACGCGAGGACGCAGAGCGGCGCCACGAGCGTCGTCAGCAGCACCAGCAGCAGGCTGATGCCGTCGACTCCCAGCGTGTAGTTGATCTTCAGGCCGGGGATCCAGGCGGCGTGCTCGGTGAACTGGAAGTCGGCGGTGGCGGCGTTGAAGCCGGTCCAGAGCCTCAGCGACAGGAGGGCCACGGCCGTGGTCACGAGCAGGGTCCACCAACGCAGCAGCCGCTCGGGCCGGATCCAGAGCGCGACGGCGGCGGCGAGCAGCGGCGCGAAGATCAGGGCGCTGAGGAGGGGAAAACCCGCGGTGGTGCCGGCAGCATTCATGGCGCGGAGACGCGGAAGAAGACGAGGAAGGCGAGGAGGAGGATCGCCGCGACCGCGAACACCAGGGTGAGGTTCTCCTGCAGCGCGCCCCGCTGGGCGAAGCGCAACCGTCGGCCCACGCCGCGCACGGCGGCCGCGAGGCCATCCACTGCGCCGTCAATGACCCGGTTGTCAAAGAGGCCGACCAGGCCGGCGGACTTCATCAGCGGCACGAGGCCGCCAAGCCGGTAGACCTGGCCCACGCCGCGGTCGGCGGATTGGACGGGCCGGCGGGCCAGCCAGAGGAAGGCGCGGCCGCCCAGGCGGTAGAACCAGTCGAGGTCGAGATTGATGCCCGCGTGCGGCTCGATCTTCCTCAGCCTGACCAACACGAAGAAGGCGAGCGCGGTGAAGAGCAGAATCTGCAGGGTCTCGGAGACGTGGTAGGACGTGTACGGATGGTAGGCCTGCGCCGCGTCCGGGTACGGGAGCATCCGGTAGAGATACGGCGTGTAGCAGCCGATGAAGACGCAGAGGAACGCGGTGGCGCCCATCGCCGCCAGCATGTTCCAGGGCGGATCCTTGGCGCGCTCCCACGCGGCCGGCTGGCAGTGGTTGCGTCCGAACCAGACGAAGTACGGGACCTTGAGGCCGTTGCAGTAGAACGTGCCGATCGCGGCGAGGTTGAGCAGGAAGCCGGCCCAGAGGAGGTGTTCGTCGAAACCCGCCTGCACGATCATGGATTTGCTCACGAAACCGCTGAAAAAAGGAAAGGCGGAGATGGAGAGGCCGCCGATGAGCGTGAACAGGAACGCCCACGGCATCTTCTTGTAGAGGCCCCCCAGCGCCGACATCCGCGTCTCGCCGGTCATGTGGAGCACGGTGCCGCCGCCCATGAAGAGCAGGCCCTTGTAGAGGATGTGGGCGAAGGCGTGGGCGCAGGCGCCGTTGACGGCGAGCGCGGTGCCGATGCCGACGCCGGCCACCATGTAGCCCACCTGGCTGACGATGTGGTAGGCAAACAGCCGGCGCACGTCGTTCTCAATGATGGCGTAGACCACGCCGTAGAGCGACATGATCACGCCGAGCACCACGAGCAGTTCCATGCCGGCAAAACCGCGGCACAGGGCGTAGACGGCGGTCTTGGTGGTGAACGCGCTGAGGAAGACGGCGCCGTTGAACGTGCCCGCGGGATAAGCATCGGGCAGCCACGCATGCAGCGGCGGCACGGCGGCGTTGAGGAGGAAGCCGGCCAGGATGAACCAGCCGGCGGGCGTCAGCTGGTGGACGTCGAAAAGAACGAACGCCGTGCTGCCGGTGGCCTTCACGTGCAGGACGATGCCGGCGAGGAGCGCCAATCCACCCGCGACGTGCACCAGCAGGTAGCGGAAGCCGGCGGCGGTGGACGCGGGTGTGCGGCGGAACCAGATGAGAAAGACCGAGGAGAAGGCCATCACCTCCCAGAAGAGAAACAGCGTGAGCAGGTCGCCCGCGAAGATGGCGCCGAGCGAGCCGGCGACATAGACCCAGGCGGCGACGTGCTGGCCGGGCTCCTCGACGTGCAGCCCAAACAGCGTCCCGATGATGCACATCAGGCTCATGATGTGCGCGAAGACGAGGCTGAGCGCGTCGACCCGGCCGAAAGTGAGCGTCCACTTGAGGAAAGTCACCTCCCCGAAGGTCCCCCTGGCCATGGTGAGCACGAGGCCGAACGCCAGCACCGGAACGAGCAGGAGCCAGACCTTGCGCAGACGCCGGGGCAGGGCGGGCAACACGAGGCCGCCCGCCAGCATGACCAGCGCCGGATGGATCCACGGGCTACTCATCGTAGTAATCCTCGCGGGTCGAGACGCCGAGCCGGCCGAGCGTCTTGGCGATGACGACGAGCGCCAGGCAGCCGATCAGGCCAAAGGCCGCCCAGAACCCGGACACGTGCTCCGCCACCGTGTGGGCATGCTCCTTGTGGACGAGGCCGGGAACGACGTCGGCCAGGATCAGCGCGGCGAGCACCGCCAGGCCCACCCGCACCACCATCGGGAGGCGCTCGCGCAGAAGATCGATGAGGCGGAGCAGGCTCATGGCAGGACAGCCTGGGCGAAGCGCATGAAGAAGTCGGGGAAGACGCCGATGACCACGGAGAGAACCGCGGTCAGGCACAGCGGAATCAGCATGGCGAGCGGCGCCTCGCCCTGATGGCGGCCCGCGTCCTCGGCCGGCGGCGGGCTGAAGTAGGCGTGGTAAACCACCGGGGCGAAATACGCGGCGTTCAGGAGGGAGCTGACCACGAGCACCACGAGGATGCCGAGGGCGCCGGCATCGAGCGCGCCGACAAACAGGTAGAGCTTGGAGATGAAACCCGCGACCGGCGGCGCGCCGATCAAGCTGAGCGAGGCGAGCGCAAAGGCTCCGAAGGTGAAAGGCATCGCCCGGCCCAGCCCGCTCATCTCGGAGATCCGCTTCTTGCGGGTGGCGACATAGATCGCGCCGGCGCAGAAGAAGAGGGTGATCTTGGCGAAGGCGTGCGCCGCGATGTGAAACAGCCCGCCCGCGACGGCGGTCGGAGTCAGCAGCGCCACGCCGAGGATGACGTAGGAGAGCTGGCTGACCGTGGAGTAGGCGAGCCGCGCCTTGAGGTCGTCCTTGCTCAGCGCGACGACGGAGGCGATCAGAATGGTGACGGACACAAACCAGGCGGTGGGCGGGCCGAGGTGAAGTCGACCCATGAGATCCACCCCGAAGACGTAGAGCATCACGCGGACGGTGGAGAACACGCCCACCTTGACGACGGCGACGGCATGGAGCAGCGCGCTGACCGGCGTGGGCGCGACCATGGCGCCGGGCAGCCAGTGGTGCAGCGGCATGACCGCGTTCTTGGCGAAACCGAGCAGGCAGCACGCGTAGAGGACGATGATGACGCCGTTGTGGACGCTGGCCGGCAGGATGCCGGCGTGGGCGTTGCTGGCAAAATCGAGGGTGCCGGACAGCACGTAGATCAGCACCATCGCCGGGAGGACCAGCCCCTTGGCGGCCGTGGTCAGGTAAACCAGGTACTTCTGGCCGCCCTCATACCCCTCCGCATCCTGGTGGTGGGCGACCAGCGGGTAGGTGGTGATGCTGACGATCTCGTAGAACAGGTAGAGCGTGAGCAGATTGTCGGAAAACGCGCAGCCGATCGCACCGAAGAGCGCGAGGGCGAAGCAGGTGCTGAAGCGCGTCTGGGCGTGCTCCGCCAGCCCGCGCATGTAGCCCGCCGAATAGAACACCGTGACCATCCACAGGAAGGAGGCGGCCACGGCGAAGATCATCGCCAGCGCGTCGGCGCGCAGCGCGAGGCTCAGGTTGGGCAGCAGCGCAAAGAGGGTGAAGTGCAGCGGCCGACCCGCCCGGACGCACGGCACCATCGAGACCACCACCAGGAAAAGGGCGGCGGCGGCGAGGAACGAGCAGGCTTCGCGGAGGTTCGGTTTCCGACCCGTGGCCATGACCAGCCCGGCGCCGACCAGGGGGGCCAGGACGGCGAGGAGCAGCCGGATGTCGGAAGCAGGGTCCATGGGCTATCCCTTGAGCTCGGACAGCTCCTTGGGCTGGATCGAACGGTAATTCCGGTAGACTGCGATGATGATGCTCAGCGCGATCGCGACCTCCGCGGCGGCGAGACCCATGAGGAAGAGGACGAAGATCTGGCCGACGGCCGGATTCGGTGCGACGAAGCGGTTCAGGGTCATGAAATTCAGGGCGGCGGCCGAGAAGATCAGCTCGCCCGAGATGAGCATGCCGATCAGGGTGCGGCGCCGGATGAGACCGTAGATGCCGGCGGCCAGCAGAAAGGCCGCGAGCACAAGGTAGACGCCCGCCTGGTCGTACAGGTGGAGGCTCATTCCCGGCTCCTTCCGCCACGGGCGATGGCGAGCGCGCCCAGGATCGCGACAAGCAGCACGAGCGAGATCAGCTCAAAGGGCAGGCTGTAGGTGGTGAGCAGCGCGATGCCGATCGCCCGCAGCGAGCCGTCGGTCTCCGGCGCGACCGGCGCCGGCCACAGGCCGCGCAGGCTGAGCCGGGTGACGCCCCCGAAGATCGCCGCGCTCACCAGCACGGCCACGCCGCCCCACCACACTTCGCGACCTCGCTTTTCCTGCGGCGCCGGCTCGTCGGGTTCGGACAGCATGACACCGAAGACGATGGTGACGCAGACGGCGCCGACATAGATGAGGATCTCCATCAGCGCGAGGAACGGGCTGTTCAGGAAGTAATAGAGTCCGGCGAGTCCGAGGCAGCACACCGCCAGCCCGGAAACGCTGCGGATGATGCGCGTGCTCATCACCGCGAGCAGGGCGCCGGCCGCCGTGAGCGCGACCAGCAGGCCGAAGAGGGCGGTGACCACGTAATCGGAGCCTGGGATCACGATGGCTTCTTTCCGGCCTTCAGTCGCTCGACCAGATCAAAGGTGTAATCCGCCTTGGAGGTGCTCGCGAGGTTGTAGTTCTTGGAAAAATGGATGGCGTCGCACGGGCAGACTTCGACGCAGGCGCCGCAGAGGCTGCATTTGGTGAAGTCGAGGTGGTACTCCGTCACCGACTTCTTCTTCTCCCCTTCCCGTTTGACGCCGTCGACGAGGATGCAGTCGCTGGGGCAGGCGCGTTCGCACAATTTGCAGGCGGTGCAGAGCGGACGGCCCGTCTCGGGATCGAGCGTGAGCTCGATGTGGCCGCGGTAGCGCGCGGGGATGGGCAGGGTTTTCCGGGGATAGGGCACCGTGACCACCGGCTTGAAGAACTGGCCGAGGGTTACCCGCATACCCACGAGCAGGCTCCAGAATCCGCGGGGAACCTCGAGGAGGGAGGCTTTCATGCGTGAAAGATTTTGAGCATGGCGCTCGAGAGCAGGAGGGTGAAGAGGGAGATGGGGATGAGGATCTTCCACGACAGGTTGAGCAGGCCGTAGAACTGGGTGCGCGGGAACGTCCAGCGCACCCAGATGACCGTGAAGATCAACGCGTAGAGCTTGAGGAGGAACCAGAGCAGGCCCGGCCAGAGACCGAACGGGCTCTGCCAGCCACCGAAGAACAGCACGGTCGCGAGGCTGCAGCCCAGGACGATGTTGGCGTATTCGGCCATGAAGAAGACGCCGAAGCCCATCCCGGCGTACTCGGTGAAGGCGCCGGCCACGAGTTCGCTCTCGGCCTCGGCCATGTCGAAGGGCGCGCGGTTCGTCTCCGCCAACATGCAGGTGAAGAAGATGACAAAGGTCACCGGCATGAGCGGGTTGGCCCAGACCTTGAAGAAGTTCCAGTGCCAGAACCCGCCGGCCTGCTGCCGGACGATTTCGTTGAGATCCATCGTGCCGGTCATCATGAGCAGGGTGATGACGACCAGCAGCATGGGGATCTCGTAGGCGACGTCCTGCGAGACCACCCGGGCGGCGGAGATGATGGCGTACTTGTTCCGGGAGGCCCAGCCGCTGAGCATGATCGCCATCACGCTGATCGAGCCGAAGGAGAAGACCATCAGCAGGCCGACGTTGATGTTGCGCGCCACGAGCGTCTCGCTAAACGGCACCACCGCGAGGCACATCATGGCGGGCGACAGGACCATGAGGGGCGCAAGCCGGAAGAGGGTGGCGTCGGTCCCCGGGGGAACGATGAGCTGCTTGGAGAGAAGTTTGACCACGTCCGCGACCGGCTGGAGCCAGCCGCCATAGCCGGCTTCATTGGGCCCGGGGCGGCGCTGGAACCGGCCCGCGCCCTTGCGCTCGGCGAGCACCAGATAGGCGGCGTTCAAGCCGACAAAGGCCATGATGCAGAGCAGCGACAGCAGGAGGCGGACGGGTTCGGTGGTGAGGAAATTCATGGCGGCAGGCGCACCCTCAGCGATCGATGTCGGGGATGACGAGGTCCAGGCTGCCGAGCAGGGCCAAGGCGTCGGGCAGGATCATGCCCTTGCTTGCCTCCTCGTAGAGGCTGAGGTTGGAGAACGACGGGGTGCGCAGCTTGACGCGGTAGGCGTTGTCCTTGCCGTCGCTGACGACGCGCACCATGAAACGGCCGCGGGCCGCCTCGACGGCGTAGCAATAGTCGCCGGGCGGCAGCTTGAGCACGCGGGGCACCTTGCCCATGACGGGACCGGCCGGCAGTTTGTCGAGCGCCTGCGCGATGAGGCGCAGGCTCTGCTCCAGTTCCGCCATCCGGACGCGGTAGCGCGCCATGGAGTCGCCCTCCGGGAAGGTCGGAATCTCGAAATCGAGCTGGGGATAAACCGAATAGGGCTCGGCCCGGCGCACATCGTAGGGAAGGCCGGAACCGCGGATGACCGGACCGGTGGCGCCGTACCGGCGGCACATCTCCGCGCTGATGGGCCCGATGGCCTCGAGGCGTTTGCGCAGGATGATGTTATCCGTCACGAGGTCGCGATACATCTTCAGCCGCGGACGCATCCGGGTGACGAAGGCGCGCGTGCCCGCGACGAACGCGTCATCGACATCGTTGCACAGTCCGCCGAACCGGAAGTAGCAGTAGGTGAGGCGGGAGCCGGTGACACTTTCGAGCAGGTCGAGGATCTTCTCGCGGTCATCGAAGGCGTAGAGCAGCGGGGTGAATCCGCCGAGATCGAGGAGGAACGCGCTCCACCACACCAGGTGGCTGGAGATGCGGTTGAGCTCGGAGGTGATGACGCGGATGAACTCCGCGCGCGGCGGCACCTCGAGGCGCAGGGCGCGCTCCACGACGCCGACAAAGGCGTGGTTGTAGTGCAGCGCCGAGAGGTAGTCGATGCGGCCGGTGTTGGGCAGGAACTGGGCCCACGGACGGTTCTCCCCCATCTTCTCGTGCATCCGATGGATGTACCCGAGGACGGGCTCGGCCCGCATGACGTATTCGCCGTCCATGGTCATCTTGATGCGCAGGACGCCGTGGGCGGCGGGATGTTGCGGACCCACGTTCAGGACGAACGTCTCCTGCGGTTCCGGGCGGCGGGCGATGTCGGCGGAGGCGGTCACGCGGTGAAATCCTTGCGCAGGGGATGGTAGGTGGCGTCCTCGGGCAGCAGGAACGGGCTGAGATCAGGATGCCCGGCGAAACGGATGCCGAAAAAGTCGTGCGCCTCGCGCTCGTGCCAGTTGGCGCCGGGATATACCGGCGAAATCGTGGGCAGCTCCGGACGGTCGCGCGGCACGCGGGTCCGGATCACAACCCGCAGGGGCGACGCTGCATGGAAGTAATCGTAGACGACCTCGAATTCGCTCTGCGCGATCCAGTCGACGCCGGTGATGGTGTCGAGGGCAAAGCCGGCTTGATCGAGGATGCCCGCGGCTGAGGCGACATCGGCGGCCCCCACGGTCACGTCGAGGTGATATCCCGTGACCGCCGGATCGGAACGCTGGACGGGGTCAGGCGGGGCCGGCCGCGGCGTGGCGGGCGCGCCGGCGGTCGGGCCGAGGGGGGTGACGGTGGCCGGGAGGGCGCGGGCCAGCGGAGCGAGCCGGGCGGAGAGGGTCTCGAGGGCGGGCATCATTGTGGGGGCGTCACCACCGGCCAGCGGCGTTTGCCGGTGAGTTTCTGCTCCAGAGCGAGGATCCCCTCGATCAGCGCCTCCGGCCGCGGGGGACAGCCAGGGACAAAGACGTCGACCGGGAAGAGCTTGTCGACGCCTTCAACCACGGCGTATTGCCCCGGGAAGACAAACGGCCCGCCGGAGATGGCGCAATTGCCCAGGGCAATGACCCATTTGGGCTCGAGCATCTGGTCGTAGAGGGTCCTCACGGCCGGGGCCATCTTCTTGTTGATCGTCCCCGCCACGATCATGACGTCGGCCTGGCGCGGCGACGGACGGAAGACCTCGGCGCCAAAACGCGAGATATCGAAACGGGGGCCACCGGCCGCCATCATTTCGATGGCGCAGCAGGCCAGGCCGAAGGTGAGGGGCCACAGCGAGTTGGCCCGGCTCAGCGCCAGCAGGTCGTCCAGTTTGGCAAACTGCACAATCTGGGAAGTGTCTACCGACGTTTCCATTCGAAGACTCCTTTCCGCCAGGCATAGACGATGACGAGGGAGAGAATCCCGACAAACAGGACCAGTTCGACAAAGTCCCGGATGACGAACTGCCGGTTGTAGACGAGCGCGACCGGGATCAGGTAGAGGACATCCACCGCAAACGCCACAAAGACCAGGGCGTACAGATAATACACGGCGCTGTACCGGATCCAGGCGTCGCCAATCGGCTCCATGCCGCATTCGATGTATTGGCCGGTCTTGTGCGCCGACTGTCGGGTCCGGCGCGCCGCCAGCAGGTGGACGACGGCGAAGGGACCGACCGCAAAGAGCAGACCGCCGAGGCAGAACGCGGCGATGTAGATCAGATCACCCTTGAGCAGATCGTTCATGATCGGAGCGGAAGGACCAAGCCGGACGCAATGGCTGCTGACTGCATAATGCCATCATCGCACGGAATGCACCACCGGGCAGCGCACGCGTTGGCGAGCTTTGCGCATTTATTGCAACATCAACGCGTGCGTGGTGGTCGGCAATGATTAGAAATGCTTCTACGCGGCGATCCTCGCGGGCGACGGGCTAATACGCCGCCGCGACCGGCCGGACGAGCGGCCAACCTGCGCCGAAGACCGGAATGCCCCGGGGGGTGAGCCTGCCGGGAGCGGGGGGGTGGAGGAGCGCCCCGGACGCCGCCGGCGCGCACCGGCATCAAGCGCCGGCCGCCTCCGCGCCCGCGGGCCAGCGCGCCGCCAGAAATTCGTGGATGCCGGACGCGGCCTTGCGGGCGTCGCGGACCGACTCCAAAGCGGTGCCCGGGCCGCGGACGAGATCGCCGGCGGCAAACACCCCGGGCAGGTTGGTCATCTGGTGCGCATCGACCAGCACGGAGCCCGCATCGTCGGTGGCCAGCTGGTGGAACACGCCGGCGCGCGGAAGCGGCTCCCGCTCGAAGCCCAGCGCGAGAAAGACCCGATCGGCCGCGATTTCGAATTCGGTGCCCGGCGCAGCCAAAAAAGCGCGACGCCCGTCCTCCGCCTTCGGACCGGGGGTGGTGCGGATGAGCCGCAGCCCGGAGACGGCCCCGCCCTCGCCGCCCAGCACGGCCACGGGCGCGGCCTGCCACAAAAACCGGGCGCCTTCCTCGATCGCGTCCGCATAGTCGCGCCGGCTGCATGGCATGTTCTCGGCATCGCGCCGGTAGACGCAGGTGGCTTCGCGCGCACCGGCGCGGATGGCGGTGCGTACGCAGTCCATGGCCGTGTCCCCGCCCCCCAGCACGACCACGCGCGCCCCGGTGACGTCGATCGCCGGCATGTCCAGCGGCATGGCGGCGTTCTTTTGGATGATGAACGGAAGGGCCTGGATCACGCCGGCGCGATCGGCCCCCGGCACCGCGAGCGGCCGGGCCTTGCGCGCGCCGAGCGCCAAGAACACGGCGTCAAAGTCCGCCTGCAGCGTCGCCAGAGTGAGATCGCGATCAAGGGTGACCCCCATGCAAAACTTGACGCCGCGCCAGCGCAGGAGGTCGATGCGGCGCTGCGCGACGGACTTCTCCAGCTTGAAAGCCGGCAGACCGTGAATCTGCAGCCCACCCGGCAGCAACTCGGTGTCGAAGATCGTCACAGCGTACCCGCGACGCGCCAGTTCGTCGGCGCAGGCGAGCCCGCCCGGATTGGAGCCGACGACCGCGGCGCGGAACCCGTTCGGGGGCACGATGCCCGCGTCGACCGCCCCGTGGGCAAAGGCATAATCGTTGAGGAAGCGTTCGATGGCCCAGATGGACACGGGCTCGGCGCGCCCGTCGAGGATGCACAGCCCCTCGCACAGGCGATCCGCCGGGCAGCTGGTCACGCACACCTCCGGCAGATTGCTGGTGGAATGCAGGATCGCCGCCGCCTCCAGGAACTGGCCCTCGGCCGTGCGGGTCAGCCATTCGGGGATGTGACTCCCCAGCGGGCAGCCGGTCACGCACACGGGTTCGGGGCACTGGATGCAGCGGCTCGCCTGTTCGCGCGCCGTGGCCTCGTCGAACAGGCCGTAGATCTCCAGAAAATCCGCCATGCGCTCCGCCCCCGAACGCTTGGGCGGCTCCTGGCGCGGAATCGTCCGCCACGCGTATTTGGCCTCGACGTTGGGCAGGGTGAGATCGCTCATCGGGCGGGAGGGCAACGTTCCACAACTCCAGGAAACCGCAAGTCTCCCCGACAGCCGAAAGGGCGGCGGACCGCTTGCGTCGCTGCGAAAAAACCGTAAATGAGCGCCCATGCCCCATTCCAAGACCCGTGGCCGGCGCCCGCCGCCGGTCCCCATCCGCGCCGTGGATTTTGTGATGTATTGCACGAAGAATCTCCGCCGCACGCGCGCGTTCTACCAGCGGCTCTTCGGCCTGAGGAGGGGCGGGGAGTGGAATGACTTCTGGTCCGAGTTTCGGACGGAGCCGGTCGCCCTCTGCCTCAACGGCCCGACCGCGAAGCGGCGGCCGTCGTGGAACTGGCAGGGCCCCGCTTGCGTCGGCCTCGCGGTGAAGGATGTGCGTGAGGCGGTCGCCGTCTGCCGGCGGCGCCGGGTGAGGATTCTGATCGAGCCGGTCGAAACGCGCGTGTGCTGGATGGCGTGGATCGCCGATCCCGACGGCAACCGCCTCTGCCTGCATTCGCGCAAGGACGGAACGGCCGGCTGAGCGGCCTGGCGACGCCCGGCCCGCCGCCCAGCGCCCAGCGACACGCCGGCTACCGACCGCCCTTGAGGCCGCTGGCCAGCAGGGTCTCAAACCCCGGCTCCACGGTCTCGCGGGACACCGCGGTCACCTCGACCTGCTGGAAACCCGCCTTCTTGAGGAAGCCGTGCAACGCGCTCTCCTTGAAGCCGAGCCACACGTCGGCATAGAGCTCGCGCGCCTTTTCGAAGGCGTGTTCCTTGAGATCGAGCACCAGCAGCTGGCCGCCGGCCCGGAGGATGCGGAAGGCTTCATTGACGGCGGTCTGCGGGTGGTTGGCGTGATGCAGCGCCTGGCTGAGAATGGCGAGGTCGACCGAGCGGTCCGCCAGCGGCACGGCCTCGATGTCGCCGAGCTTGTAGGTCAGGTTGGCGAGACCGTTCTTTTTCGCCAGCTCGGTGCCGACCTCCACCATGCGCGGCGAATTGTCAATGCACCACACCCGCTCCGCCCGATGGGCGAGGAGCTGGGAGATCAGGCCCTCGCCGGCGCCGAGGTCGGCCACGACAATCGGCGGCACGAGCCGCAGGGCGAGACGGCCGATGGCTTCCCACGAACGGCCGGGGCAATAGCCCTTGCCGAGCCGCCCGGCGATCAGGTTGAAATATTGTTCGGCCACCCGGCGGCGCTTTTGGAGGATGCGGTCAAGGTTGTCGCGGTCCTCGGTGAACTCCGGCGCGTCGGCCACGGCCTCACCCGCGGCCCGCAGCAGCGCCACCCGCGTCGGCGCGAGGCCGGGCCGCAGCGAATAGAATGCCTTCTTCCCCTCGCGGCGGTCGGCCACGAAGCCGGCCTGCCGGAGCAGCGCCAGCTGCGAGGAGATGCGCGACTGCGCCATGCCCAGCACCTCCTGCAGTTCGGCGACCGAGAGCTCCTCCTTCATGAGCAGGGCCAGCAGCCGCAGGCGCGTGGGGTCGGAGAGGATTTTCAGTGTGTCGAGGGACGAGTTCACGAAAAGAGGCGGCGGCGGCCGCGCGCCGGAGGCGCGACCAGCCCGGTCCCCCACCCATGCCGGCGCGGAGCGATGGCGTCAATTCCGCGCTGCGCCCGCTCAGCGCATCAGCAGGACGATCAGCCGGCCCAGTTGCCACGCGCCCACCGTGGCGATGACGCCGCCGGCGACGACATTGATGACGCGCAGCGTTCCGTCGTTGAGGTGGCGCCCAAAGGTTCCCGCCAGCAGGGCGAGGAGCAGCCACCAGACCGCGGAGCCGAGAAACACGCCGCCAATGAGCTGCAATCCCTCCGCGGTCCCGGAGGTCTGCCAACCCAGGCCGAGTCCGGCGAAGATGCCGGTGAAGGCCACGATGGTCATCGGGTTCGCGAGCGTGAGCAGGTAGGTGGACACGAAGGCGTCGCGCAGGCGCCCGACATGCACCGGCGTCGAGGCCTCGCGGCGGGGAGTCCGGGCGCGCATGGTCAGGAGGCCGAGCAGCAGCAGGAACGCCCCGCCGAACAACTGCAGCCACGGGCGATGACCGATGAGGAAAGCGGTGACGGCCGTGAGGCCGGCCGCCGCGATCGCGCCATAGGTGGTGTCAGCCGCGGCCGCGCCCAGGCCGGAGACAAACCCCATGCGGCGACCATCCGTCAGCGCGCGGCGCAGGCAAAGCAGATTGATCGGACCGACCGGCGCGGCGATCGAGAAGCCGATGACGAGGCCTGTCAGCAAATGCTCCATACGCGGGGGCCGCCAACGGGTCGCGGGGCGGATGCAGTCATCGTTGGGCCGTTTCGGATGGGGCGGCGGCGCGCCGGGGGACGATCGGGACGGGGCGCAGGCGCGGAGTGCCTTGCCGCGGGCCCGCTCAGGTGACCGCCGCCGGTGCGGCGTCCCCGAGGAGGCTGATGCCGGTCACGGCATAGTCGTGCTCGGCCCCGCCGATCTTCACCTTGACATGGTCACCGGGCTTCTTGGCCAGCAGGGCCTGACCGAGAGGGGATTTGTAAGAAATGATATGCTTCTCCGGGTCGCCGTCCCACAACCCCAGGACGGTGTAGCTCACCGTCTGGCCGGTGCCGCCCTCGCGCAGTTCCACCACGTTGCCCACGCCGATCCGCTCGGTGCTGACGTCCTTGAAGTCGGTGATGCGGACGCGGGCGAGGTCGCGTTCGAGCTGGCCCTTCCGGGCCATGAGGAGCTGCTGGTCCTGCTTGGCCATCTTGTAGCCCGCATTCTCGCGCAGGTCGCCCTGCTCGCGGGCCGCGGCGATGGCGCGGGAATTCTCGGGAATCTTCTTGGTGACGATGAGCTCGTACTCCTGGTGCTTGCGCTCATAGCTCTCCCGCGACACCAGGAGCTGCTCACCCTTCGTCTCGCCCTCGCTCGAGACGAGCGACTGGATGGAGGGAAAGGTCTTGATGAAGCGGGCGAGCAGCGACTTCTTGGTCAACTCCTCGAAGCCCTGGTTGAGCAGGAGGGTGTTGGCGAGGTCGCGGGCGGTCTCGGGGTCGGCGGTGGCGAGGAGGTCGGAGATGAGGTCGGGATCGTCGCTGAGGATCTCGGCCAGCGGGATGCGGCGCGCGCCGGCGGATTGCAGGGCCTCGTAGTCGATCGCGAAGAAGATGGCGCTGAACAGGCGCGGCGTGATGAGATCGCTGAGCAGCTTGGCGAACTTCTTGGACTGGCGGTTCTTGACGATCCACAGCAGAACCGGCGCGCGCAGGTTCTGCTCGGTCTGCCAGCGCTTGAGCACCGTCGCGAGCTCCTCCGCGTGGCCTTGGTCGACCAGGAAGTTGATGCACTCGGTGGTGAACTTCCCCTGGCTCATCTTGAGCATTGCGAAGGTCAGATCCTTCCATTCCAGCGGATGCGCGTCCTTGATCAGCTCGAGGAAGTGGGTCTGGAAATGCACCGGGATCTTCTCGGCGATCTCCGTCAGGCGGCGGGTGTCGGCCACCAATTCGCCCAGGCTCGGGCTGAAGGTGGCGGCGTCGACGCCGACGATCTTCGCGAGCTCGTCGCGCACGACCGCGCCGTAGAGGCGCTCGGCGGAATGCAGCTGGTTGCTGTCCTTGACGACCTCGGCCAGGCCGGTCAGCACCGGCGCCAGATCCGCTTTGGTTTCCTTCCGGCCGGCCGCGCCCAGCAGCTCCTCCGCCAGCTGGATGCGCCGGCGGGCGGACCGGGTGTTGGCGAAATGTTCCAGAATCTCATCCTCGACCGACACCGGTTCATCGCGCAGCACGTAGCATTCGGTCTTCTTGGCCGGGACGGCGATGCGCGGGTCCTTGGCGACCTGTTTCCTGGTGGCAGCCCACCACTTCTTGAATTTCTCGTCGCCGACCACCTGCTGCAGCACGATTTCGAGATCGATGGCGGTCGTGGCCTTGTTGGGAAAGGCGGCCAGCGCCTCGACGACCAGTTGGACGGGCTTCTCCTCGACCAAAAGGGCGATTTTGTCGGGTTCGGTCTCCTTGCGCACGAGCAGGTGCTTGGGCGGCAGGATCTCGAGGGTGCTGATGCAGAAGATCGGATCCATCCGGTGCTTCTTCTTGCCCGCAAAATCGATGACCAGTTTGTGGTCCGCCTCATCGTAGTCCTTGATCTGCCCGAAGCCCCAGCTCCGGTGGACGCAATAGGCGCCAGGCTCCATCGCCTCGAGCCTGGTTCGGGCGGATTTGAGCGACGGGTTTTTGGCGATGAGCGCTTGAACGGCTTCAGAATTCATGGTCGCGATGCGGCGGGCGCAAACGACGAGTTGAGTCGAGAATGGGTTGGAATGTCAAACTGTGTATCTTAAGGTGGCCGGGATGATATCCTTGCGGAACCAGCCATCCGCCGGCGCGTGGTCGGTCGCGGTCGCCTTGCTCGAGCGGTGGCTGCGCGGGCGCGACCGGCTGGATGCGCTCATGGAGGCTCCGGGACTGCAGGCGGTTGGCGGCTGGCACGGCGCCGAGCGGGCGCGCTGCCAGCATCTCCTCTTCGGGGCGGTCCGCCACCATGGCCGGCTGGCCGCGGCCGTCGACGCACTGGTGCCAAAGCCGCCCCGGGCGCGTCTGCGGGCCGCTCTGCTGGTGGCCGGCTTTGAATTGCTGGAGGCGGGCGCGGCGCCCTCCGAGTCGGGGCAGGCGGCCCGGGTCGTGCACCACGCGGTCGGACAGGCAAAGGGTCTGCTCAGCCCGGCGGAGGCCCGCCTGGTCAACGCGGTGTTGCGGAAGCTGGCCCGGGCGCCGGAACTCCACGGCGCGATGCCCCCGGCTGAGGCGGACGCTGCGGAGCTGGCCCGGTTTTTTTCGCATCCCGAATGGCTCGTCCGCCGGTGGCGGGAGCATTTCGGCGTCGCGCCGGCGCGCCGTCTGCTGGAATGGAATCAGTCGCCCCCGTCCGTCTGCGGACGCTGGCGCGGTCCCGGGAACGCGCCCGCTTGGCTGCGGGCGATGCCGTGGCCGGGTTTTTTCGTGATCCCGGCGGGTCACTGGGAGGAGGTCGAACGGTGGCTGGCCGAAGGCGTGCTCTATCTGCAGAATCCCGCGACGCAGCTTGCCGCCGAGCTGCTCGATCCGCGGCCGGGCGAGACCGTGCTGGACCTGTGCGCGGCGCCGGGCGGCAAGAGTCTGTTGCTGGCCGACCTGCTCGCGGCCCGGGCGGGCCACCCGTCGGCGGGTGTCTCTTCCGTCCCCCCCGTGGCCGGCGTGGCAGCGGCGGGCGGGATCGTCGCGGTCGACCTGCCCGACCGCCGCCGGATCGGACGGCTGAGAGAGAATCTCGCCAAGGTGCGTGCGGTGGAAATCAGCCTGATCCAAGCCGACGTGCGGGCGCTTTCGCCCGCCTTCCTTAAGGCGCAGCACCTGCCGGCGGCCTACGATGCCGTGCTGCTCGATGCCCCCTGCTCCAATACTGGCGTGATTCGACACCGCGTGGACGTGAAATGGCGGCTGCGGGAGGCCGACGTGGCGAAACATGCGGCGCAGCAGCTCGCCCTGTTGACGGCGGCCGCGGGGCTTGTCGCCGGGACAGGACCGGGTTCTGCGGGCGCACCGTCAGCCGCCGCGGAGGCCGGCGGCCGGCTGGTGTACAGCACGTGCAGCCTTGAGCCCGAGGAGAACGAGGGGGTGATCGACTCGTTCCTGCGCGCGTCCGGCGGGCGGTTCGTACTCGAGCAGACGCGCTCCGCCCGCCCGTGGGAGACGGAATGCGATGGCGGCAGCGCGTTCCTGCTGCGCAGGGTGCGGTAGGTCTTGGTCTTGAGTCTGGCGTTTTGCGTCTTGAGTTGAGATCCGAATTCAACCCCAAACCCAAGACTCAAAACCCAAAACCAACGTCGGCCCGCGCCGGCCCGTTCACGGCACCAGATCGAAGACCGGCAGGGTCACCTGTTGCTCCTGATTGCCCTCGATGAAAGTGTAGGTGATGCGTGCGGCCGAGTGAATCAGTTCCTCGTACCGGGGCAAGGGCCAGGCCGACACGGGCTCATCGTTGATGCGCGTGCACAGGTCTCCTCCTTGCACGCCGAGCTGTTCCGCGGCCGACTCCGCCACCACCGCCGCCACCCGCCAGTAGGCGGCGGTCTTGGTGAAGCTCAACCCGGTGCTGCGCAGGGGTGGCACCTTGACGGGGTCGAAAGTCGGCCGGAAGAAGGTGACCTGGTTGCGTTTCTGGTCGAAGGTCACGGCGAAGTTCCGCAACAACCCGCCGCCGATGGACGACAACTCGTCGGTCATGTCGACGATGGGATTCTCGATGACGTAAGCGCCGAGAGTAAGGGGCTGGGCGAGCCGGCCAACCATGCGGAGGCGGTCGCCCGCGAGCGTGGCCACGAGCGCGCCGGCCTTCGGTCCGTACTGAAAGCTGGGGTGCAGGCCGACGGTATTGAGACTGAGGGCGGCGTCACTGTTCGAGTCAACGAGGGCGATGAACGATTCCGCCCCGAGCTGGATCGGAATGAGCGGCGTGTTCTGCTCGTTGTTGAAGGGGATGGTGACGCCGGGCAGCGCCATGGGCACGCCGTGCGGGGTGATTCTGACCTCGGCGTGGACGTAGTCGAGTGTCAGCAGGGTGTCGCGGAACAGCGGGAAGCCGAGGATGCCATCGATGCGCACGCCGAGGTGGTTGGAGAGGTCGGCGAGGTCATGCTCGAGCGCCGCAACACCCTCGAACCGTGCCGAACCGAGGTCCAGACGTTTCAGGGTGACGGGATTGAGCTGCTTCACCTGGCCGTTCGCGCCGAGCACGCGCACGGGCGCCTGATTGCCCCGGGCGCGGGCGCCGAAACGCTTCGCGAGGTCGGGCGTGACCAGGGTGGCGGACGAGCCGGTGTCGATGATGAAATGGAAGGGACCGTGCTTGTCTCCCGGCGTCTCGATGACGAGGAAATTGGAAATGAGCGACGCCTTGAGCACGCTTTGCGCCGACTCCAGGCTCGTCCGCCGCGGCGGCCGGCGGAAGGTGGCGCAGCCGGCGAGGAGCACGACGAGACCGGCGGCGAACAGCCGCGGCAGGACGCGGACGCCGCAGGACCGAAGCGGGGGTGAGAGACGCGAAGGCGAGGTCATTTTTCCGGTTCGGGCAGGCGGAGGCTCATGGTGATGGGCACCAGCATGATGAGACCTCCCAGCGCATAAAGGCCTTCGGGGTGAAGCCGCCAGTAAATGAGGCCACCGGCCACCGGTCCAATCGCGCGGGCCAGCGAACCGAGCGACCGGAAGACGCCGAGGACGCGGCCTTGCTCGTCGACGCGGCTGTAAAGCGAAATGAGGGCGGATACGGCGGAGTTGGTGAAGCCGGAGCCGAGCGCCAGGCAGGCGAGCCCGAGGTAAAGCACCGCCCGGCTCGGCGCAAATCCGATCAGAAAGAGCGCGAGCATGAAGACGGTCACACCGGCCACCAGCACGCGGCGCTCGCCGAACCGCGGAACGGCCCGGCGCACGAGCACGCCTTGAGTGAGAATCGACATGACGCCAATGAAGACGAATAGCGCGGTCATCTGCCGCGGCGTATAAGCGAACCGATCGGCGGCGAGGAAGGCCAGCGAGAATTCGACGGCGCTGAAGGCCAGGGCAAAGACGAAATAGAGCAGGTTCGAGCGCCGGACGCGGAGATCAACGATGCCGAAGAGGGCCTTGACCGGATGGCGCTCGCGCGGCGACCCGGTTCCGCGGGCGCCGGGTGGACGGGTCTCGACAAAGCGGGCGTAGATCCAGGCGAGGTTGAGCAGGCAGCAGGCGAAGGCGATCAGCGCTGGGAGGGAGAACGGGTGGATGCCGTAGGCCGCCAGGCCCGGATGCCGCGTGAGCAGGTTGAAGCCGGACATCAGGCCGCCGAGGGCGGGCCCAGTGATGAAGCCCAGCCCAAAGGCCACGCCGACAAGGCCCATGCCCTTTGCGCGGTCTTCGCGCGAGGTCACATCGGCCACCGCGGCGGTGGCGACGGAGAGATTGCCGCTCATGGCGCCCCCGAACAGGCGGGCGAGGATGAACAGCCAGAACGAGCCGCTGACGACCCACAGCAGGTAGCTGAAGGTAATGCCCGCCACAGTGAGCAGGAGGACGCGACGGCGGCCGAGGCGGTCGGAGAGGTCGCCCCAGTAGGGTGCGAACAGAAACTGCAGCAGGGAGTAGAGCGAGCCGAGCACACCGCCGAACAGCACTGGGGTATAGCCACCGCCCCCACCCGTGACGCGGGCGAAGGTGTCGATCTGAGCCAGCAACCACCCGAGCAGACCACCGTGTCCCTCGCGACCGAGATAATACTCCAGCATCGCGGGGAAAAGCGGGAAGATGATCGAGAACCCGATCAGGTCGATGTAAAGCGTGAGAAAGATGACGCCCAGCGAGAGTGGTTTGGACGCGGGTGCGGCGGGGGCGGTAGTCACGAGAAAAGGAAAGGCCAACGCTAGCGCGGGGTCGGACGGGTGCAACCGAAGTTTCGTCCAGAAGGATGAAAGGTTGCGCGCGCTCCGCGCGGCCGCCGTTCCCCGGATCCCGCGCCGGGTGGAGCGGACGCGACCTGGAACCGCTCGTCTTCCTGGCGCGCGGCAGGAACCGCGGCGCTACGGGCGGGGTGTCCGGCCCTCGAGATGGAAGCGGTGCAGCGCGCGGTGCACCACCGGCGCCAGGAGCACGCCCACGGTGGTGAGGAAGGCCACGCCGCTGAAGATCGCGTAGAAGCCCGCAAAGATGCGCCCGGCGGCCGTCTTGATCGGATCGAGCGGCCCCATGCCGGACAGGATCATCGCCGCGTTGGCAAACGCGTCGGTCCAGCGCAGGCCTTCGAAGAAGTGATAGCCGCCCATCCCGACGAGGAGGCCGGCGACGAGGAAACCCGCGGCGATCAGGCCGTGGCGGACCAGGCGACGGTAATAATCGCGGCGCGGCAGCAGCGGTTCGTTGCGGTGCTCAAACACGGCGCGACGGGATTTCCATGACGATCCGCCGTCGAACGCGACCCAAAAAGACACGCCGGCCTTACCGAGGCCGGCGAAATCGCCGCGACGCCGGGCGATCGCCCCTGCGCCCGGGGGGCGTCGGCCGCGGGGCGGTCAAGCCCGGTACGGCAGCGGGAAGCGCGCGGTCAGCGCGATCACGCGCTGCTTGGTCGCGGCGATGACCGCATCCTGCTGTGGCGTGCCGATCGCCCGCAACACCGCGTCGAGGCAGGCCGCGATCTCGTCCATGTCGGGCTCGAGCATGCCGCGGGTCGTCACGGCCGGCGTGCCGAGGCGGAGGCCCGAGGCCTGGAAGGGCGAGCGCGTCTCGAAGGGCACGGTGTTCTTGTTGCAGGTGATGTTGGCCAGATCGAGCGTCTCCTGCGCCTTCTTGGCCGTGAGCTCGGGCAGGGTGGCGCGCAGGTCGACGAGGAAAAGATGGTTGTCGGTGCCGCCGGAGACGATCTTGTAGCCGCGCGCCGCCATCGCCGCCGCGAAGGCGCGGGCGTTGCGGATGATCTGCGCCGAGTACTCCTTGAATTCGGGCTTGAGGCATTCGGCGAAGCAGACGGCCTTGGCGGCAATCACGTGCATGAGCGGGCCGCCCTGGCCGCCGGGGAACATGGCGGAGTCGATGATCTTGGCGTGGGCGGCGCGGCAGAGGATGAGGCCGCCGCGGGGGCCGCGCAGCGTCTTGTGCGTCGTGGTGGTCACGAAGTCGGCGTGTGGCACCGGCGAGGGATGGTGGCCCGTGGCGACCAGGCCGGCGATGTGCGCGATGTCGGCGAAAAGGTGGGCGCCGACGCTGCGGGCGATCTCGCCCATGCGCGCGAAATCGATGACGCGCGAATAGGCGCTCGCGCCGACCGTGATCATCTTGGGCTGTTCGCGCTGCGCCGTGGCGGCGAGCTCATCATAGTCGATGAGGCCGTTGTCCTCGCGCACGCCGTATTGGCAGAACCGGTAAAGCTTGCCCGAGAAGTTGGCGGGGTTGCCGTGGGTGAGGTGGCCGCCGTGGCTGAGATTCATCCCGAGCACCTTGTCGCCCGGCTGGAGGACGGCGGTATAGACGGCGAAATTCGCCTGCGAGCCGGAGTGCGGCTGCACGTTGGCGTGCTCGGCGCCGAAGAGCCGCTTGGCGCGCTCGATCGCCAGCAGCTCGACCTTGTCGACCTGCTCGCACCCGCCGTACCAGCGCTTGCCCGGATAACCCTCGGCGTACTTGTTGGTGAGCACGCTGCCCTGGGCCTCGAGGACGGCCGGGTAGGTGAAATTCTCCGAGGCGATGAGCTCGATGTGGCGCTGCTGGCGCGCGAGCTCGCCGGCGATGGCGGCGTGGACCTCGGGGTCCAACTGGCGGAGCGGGGTGGCGTTGAGCGGCATGGGTGTCAAGGGATGGAGGTCAAGTCCAACGCAACAGGTTCCCGGCTCCAAGCCAAGCCGCAATCCCGCGGCGCGCCGCAGCCCGGCCGGCTACGCCGCCGGCACGAGGGTCTTGAGCAGGTTGACGACGCTCGGCACGGCCTCGACGAGATTGTCGCGGCAGGTTTCGTAAACGCCGAGCGGGCCGCCGTAGGGATCATCAACCTCGGGATCGACGGGCGGCGGCAGGAACTGGCGGAAGAGGTAGAGATGCTTGGGCACCCGTTCGAACTGCAGCTGGATCATGGCCCGCTGGGATTCGGTCATGCAAAACACGACGAGGGCCCCGTCCAGCAGCTGCTGGGTCACGGGCTGGCTGGCGTGCGGCGAGAGGTCGATCCCGACCTTCTTCATGGCGATCGCCGCGTTGTCAGAGATCGGATCACCGCGGCGCGCCGCGATCCCGGCGGAGACCACCGGCAGCGATTTGAGCGGTTCGCTCTGGCCGGCAAGAAAGTGCTGGAGGAGGCCGGCGGCCATGGGACTGCGGCAGATGTTCGCCGTGCAGACGATGAGAATATGGCCGGGGCCGGGCATGCGGGATTTTCGTGAATAAGCAGGCGGTGGCGGAGGGTGTCGAGGGAAGAAACTTCGTGCCGGTCGCGCCCGCTCAAGCTGGCGGCAGTTTCCCGAGGGCCAGCAGCGCGCGGTGCAGCTGCACGGCCCGCTGCAGGACGACGTCCTTGAGCACCGCCTCGGGCGCGGGTGCGGCCGCCGGCGTGGGGGAGGGTGCCGGCGCGGCCCCGCTCGGATCCGGAGCCGGCGCCGGGGGCGGTTCGCGGCCGGCCGCCTCGGCGGTGTGCTCGTGAGCCAGCGCGGCTTCATCAAAGCGGGGCTTGGCCATCTTCTCGCTGGTCAAAGATTCAACGGAGGCGCCGCCATCGAGCGCATCGTAGGCACGGCGGTCGGCCTCGGGGCTCACGGTCAGGGCAAGGTCCGGTGTCAGGCCGGGCGCGGCGAGCCCGATGCTGATGAGCGCCGGCGCCCGCTCCCGGATCGCGGCGAGCAGGGCGGGCGCGGTGTCGGGGCCGACCAGCGCGAAGAGCGGCGCGCGGCGCGGCCGGGCGGGCAAATCGGGCGGGAGCGCCTGCGCGGGATCGCCGGTCGTGTGCCGAAGATCGACGACCAGCGCCGGCGCCTTCCAGGAATCGGCCAGGGCCGCCGCGTCTTCCGGGAGTCGGTGCAGGCGCACGTAGGCGAGGTTCCGGCCGAGATCCACCGGTGCGGCGGGCGGCGTCGCGGCCCGAAGACTCAAGAGTGAAACCTGAAGACCGAAGACCAGCAGCCAGCAGCCCGCTCCGGTCAGCCGGAGGCGGGACATCCACCAAAGGAAACAAGAGCGGGAAGTCACTGCCGGTTCAATTGACGGGCGCCAATGTCGCGGCGAAAGTACTTCGAGTCAAAACCGACCTGATCGCACACGGCATAGGCGCGATCCGCCGCGGCGCGCAGCGTGGCGGCCCGCGCGCACACGCCGAGAACCCGGCCACCGGCGGAGACGATCCGCCGCTGCGGGTCAAGCGCCGTACCGGCGTGCACGATCCAGGCGTCGGGGCCCGGCGTGGCCGGCAGCGTGATTTTCCCGCCCTTGGGATAAAGGCCCGGATATCCCTTCGCCGCGACCACGACACAGATGACCGGCTCCGGTCGCTCGGCGACCGTAACCCTGCCGAGGCGGCCTTGCACGGCCGCCCACATGAGCGCGAGCGGATCGGCCGCCAGGCGCGGCAGGATCACCTGAGTCTCGGGGTCGCCGAAGCGGGTGTTGAATTCGAGCACCTGCGGCCCGTCGGCGGTGAGCATCAGCCCGATGTAGAGCGTTCCGCGGAAATCGATGCCCTCCGCCGCAATGGCCTCGACGCTCGGACCGGCAATCGTCCGCACGATCACCTCCAGCAGGGCGGGTGTCACCACCTCGGCCGGCGAATACGCCCCCATGCCGCCCGTGTTCGCGCCGGTGTCGTTGTCGCCCACGCGCTTGTGGTCCTGGCTCGTCGGCAGCACGACGAAATCGCGGCCCGAGACGATGAGATGGATCGACGTCTCCTCGCCGAACAGGCAGTCCTCGAGGAGCACCCGCCGCCCGCTGGCGCCGAACATCCCGCCCTCGAGCATGCCGCGCACGGCGGCCTCGGCCTCGGCGAGGCTCTGCGCCACAATCACGCCCTTGCCGGCGGCCAGGCCATCGGCCTTGACGACGATGGGAGCCCGGCGCGCGCGCAGGTAGGCGAGGGCGGGGGCGGCTTCGGAGAAAAACGCGGCGGGCGCGGTGGGAATCCGGTGTTTGAGCAGCAGCTCCTTGGCAAAGATTTTGGAAGCCTCGAGCCGGGCGCCGTCGCGTTTCGGGCCGTAGGCCGGGATGCCGGCCGCGGCGAGGGCGTCGACCAGCCCGAGCGACAGCGGTACCTCGGGGCCGACGACCACGAAGCCGATCTTTTCGCGCTGCGCGAGCGCAACGAGGCCGGGCACGTCGTCGGCGTGCACCGGGAAACAGACGGTCTCCTGAGCAATGCCGCCATTGCCGGGCGCGGCGACGACACGCGGGCGGGCCGGCGAGGCCAGACAGGCCTTGACCAGGGCGTGTTCACGGCCGCCGGAGCCGACGATGAGGACCGAAGAAGGAAGGGAATGGGCCAAGCGAAAGGTCGAAGGTCAAAGGTCGCCGGTCGCAGGTCGATTCAAAAAAGTCGCCCTCCTCGACAGAGGTACCTTGGCGGCTTTGCGCCTTGGCGTGAGGATGTCGGAGCTCACGCCAAGGCGCCAAGGCGCAAAGTGGGGAATGCCTACGAGCGCCAGTTTTTTACGGGATCGCAGCCGAAGCACTTGCCGTTATGGACGCTGCGCAGGCCGCCGCACTTCGGGCAGCCGAAGCGCGACTGCTGGAAGCGGACAAACGCTTGCGCGCCGTCTTTTCGGATCATCTCGAGGTTTTCGAGGAAGCTCATGCCATAGGTCGTCCGGTAGCGCCGGTCGATCGTTGTGAGCCGTTCGCAGGGATAGTCCGGGCATTCGAAACAATACTCGACTCGGCCCGTTGCCAGGTGTCGGCACGGGCCCTTCAGGTAGGCGCACTGCTTGTTCCGCGCCCGGCAGCCGATGCAATGACTGATGGCACCGCGCTTCCGCGGCACGCCGTGCGTCTGCGCGAGGTACCCGCTGCAGACCGCGCAGTCCATCCCGCACGGAGCGATCAGGCGGACGCGGTCGGCGAGGTTCATCAATGTGCCGGGGTACTCAGGTCACGATACAGTTGCTCGATGAACTTGTCGGGGTGAAGTGGCCGCCACCCCATTTCTCGAAGCCGGCGAGCGCCGTTCCGGCGTTGCCTCAGGCGGCTGGCTCGACTCGTTGTTCATCGACGGTCAGAACGGCGGTGGAATGACGAAGGCCCCTTCGCCCTTCTTCGTTCTCTCGGTTTCCGCCGCTTCGAGCGCCTTCCGCGCCTTGGATTCGTCCGCCTCGATCCGCGCTCTTTCTCTTTTCGTGAACAGCAGCTCAGCCGGCAGCCGGGCACCGCAATAGCTGCAGAGCGGAGAAAAGCGGGAGACGAGCGGCTTTCCACACGACGGGCACGTGTATTGCATGATTTCCTTCGCCCAACGTTGTTCCGGGACGGAAAAGTCCGGGCTTGTCGGGAGAAGCACAGAAGAGTGGAGGTTTTGGGCGGGTCCGAGATCGCCGGACAGTGGCGCAGGCCTGCCACGGTTTGGCCAGGGCGCGCATCGTGATTGTCTTAGCTGCCAGGCGGAAGCACGGCCAGAATAATCCATGGATCGCCGCCGCGGGCGCCAGAACCCGCGGCGGACTGTTCCATCCTGCCGCGGATCGCCATCTACGTGAAGGCGGGGAGAACTCCGCTGGAATGACCCGATGAAACGCCGGCCACCCGAAACTCAAAACCGTGACGCGCCGCGCCGCGCGCGTCACAGCACCTGGAGGGTCTTGCGGTAGAAGGCGACGACCTCGTCGGGATCGTCGGTGAACAGGACGTAGTCGGCCATCCACGCGGGGGCGCGGCCGCTGCGAATCATCTCGCGGAACTGTTTGCGGAGATCGCTCCAGAAGCCGGCGCCGTAGAAGGTGTAGGGCACGCGCGGGCGGATGCCGAGCTTCAGGTTGCACAGCTCGATGCCGATTTCCTCGAGCGTGCCGACGCCGCCGACGTTGAAGATGCAAAAATCGGCCGCTTCAAACCACTTCTGGCGGTGGTGGCGGGAATTCTCCTGAAAGGTGTTGAAGAAGTCGACGCCGAGTTCGGGCTCCTGCGCCTCCAGTTCGAGGAAGCACGCGCCGGTGAGCGCCTCGTTGCGGCGGGCCTGGTCGGTGGCCAGGCGCATCACGCCGCCGCCTCCGCCGGTGAGGATGCCCACCTTGGGGCCGATGAACTCCGTGAGCCGGCCAATGAGCGCCGCGATCTTCGCCGTCTGATCGTCGCCCAGTTCCACCGCCGAGCCGTAGATCGCGAGGATGGTGAGCTCCTGGAAGAGCTTGCCCATCTCCTCCCGGATGAAGAAGCCGCGGTCCTTCTTGTACGTATGGAGGTAGAGGTCCTTCATGCCCTCGTTGTACCAGTACACGTCGAGGTTGATGTTGAAATAGGTGTCGAGGCGCGCGTGGGCGTTGCCGGAGAGGAAGAAGCCGTGGGTGCGCGACGGCTTGCGGAAGATGAGGCGCCGGAGCTTGAGGTGCGGGATGCGCGTCAGCAGCTCGACGTGCTCGAGCAGATTCGGGAAGTAGTCGACGACCAGGGTGTCGGCGTTTTCCGGGGCGTGGTCGAGCGCCTGGATGAGTGTGCGGAAGCCGCGGGGGGCCTTGGCGTCGGCGAGCTGCGCGCGGAGGCCGGGGAAGTCGCTCGCGCCCAGGAAGACGGTGCGGTTCTCCATCAGCGCGTTCTGGCCCTTGACGGTGATGCGGGTCTTGGGGCGCGGCTCGCCGGCGGTGTCGCGCGGCGGATTTCGGTCCATGCCGCGGTAGAGGTCGCTGGCGGCGGCGAAAAAGCGCCGGCGTTTTTTCTCCAGCGACTTGACCTCGGGATCGGCGAAGGTGGGCGCGCGGAAGACCTCGACCGAGACCACCGGATTCACCACCGGCTGGTCGCCGCTGTTGTAGATCTCGAGCATGACATTGGTGCCAAAGGTCTTGATCGGATCGAGCAGGATGGCTCCGCAGTGGAGGCCGAAGTTGCCCTCGCCCCGGTTGAGCACGACGAAATGCTCCTTCAGGTACATCGAGCAGCTGGTGAGGACGCCCGAGCGCGGCGGCACGGACAGGATCTCCACGTCCTGGCGCACCTGCACCTTGTCGAGATAGCCGCGGCCGGCGTCGCCGTTGATGAGGCGCTCGAACTCGGGCCGCTGCAGCCGCGGATTGAGCGTGTAGCGGACCTTGTGCGGCGTGAGGAAGACGCGGCCCAGGCGGTCGATGGAAATCGTGTTGGGCAGCTTGAGCCGGTTCTCCTTCACGGCTTCCCAGATTTCGTTGGTGGAAAGCTTGGCCGATTCCGGGGCGTAGAAGAGGCGGCCGACCGCCGTGCCGGGGCGGAGGAGCTTTCGCCAGTAGGCGGCATTGGGAAAACTGGGGTCGAAGAGAAAGGCGTCGGTCTCGAACAGGAGGCGGTTGTGATCGACCGTGGGGGTGCCCGCGGTGATCATCTCGATGCCGATGCGGGCCAGGGTGCTGCGTTCGGTGAAGTGGATGTCGGTCAGGCGGGCGCGGACGAAATCGAGCTCAGCGGGATGGCGCGGCCAGAACGCGAGGACGAGCGAGAGCGTGGCGGCATCCTTGCGCTTGACGGAGAGAATCTGGCCGTCGGTGCTGAACCAAAAATACTCGGGTTCCATGGGAGGGTGGAGGGTTTGATCGGAGGAAACCCGACAGGTTGCCCGAAAACCCGGGCAAACAAAAGGCCGGAATTGATCCGTTCGTGCCTGGATCGGTCGTGGCGACTCGGCTGGCCGGCAGAGCGCCGCGGCGGCGGGGCGCGCGATGACCGGGCAGCGCGGGCCCCCGGCGCGGGTGCGCTAAGGGATTGCCTTTCGGCGGCGGGCTGTCATGCCCGTGCGTTTTCCATGGCACCAACCGCCCGCCGCGGTTTCCATTGGTAATCTCAACCATCGTCCACATGAATCGCACGCATCTTCTTTTGGCCTGCCTGCTGAGCCTTGGCGCGTTGGCCGCGCTCGGCGCGCAGGACGTCAAAGTCAATATTCCGGGCCAGGCGCCCGCTCCCGCGGCCGGCCCCGCCCCCGCCGCGCCGGCCCCGGCCTTCACGGAACCGCAGCTGCTCGAATCGTTCGGCTGGGTGGTCGGCCAGCGGATCGGCCTGGCCGATCTCGGCTTCAGCAAGGAGCAGGTCGACTCGATGGTGAAGGGTCTGCTCGTCGCCGCGGCGGGCAAGGATGCCCCGTACGACATGGACAAGATCGGCCCGCAGCTGGACGCGTTCATGCAAAAGAAGCAGGCCGTCTATTTCGCAAAGCTGCGCACGCAGAATCAGGACGAAGCGAAGGCCTTCTTTGAGAAGCTCAAGGAGAACAAAAACGTCGTCGAGCTGCCGAGCGGCCTGCGCTACGAGGTGGTCCAGCCCGGGACCGGCGCCTATCCGAAGGCCACCGACACCGTCAAGGTGCACTACACGGGCACGCTCCTCAACGGCACGGTTTTCGACAGCTCGGTCCAGCGCAAGGAACCGGTGGAATTCGCGCTCAACCAGGTGATTGCCGGCTGGACGGAGGGCCTGCAGAAGATCAACCAGGGCGGCAAGATCCGCCTGTATATTCCTTCGCAGCTCGCCTACGGCGACAACGGCAACCAGAGCATCCCTCCTGGCGCGACCTTGGTCTTCGACGTCGAGCTGCTGGATGTCAAGGCGACCCCCGCGACGGCTCCAACGGCGAAGCCGTGATTTTCCCGCGCCTTTCCCGCCAGCCCCGCGCGTCGTAGCGGGGCTTTTTGTTGCCGGCGTCAAGGCAGCCCGCGCCGCGCCACCCGCCGGGTCGCGCCGCGGGTGAGGTGCGGCGGCAATGCCGGCCGTTCAGAAGGGCGAACGCGGCACCGTGATCGAGTCGCCCGGCACGAGGCGCGGATCCTGTTCGGGATGCCGCGCGGCGCGCCCCGCGTCGACCTCGTACGCCGTGCGGTCGCGCACGAGCGTGACCCGAGCCTCCCGCGCATAAAGCGTGAAGCCGCCGGCCGCCTGGACCGCCTTGGCCAGCGTGAGGTCGGGCGTCCACACGATGCGACCCGGGTGCGCCACCTCGCCCCCCACGTAGACAAAGCGTTCGGTGACGGTCACCGACACGTCGACCGTGGTGTAATAGTGGCGGTCAAGGTACGTCTGGCGGACGCGCTGGGAGAGCTCCGCCGAGGTCAGGCCCGCGGCGGCAATGTTGCTGACGTAGGGCAGGTTGATGAGTCCCTGTTCGTCGATCTGGACCGCATGCGTGCTCGGGTCCGGGATGCCTTGCAGGGCGACGGTCAGGCTGTCGCCGGGGCGGAGCAGCGCCGCCGACACGGGCTCCGGCAGGTGGGCGCTGCCGGGGCCGGCCGGCGCCACGCATCCCGCCCAGAGCATCATGCCGAGCGCCATGGCCGCTCGCGCTCCCATCCGTCCCGCGAACGGCCGCGACGTTTTCATCCTTGCGGCGCAGTCTTGCGATGCCGCCGCCGAGCGCAAGCCCGGCCGCAGGAGCCCGCAGCCGCCCGCGCGGCTGCGCCGCGGGCGCCGGCACGACGCGTCAGTTGGCGCCGTGGGACGAGGAGTCGTCGCTGGTCTTCTTGGTCTCCGTCGGCTTGGTCTCGGCGTCCTCGCTGCTGGCCTTCTTGAATTCGCGGATGGCCTGCCCGAGGCCGCGGGCGAGGGAGGGGAGCTTGGCGCCGCCAAACAGCACCAGGATGATCAGCAGGACGATGAACAGCTCGGAGCCGCTGAATCCGAACGCCGCAAGAGGTAACGCCGCGAGACTCATGGCCATGACGCTACTCCGGTAATCAGGGGTGTAAAGAGTTAAACGGCCCGCGCCGTCCTGTGGCCGCGCCGCGATCAGCGTGAACCACCGGCGAAACCGAAGTATCCGCCGCCAGGCGGCGATCGGAGCGGAGACGCCCCTTCGCCGATCTCCCGGGATGCACGCGACGAGGGCGCCGCGTCTTCAGGCCAAAGCCCGTTCAGGGCAGGGGCGGGTTGGAATCCGTGGGCCGGATCGCCTTCTTGAGCAGGTTGTTGGCGGTCTCCGGCTGCTCCGCGTCGAAGAATCCCGTGAGCTGGCGAATGCGGGTGGGGTGGCGCATCTTGCGCAGCGCCTTGGCCTCGATCTGGCGGATGCGCTCGCGCGTGACCTTGAACTGCTTGCCGACCTCCTCGAGCGTCCGGCTGTAGCCGTCCACCAGGCCGAAGCGCAGGGAGAGGACGCGGCGCTCGCGCTCGGTGAGCGTGTCGAGCACGTCGATGATCTTCTCCCGCAGCAACGAGAAGGCCGTCATGTCGTACGGGTTCTCCGCGCTCTTGTCCTCGATGAAATCGCCGAAACTCGTGTCGTCGCCGTCGCCGACCGGCGACTGCAGCGAGATGGGCTGCTGGGCCATTTTCATGATCTGCTGCACGCGCTCGACCGGCAGGTTCATCTCCTCGGCCACCTCCTCAGGGGTGGGCTCGTGTCCGTACTCCTGCAGCAGCTGCTTCTGCACCTGCATCACCTTGTTCAGCGTCTCGATCATGTGGACCGGGATGCGGATGGTGCGGGCCTGGTCGGCGATGGAGCGGGTGATGGCCTGGCGGATCCACCAGGTGGCGTAGGTGGAGAACTTGTAGCCGCGGCGGTACTCGAATTTCTCCACCGCCTTCATCAGGCCCATGTTGCCCTCCTGGATGAGGTCGAGGAAGGACAGGCCCCGGTTGGTGTACTTCTTGGCGATCGAGATGACCAGGCGCAGGTTGGCCTCGACCATCTCTGTCTTCGCCCGGTGGGCCTCGCGCACGTGGGTGCGGGTCTTGGCGACCAGGGCGAGGAGGTCGTGCGGCGCGACGCGCGCCTCCTGCTCGATCACCCGGAGGCGCTGGTGCAGCGCCCGCGTGTCGATGGACGCGTCCTTGCGGGTCTTCGGGTGCTTGGCGCGGTCCAGCGAGTCGTAGATCCGCTGGACCTCGTTGAGCAGGTGACTCAGGCCTTCGAGGTAATCCTCGTAGACCTTAAGCTTGAAATAGAACTTCGGGAAGTTTGCCCGCAGGACGTTCTCGCGTTTCTTGAACCGGGTCAGCGCGCGCCGGCGCTCGGCCTCCGACCGGGTCTTGACATAATCCTGCCACGCCTCCTCCGCCCCGGTCTCGGCCCGCTGCGTGGCCTCGACCAGCCGGGGCAGCGCCTTGAAATAGGCCTCGCGGCTGTCGATCTTTTTGTCGATGACGATCCGGTCGAAGCGCTCCTCGCGATTGAGCAGCTTCTGCCCCAGCGCGACGATGTGGCGGCTGACGATGCCGACGTGGAACAGCGCCTCCTGGGCGTGCAGCTCGGCGTTCTCGATGCGCTTGGAGATCTCGACCTCCTGTTCGCGGGTCAGCAGCGGCACCTGCCCCATCTGCTTGAGGTACATCCGCACCGGATCGTCGAGGATGTCGTGCTGCGACGAGCGCGATTCCTCCTCCTCCGCCTCCTCCTGGCGCTGCTTGTAGCTATCGACCTCCTCCGGATCCAGGATGTCAATCTCGAGATTCTGGAGGATGGAAATGACATTCTCGATGTCCTCCGGGTTGTCGACGCTCTCCGGCAGGGCTTCGTTGATGTCGTCGAAGGTCAGGTAGCCCTGCTCCTTCGAGAGCCGGATGAGGTAGCGGATCTTCTCGTTGATGCTGGCGCTGCCCGCCGGCATCTCGATGCCCGGAGGCGCGCCGGCGACGGCCGGCGCGGCGGGCGCGGAGGGCTCGACGGCGACAGGCACGGCGGGCGCCTCCACTTTGGAGACGTGGTTGGCGGGTTTGGGTTTGCGCGGCATGGCAAGGAATGAATCGAAAAAAATCAAACGTCAGCCGCCAATACGGGTGGTTGGCGGAGTTGACGTTGTAACTCGGAGCGGCCCCTCAGCAGCGGGAATAAGTCAGCGTCACCATCCGTCTGTTTCGTGGCTATTTCAAGTTCTATCTGCCGGATGCGCGGCTCCAGCGCCCGGGTCTGCAGGCGGCGCAGGCCCTCGTTGGCCACCTTGCGGGGATCATCGATGTCCGGCGCCTCGAACAGCAGGGACGCGACCAGCGCCTTGTCCTCGGTGGTCTCGAGCAGCTCGTCGAGGTGGTCGCGCCCGGGCCAGGCATCGTGTTCGAATTCGCTGAGGAAGTGGCGGAGGATCCGGCCGGCGGGGTGGGTGACATCGATCCAGTCGCGGGGCAGCAGTTCGTGGGCGAGGGGCTTGCCGAGCCGCTCGTGGTGCAGGCAGAGCAGCAGCAGGTCGTGCTCGGGCGGGCGGATCGCCCCGGCGGCGGGGCCGCCGCCCGACCCCGCGGGGCTGACCGGGGGCGGCGCCGTCCGGTTACCCCGGCGCACGAACCGGAGGAAGTCCCGCTCAAACGCGTCGGGCGTGACCCGGAGCGCGCCGATGGCCGGGGCGATCTCGGCGAGCAGTTGCCGCTGCAGCACCTCGGAATCGGCGGCGGCGACCACTTCATAGATCTGCTGGATGGCGCGCGCGGTCGCCTCCGGCGTGGCCGCCTTGGGGTCGGGCAGAACGTACCGGTGCAGGAAACCCATGATGCTGAGCGCCGCGCGGCGCAGCTCCTCGTAGGCGCCGAGCCCGCGCTCGAGGAACAGCAGGTCGGGGTCGATCTTCTCCGCGCCGGCGAGGGTCAGGAAGCGCACCTCCAGCCCGGTCCGCAGTGCCAGGGGCAGCAGGCGCAGCGCGGCCTTCTGGCCGGCGCTGTCGCTGTCAAAAAAGCACTCGATCTGCTGGTGGTAGCGGCGCAACAGCCCGAGCTGGGTGTCGGTGATGGCGGTGCCCTGCGGGGCGACGGCGGTCTTGAGGCCCACCTGCCAGCAGCGCAGCGCGTCGAGCTGCCCCTCCACGAGCACGAACGGCCGCTCCTCGCCGACTTGGGAGCGGGCACGGTCGAGGTTGAACAGCAAGTTGCCCTTGGTGAAGATCGGCGTTTCGGGCGAGTTGACGTACTTGGCCTCGCGCGCGGGGTCGTCGGCCGGGGTCAGGTCGGTCTGGCGGGCGGTGAAGGCGACGACGCGGCCCTGGTGGTCGCGGATCGGGATCATCAGGCGGCCGCGGAAGCGGTGCCGGAGGGCGCCGAGCATGAGGGGCCCGCTGTCGCGCGGCGCAAAGAACAGGCCGCACTGGCGCAGCGCCTCCTCGGAATACCGCTTGCGCAGGAGCACGGCCGCCAAGTCGCTGCCGTTGGCGTCGGCCGCCCCGATCCGGAACTCCTCGGCGAGCTCCGCCGGAAACCGCCGCTGGGCCGTCCAATAGGCGCGCATGAACTCGCCGGCGGCGCCCGCGCCCTGGAAGGCTTGGTGGAAATGCTCGGCGGCGATCTCATGCAAATCGAACAGCTCCTGCCGCAGCGAGCGCTCCTCGCGGCTCGGGCCCGTCCCCGCCTCGTATTCCAGGGTCACGCCGAACCGCTTGGCCAGCGCCTCCACCGCCTCGGTGAAGCTCAGCTGCTCCGTCTCGCGCACGAAGGCGATCAGGTCGCCGCTCTTGCCGCAGCCGAAGCAGTGGTAGAGCCCCTTGTCGGGATCGACGTAGAAGGACGGCGTCTTCTCCTGGTGAAACGGGCAGAGCGCGCGGAAGCGCGCGCCCACCTTGCGCACCGTCACCACGCGGGACACGACGTCGAGCAGGTTCACGCGGGCCTTGAGGTCGCGCAGGCTGGAGGGCTTGATGGCAGGCATGGCGGGACCGCCGCCCGGCCGGCGCCGCTTCGGCGGGGCTGCGGGGAGACGGGGTGGAGATCGGGGAAACGAAGAATGCACTTTCAACTCAGGAGGAGGTGTGTCAAGTTTCCCGCCTTCTGCGCGGAACCAGGCGCGGGATTGAACGACATACAGAGCATGCATTTCCGGAGCGAGTTGACGGGCGGGCCCGCGCGCTGGGTGGCGGGGGCGGTGGTGGCGTGGACGCTGGCGGCCGGGGGCGCGGCGCAGGCGGACGAACCGCTGGCACCGCCCAAGGCCGTGGCCAGCCCCGTCCTCGAGAGCCCTCTGGGCACTTTCAGCGAAAAGGACTATGCCGCGGCGGTGGAGTCGATGTTCACGCGTTTCGAGCAGCTCAGCGGCCGCCGGCTCGCCCCCGGGCGCAAGGGCAAGGTCGGCCTGAAGATCTACAGCGACTCCGGCCCCGGCCTGGCCACGCCGATCGCGCTCGTGCGGTCCGTGATCGCCGCCTTGGAGCGGCGCGGCTTCAAGTCGGAGAGCATCTTCCTGGTCGGCCTCAGCCAGCTGCGCATGCGGTTCACCGGCTACCTGCCGTCGCTGGCCACGGGCGAGACGGCGTTCAAGGGCCATCCCGTCTACGTGCTCGAGTCGGGCAAGTTCTACGATCCGACCTGGTTCTACGACAGCCCGCTGCCCACGCGCTTCGATCCAATCCTCAACGAGAAGGCGGTGGAGGAGGCCGCGGGCGGGCGGGTGCAGACGACGGTGGACGAGGACCGCAAGAGCTTTCTCGATACGCCGCTGTTCCTGGACTCCGACTTCTGGATCAACCTGCCGGTGTACACCGACCATCCCGTGCTCGGCATCAACGGCGCGCTGGTCAACGCCACGCTCTGGAACGCCTCGAACACCCTGCGGTTTTTCCGCAGCCCGGCCAACGCCCCGGCGGCGGTCGCGGAGATGGCCGCCATCCCCGAGCTGCGCACGACCTGGGTATTCTCGCTGGTGAGCCTGGAGCGCTATCAGTTCATCGGCGGGCCCTACTTCAATTCGCTCTACACGCTGTCGGAGCCGCGCCTCTGGCTGAGCGCCGATCCCGTGATGCTCGACGCCCTCATGCTCGACCGCATCAATCACGGCCGCCTCAAGGCGGGCTTCAAGGAGATCGATTCCGACGGCCTGCGCATGCTCGAGTTTGCCCAGCAGCTCGGCGTGGGTTCGGACCGGATCGAGGATGTGCAGTGGGTCCGTCTGCCGCCGGGCCCGCCGTCATCGTAACGCGGGGCGGGCAGCCCTGAGGGCGGTGCCTTTCGCCGGGCTCCACCGTTGCGCGAGGCGCGGGGGATCGGCAGGTGGGGCCGGCCTCACCGCAAGGTGCGCCCCGGCGCGGCCCCAAATTTCCACTTGAACCAGCCGCCCGCTTGCAGGCAAGTTAGAGGCGATGTCATCCGCCGCGTACCTGCCGTTCCTGTACCAGATCGTCCTGGCCGGCGGCATCGCCGCCGCGGTCATCGGCGCCAGCCACTTCTTCGGGCAGCGTGCGAAGAAGAACAGGATCAAGGACACCGCCTACGAATGCGGCCTGGCCGGCGAGGGCCTCGTGCACGCGCGCTTCTCGGTGAAATTCTACGTCACCGCGATGCTCTTCATCCTCTTCGACATCGAGGTGATCTTTCTCATCCCCTGGACCTTCGTCTACCGCGAGTTTCTCGCGGACCACCTCCCGATCCTGCTGCCGATGCTCTTCTTCCTCGGCCTGCTGGTGCTGGGGCTGGTCTACGAAATCCGGAAAGGAGCCCTGGACTGGGACCGGTGAGCCGCCCGCGGCGTGCGGGCGCCGGGTGAGGATATCGGCATGCGGATTGAAAAATTCATCACGCGCCAGCGGATCGTCGATCTCATCAGCATCGACCTGAAGGGCGCGCTGGCGGAGCTGCTGGAGATTTCCGCGAGCCGGTTCTCGGACCTCAACCGCGACACCCTGCTGCGCGGCCTGCTGCAGCGCGAGAACACGATGACCACCTATCTGGGCCTCGGCGTGGCGCTGCCGCACGTGCGGGTGAAGATGCGCCGCCGCTACGTGCTCGCGATCGGCCGCAGCCAGGCCGGCATCCGCTACGACGGCCTCAAGGACAACGAGCGGATTCACCTCATCATCATGCTCCTCGCGGACGAGACGGCGCGCGACTACCTGCAGGTGCTGGCGTCGCTCGCGCGGCTGGTCAAGGAGCCGGAGTTCGTCCACAGCCTCATCCAGGCGCCGGATCTGGATCTGTTCTACGACCGCCTGTTCACCGGGCTCGGCGGCATCGCGGTGCGGCCCGCCCAGCTCCAGCAGAACCGGGTCAACCGCATCATGTTTCGCGAGGCGGAGCGCGTCGCCAAGGGCTGCGGCTGCGCGGCGGTCATGGTCTTTGGCGACACCTTCCTGGCGGGCATCGAGGCGAGCCGGTGGTTCGGCTCGACCAAGACGATCCTGGTGACGCGCAATCCCGGCGAATCCGGCGAGGAGCGCAAGGGGTTCGCCGAGATCATCCAGGTGCGCTCGTTCTCCAACCAGCGGCTCGCGCAGCTGCGCAGCGCGGTGCTGGTGGCGCTGACCCGCGGCCTGATCAACTTCAACGACCGCCTCTGCTGCGTGGGCGGCATCGCCGGCAGCAACCAGTTCGACACGGTGGTGGTGGTCGACGTCGAGCGCGAGTTCCAGACGCTGCTCACCGGGCACGCCGACCTCCTGCCGCCCGACGTCAAGCCCGAGGTGCTCGAGCGCGTGCTGGCGGTGGCGACCGACCTCGCGGTCGAGGGCCGCGAGGGCCGACCGGTCGGCGGGCTCTTCGTGGTCGGCGATGCCGACAAGGTGGACAAGTTCATCAAGCCGCTCGTGCTCAATCCGTTTTACGGCTACAAGGAGGAGGATCGGAATATCCTCAGCCCGTTCATGGACGAGACGATCAAGGAGTTCTCGTCCATCGACGGCGCGTTCGTCATCCGCGGCGACGGGGTGGTGGAATCGGCGGGCAGCCTGATCCAGGCCGCGGATTACGACCACTCGCTGCCGAGCGGCCTCGGTTCGCGCCATGCCGCGGCGGCGGCGATCTCGGTGGCGACGCAGTGCATCGCGATCGTCATCTCGTCGAGCACCGGCCAGGTGACGCTCTTCCGGCGCGGGGTGATGCTGCCGCTGACGGAGAAACGCATGAGCGCGGCCTGAGCGCGGCGCCGGCGGCGCGCGATCCGGAACTCACAGAAGATCGCGAAGGACGCGGAGAGGAGGAAACGGATCTTGAGTCTCGGGTCTTGAGTCTTGAGTTTGGCGTTTGGGATTTGGAGGTATGGCTATCGAGTCCCATCCCTCCGAACCTCACGCGGCGTACGCGAAGGTCGCAAAAGGTCGGGACCGTGTGGCGTGCGGCAAGAAACAAGCATTCCATGAAAAAGCCCACAACCGTCCGTCACGCAGACAGCTCGCCAACCTATTTCGCGATGCCGCCCGTCGGCGGCGTGCAGTTGCCGTTTTCGGAGGCCGTGCAGCTCCACGATGTCCTCTACGTCTCGGGACAGATCGGGTTGATCCCCGGCACGCTCACTCCCGTTCCCGGCGGCATCGTGCCGGAGGCGCACCAGGCGATCAGGAACATGCAGGCCGTCCTGGAGCGCCACGGCAGCGCGCTGCAGCATGTCGTGAAGTGCACCATCTTCCTGGCGGACATCGCCGAGTGGCCGGCCTTCAACAAGGTCTACTGCGAGTATTTCACCGAGAAGCTGCCCGCCCGGAGCGCGCTGGCCGCGAGCGGATTGGCGCTCGGGGCGCGCGTCGAGCTCGAGTGCATCGCGCACATCCCGTCGCCCCAATGAAGGTCGCCTCGAACCAATCCCTGACGCCATCGGGGCAGGGAGAATCAGGCGGCAGAGTGGGGACGCCGTCGCCCTATCAGGCGATGTCGCGCAAAAGGCTGTTCGCGCGGGCGCCATCCCGACTCAGTTCTTGAACAGGCCCTCCAACATGGGCGCGGGCCGGCCGTCCGACCGTCGCACCGCGAAGACGCCTCGATAAGCCCAAACCGTCCAGCCGAAGCCGTGGCGTTCACAAGCCTGACGGACGGCGCGGGTCCAGTGGATCGTCGAGGCCGGGTCGGCCGCCTCAAAAACCCCGAATTCGCCGAGGAGGATCTCGCGGCCGGCGCCCTTTGTCCGGGCCCACTGCGCCAGTTGCTCGAACATCGGATCGATGTCCTTTTCCGCGGAGAGCTCGACTCCGCTCATTTTGCTTTCAGGGTGATCGCGCTCCGCCGTCGCGCTCAGGTTGGGCACCCGGCCGGGAAATAGCACCGCGGGCATCGCTTTGACGGTGGCGGCCGAATAGACCCAGGGCGCCCGCTGATGCGTGAACACCAAGGGCTCATAGAAGTGCACCGTCACTGCCACATTCGGGTCGTCGGCCGGGAGCGCGAGGTCCCCGACGTTCGGGATCGTATTCCACTTGTTCACGGGAAAATACACGACGCGCGTCGGATTGCTCTCCCGGATGGCGGCGAGCATGCGGGCGTTGAAAACGTTGAGCTGGGCATTCTGCTCGGCCTTCGGCTCGTTGAGGATCTCGAACCGCAGGTCGGCGCCCGCCGACGCATACCGGCGCGCGAGCAGCCGCCAGAGATGCGCCGCCTTGTCCATGAGCGCAGCATCGGTGAAAACGCGGAGATCTGAAGCGGCGCCGGTGTTGAAGTCCGCGCCCTCCAGGAAATGGACGTCGAGGATGGCGCCGAGGCCGTGCCGCCGCGTCCACGCGAGCGCCTGGTCGAAGGGGGCCACCATGACCGCATCGAGCGTGCCGTCCGGCTTCACCCAGAGGCGCGAATCGATCGGGAAACGGATGTGGTCGAAGCCCTGCGCGGCGATCCACGCAACATCCTCCTCGCGAAACCAAGGTGCGGCGTAGGGAAGCCCGGGCTCATTTTGGGACAGCCAGTTGGCAATATTCACGCCGCGCTTGAAGCTCGGGGGTGCCGCGTTGGCGAGCGGCGCGATGAAGGCGAGCGGTGCCAGCATCAGGAGAATCCGGATGGGGCCGAGAAAGGGATGGCAACACCGCATGATGCGAGCAGACCATTCCGCGGGGGAGCCGTCAACCTCGGGAACTGGAGTTGACGGGGCACGCTCACGCGGCGGGCTTCGCAGCTGGTCACCGCGCCCGAGAGACCACCGCGCTCTCGATGGTGATGGCCTTGCCGCCCGAACGCGGGTCCGCGTCGCCGCGCGTCACGATGCGCAGCACGTGCTCGCCCGGGGCGAACCCATCGGCGTGCCAGAGCGCGTTGTCGTTCGTGTTCGGGACGCGGCCGCCGGCCGGTTGCATGCAGCCGGGAAAAGCTGAAGCCCGCCGGCAGGTATCTGCCGGCCGGCTCCGCTGTCATCGGGTGCCGTGCGCTACGGGGCCAGGACGAACGCGATCGCGGCGGAGGCGTCGTACTGGCTCTGGCGGCCCCACCCGTTGTTGATCGTGGCGGCGACGTACACGTACTCGGCGAAACCCGCCACGTTGCAGGGGCCCATCAGGGCCGCCACCGTGGCCGTGATCGGAGACACGGCCGGGGGCACCGGTCCGCTCGTGCTCGGCGGGGTGAGGGTGTTGACGCCCTTGATCAGCGTGAACGAGTACGTGGCGTAGTTGTGCGGCTGGCTCGCGGTGAAGCCCATGTACACCAGGTCGGCGTTCTTGGCGGCGTATTGCAGGAAGCCGCAGACCGGGTCGGCGCTGTGGCCGTTCAGGATCGGCGTGGCAATCGTCGCGACGCAGCTCTCGTTGTTCACCATGATCGTCAGCGGCGTGCTCGTCTCGACCAGCACGCCGGCGCCGTTGACGAATTCGAGGACGATCGTGTGGAGGCCGTTGCTCAGGCCGGTCGAGTCCATCAGGTCGCCGAGCGAGGGGTTCATCCACAGGAACAGCTCGCTGATCGGGTGGACCGGATAGTAGCCCGGCGCACCCGCCACCATCACGGGGGCGGTCGTCTGCGCCACGTATTTGGTGCCGTTCCATTTCTCGTCGGTCCAGCTGTCGAGCCGCACCACGCCGTCGACCTTGACCCGGTAATAGGCCGCGCCGTCGTTGAAGGCGCGCAGGTAATTCACCATCAGCGGCAGAGTGCCGCCGAACGGCGTGTTCTTCACCTGGTAGAAGTAGGTCGGGTCGGACGTGGTGTCGGCGAGGCCGGTGCCGAGGACCTTGTCGAAGGGGATGAAACCGATGCCCATGAGCAGCGGACCCGCGGGCTGGAAGATGCCCGAGCCGAAGTCGATCTCCTCGATGATCGCGTCGCTGCAGACCAGCATTTCGCCGGCGGTGGGCACGGCCACGCTGGAGGGCCGGAAGGGCACGCCGGTCGCGACCACGGTCACGCCGCCGCCCGTCACGCTGATGCTGCGGATGTCGTTGACCGGATCGCGCTCCGGCACCAGCAGCGCGGTCTCGGCGTCGTCCGCCCAGGTGAGGAAGAACGGATTGGTCAATCCGGTCGCGAGCTTCAGGCGGGAGCCGTCGCTCAGCCGAATCCGGCTGACGCGCCCCTTGTCCGGGCCGGCGGTCTGCTCGCTGACATAGGCGTACTGCAGATCCGCGCTCAGCACGATGCCGACCGCGCTCTCCAGGTTCGAGACGACGGCGGTCTTGGCGCCGGTCGTCAAATTGATGCGCCAGAGGCGCCCGGGGGAGGCGTATTCGACGACGTAGGCGGCCAGGTGGGCCTCATCGAGGAAGAGCTGCTGGGGGGCGGTCATCCCGGAGCTGACGACCGTGGCGGCGGCGCGGTTCGGCGTGGCGAGTGCGACACGCAGCAGGTTTCCCGCCCGCTCCGTCACGTAGACGTGGAGATCGTCGACACTGAGCTTCACGTCCTCCGGCTGGAGGTACCCGGTGCCGAGCACCGCGTAGGCCGGATCGAGCTGATAAGTGATCCACTGGATGTTCAGGTCGTAGCCGTAGGACACCACCTTGACCTTGGCGAAGTGACCCGCACTCGTCCGCACGGCGAAGACGTCGCCGGCCACGAGTTTGTTGCTCGCGTTGTTGCTCCCGTTGATCGGGGTGGACGCGTAGGGGAGGAACTGCAGGCCGCTCGCCGTGATGGAGGCAAAATCAACGACCCCGAGATTCACGAGCGTGGCGCCGTTCTGCGGCACCATCTGGCGCGCCACCGCGGTCTGCTGGTCCCACCAGATGTCGAAGCCCGGCCCCACGCCGCCCTCGTTGCCGTTCTCCAGGTCGAAGGTGAAGGTGCCCTTCAGCACTTTCGTGCCGGACGAGACGATGGTCGAGGTGGGAAACAGGTTCAGGCGGCTGAGCTTGCCCGCGTATTCGACAAACAGGAGTTGGCTGTGTGTGCGCCGCAGATCGCATCCGATCGCGCCGCCGAGTCCCGTCACGAGTTGGGTCGGTATGGACATGGTGCTCCTTCGATTCTGGCGCCCGTGGCGCCGCTGCGTGGTTGAGGGGCCGTTGCCGGGAGTGCGAAACCGCGGGCAACGGAGTGGCGGCGCAACCTAGCATAGAATCGCGGAAACACAACGGACGCCGCCCGCACCGGCCGCGCCAGGACCGCAGCGCCGCCAGCGACAGGAAACTGCATTGCCGCATCGGGGCCGGCGTATTGCATCCGGCTGGCGGCGGCCGGCACTCCTGAGGGTGCACCGTGGCCGCGGCGGTCGACCACTTGCGGCGCGCGGGCGACTGGGCTAGTGTCTATCACCGCCCGACGGGGTTCCGACGACCCCAGTTGAAGATGATCGTCGATTCGGGCGGGCTCCCGCATGAACCAGACTCGAGGCAGAATCTCCGCGGCCGTCATCGCCTTGGCGTTGGCGCCTCATGTCGGCCGGCCGGCCGCGACGGACGAACACGCCGGGCATGCCGCGGACCTGGCGGTGCCGGCGGAGAAGCTCGGCACCGTCCGTTTCGCCGTGTCGGGGCCGTCCGCGCTCCAGGCGGATTTCAACCGCGCGGTGGCGCTGCTGCACTCCTTTCAATACGAGGAGGCCGAGAAGGCTTTCGCCGCCCTGGCCCTGGCGAATCCGGACTTGGGCATGCCGTACTGGGGAATCGCGATGTGCAATTACCATCCGATCTGGGGACCAACCACCCGGGACGATTTTGAACGGGGAGGTGCGGCCGCGGCCCGGGCGGCGCAGCTCGCCGCCCCGACCCAGCGCGAGCGCGACTACATCCTCGCGGTCGGGAGGTATTACGCCGATTCCGACCGGCTCGACGCCGCCACCCGGCGGACGGCTTACGAGCAAGCAATGGATAAACTGCACGCGCGCCATCCGGACGACATCGAGGGGACGATCTTCTATGCGCTGGCCATCCTCGGCACCGCCCCGCCCACCGACCGGACCTATGCGCACCAGCGGCGGGCGGCGGACCTTTTGAACGGGGTGCTGCCGCTCGCGCCGGATCATCCGGGGGTCGCCCATTACCTGATCCACAGTCTGGACTATCCGCCGCTGGCGCGCCTCGCGCTTCCGGCCGCGCGCGCCTACGCCCGGATCGCGCCGTCCTCGCCGCACGCCCAGCACATGCCCTCGCACATCTTCACGCGACTGGGGCTGTGGGAGGAATCGATTCAGTCCAACTTGGCCTCCCGCGAGGCGGCGCGGGAGCTGATGGCGCGGACCCATCCCGGGGCGACGCATTTCGATGGCCTTCACGCGATGGACTACCTGGTGTACGCGTACCTGCAGATCGGCGACGAAGCGGCGGCGGGACAGCTTATCGCGCAGATGGCGGCCGTTGCGCAGGTGGATCTGCCCACGTTTTCAGCCGCCTACGCGTTTGCGGCGGCGCCGGCGCGCTACGCGCTGGAGCGGCACCAGTGGACCGAGGCGGCGGCGCTGACGGTGCGGCCCGAATGGTTTCCCTGGCAGAATTTCACCTGGGCGGAGGCGGTGGTGCATTTTGCACGCGGCCTGGGCGCGGCGCGCCTGGGCGATCGGGCCACCGCGCGGCAGGAGCAGGAGCGCCTGGCGCAGATCCGCGCCGGGCTCGCCACGGCCAAGGGAGAGTACAATTGGGCGGATCAGGTTGAGGTGCAGCGCCGCGCGCTCGGCGCGTGGATTGCGCGGGCGAACGGCCAGGATGCCGAGGCGGTGGCGGAGCTGCGCGCCGCGGCGGACCTGGAGGATTCCACCGAGAAGCACCCGGTGACGCCGGGGGCCGTGCTGCCGGCGCGCGAACAGCTGGGAGACCTGCTCCTGGAAATCGGCCAGCCGGCACGGGCGGCGGCGGAATACGAGTTGGTTCTGCAGAGTTCGCCCGGGCGGCGGAACAGCCTGCGCGGCCTTGAGACGGCCCGCCACGCCGGGCCGGGGTGAGCGACGCGCCCGGCAATCGAAGCCACCCTGGTTGACCGGGGGCGCATCGCGACGCCGGATCTCAACCGGGGACCCCCGGCGGGGGCGCGCTTTTTGGGATTGCGCCGCGCCGCCCGGCCCCTTTGCTCTCACCCCTCCATCCCTTTCCCGCCATGCAAGAAGTTGTCACCCTCGAGTGCACTGAAGCCCGCAAAGAGGGCAAGCCGCCGTCCCGCTATCTGACCACGCGGAACAAGAAGACCGTGACTGAGCGCATCGAGAAGAAGAAGTACAATCCCTTCCTGCGCCGGCACACCCTCCACAAGGAGATCAAGTAGGCGGTAATTTCCGCCGGCGCGCCCGATTTCCGCCCGCTGACTCCCGCCGGGAGGCAGATCTTCTCAGCCCAGCCCCGGCCGCGAACCGGCCCGTCCCGCCTGCGCCTGCTGCTGTTGCTGGAGCAGCGCCCGCCGGTGGGCGCGCCACCCGTCGCGATGCTTGCGGATCCAGTCGAGCAGGGCGCGCTCAAAGCCGATGTCGTAACCCAGACGCTCGGACTCGAGCCACTTGTGGCGCAGGATCTCCTCCCGCTCGGCGAGGAACTCCTGATACAGCGACGACTGCTTGACGAAGTCGCGCGACGTTTCGGGCTCTTGAGGCTGGGAAGACATGGAGACCACGGTCGTCAGGTTGGGTTAAGTTGGCGGCGCCCCTCGGCGGTGATCATCGACGGGTGCCAAGCCGGCTCCCAGACGAGATCGACGATCGCACGCTGGACGCGCTCCAGCCCCAGGAGCTTGCGGTGCACGTCGGCGGAGATCGCCCGGGCCATGGGACAGGCGGGCGAGGTCAAAGTCATCTTCACGCTGACATCATAGCCCGGCGCAGCGGCCGCGGTCTCCCGGACGTCGACGTCGCAGATCAGGCCGAGGTCCACGATATTGACGGGAAGCTCCGGGTCGCGGCACGTGCGCAGCGCGGAAATCACGTCTTCTTTCGTCAGCGCCATGGTGTTTAAACCTAGATGTAAGCGAAAAAGGCTGTCAATTCAACGACCGCCCGCGGCCAGCCGGTCAAGCAAACTCTGCGCGATGGCCGTGAAGGTCTGGGCTGCGGCGCCGGCGGGCTCATAGACGACCGCCGGCCGGCCCGCGTCGCCTCCGGCGCGGATCTCCGGGAGCAGCGGCACCTGGCCGAGCAGGGCGGTGCCGAGGGCGGCGGCGGTCCGGGCACCGCCGCCTTCGCCGAAGAGGTGGTGGCGCTGGCCGGTCGCGTCGACGAAAAAGCTCATGTTCTCCGCCACGCCGAGCAGGGGCACGTTGACCTTGCGGAACATCAGGCCCCCTTTGCGCGCCACGTTCGTGGCGGCGGCCTGCGGGGTGGTGACCAGGATGGCGCCGTCGAGCGGCAGGGTCTGCACGAGCGAAAGCTGCGCATCGCCCGTGCCCGGCGGCAGATCGACGAGCAGCACCTCGAGTTCGCCCCACTTCACGTTCTGCACGAACTGCTGCACCGTCTTCATGATCATCGGGCCGCGCCACACCACCGGCGTGTCATCGTCGACCAGGAACCCCATCGACATGACCTTGACCCCGTGATTCTCGATCGGCAGGAGCATGGCGTCGGCGCCGTCGCCCTCGATGCCGGGGCGCCCGGTCAGGCCCATCATCAGCGGCACGGTGGGGCCGTAGATGTCGCAATCCAGCAGGCCCACCCGGCCGGCTTGCCCCTGGGCCGCCAGCACCTGCGCCAGCGCACAGGCCAGGTTGACCGCGAAGGTGGATTTGCCCACGCCCCCTTTGCCGCTGGCGATCGCCACCGCGTGCTTGATGCCCGCGGGTGCGGTGCTTCCCCCCAGGGTGCCCGGAGCGCCGGAGGCCGGCGGAGCGCGCACGGGCGTCACCGCCAGGTCGACCATCGTCGCTTTCACCCCGGGCAGCGCGCGCAGCACCTTCTCCACTTCCGCCTTGAGCGCCGTGGGCACCCGCGGATCGGAGGTCGTCAGGGCAAGCGAGACCTTCGCCGTGCCGTCGACCAGCGCGGCGGAGCGCACGAGGCCGAACGAGACGATGTCGCGGCTGAAGCCGGGATATTTCACCTGCTTCAGCGCTTCCTTGATGGCTTCGGGAGTCACGGTCGAGGTTCGAAGGTGCGCGGCCGGCCTGGAAACACAAGCGCACGGACCGCGCCGCGAAAGGCGGATTTACGTTGTGCAGGCGGCCCGGCCTGTAAATAAGAAACTCGCCGCGCTCCCCGCGGTCTCTCCCATGCTCCCTGCCATGCCTTCCCGTCTTCTCTCCTTCCTCCTGGCGGCGGCCGCGGTTTCACCCGTGTTCGCCCAGGGCGGCAAACGCGTCGGCGAGGTCGTCATCGATCTCGACGCCAACGCCACCGCGATCCGGGTCAACGCCTCCACTCCGGAGCTGGCCAACCTCGCGCGGGTCGCCTTCGGCGCGCACGGCGCGTACCGGCTGGTGGCCAGTGGCGCGGCGTACGACCTCGATTTTGCGCAGGTGGGGCCGGCGCAGGTGCGCGTGGAGATCAGCCGCGGGGCGACCGGCGCGCCGGTCTTCAGCGACGTTGTCACCGGCGGCAGCGCCCGCCAGGCGTTGCTGCGCGCGGCCGACGTGGCGGTGGCCCACACCAGCAAGCTGCGCGGCTTCTTCGCGGGCAAGCTCGCCTTCATCAGCGACCGCGGCGCAGGCATGGAGATCATGACCTCCGACCTGTTCGGCGGCGAGGTGGTGGGCTGGCCGGGAGTCAGCCGGCAGATCATCACGCCGCGCTGGTCGCCCGAAGGCCGCCGTCTGATCTTCACGAGCTACCGCAACGGCTTTCCCGATATCTACGTGCTCGACCTGGCCACGCGGATGCCGGCGCTGCTCGTCAGCGTGCAGGGCACCAACACCGGCGGACGGTTCAGCCCGGATGGCGGCCGGGTCGCCATGGTGCTGAGCGGCGAGGGGAACTCGGAAATCTACGTGAGCAACGCCCAGGGCAAGATGATTTCGCGACTGACGCGCAGCCAGGCCGTCAAGGCCGGGCCGTGCTGGTCGCCCGACGGGTCGCGCCTGGTGTTCACCTGCGAGCCGGGCCCCCAGCTCTACCTCATGCCGGCGGCGGTCGGTGCCCAGCCGCAGCGCCTGCTCACCAACATCAGCGGCTACTGCGCCGAGCCCGACTGGTGCCGGTGGGACCCCAACAAGATCGCCTTCACCATGGCCGTGGGCCGGCGGTACCAGATCGGCGTGTACGATTTTTCCACCCGGCAGGCCAAACAGGTGTCGAACGCGCCGCTGGACGCGATCGAGCCGTGCTGGTTGGCGGACGGGCGCCATCTGCTTTACACCGCGCGCCAGGCCAACCAGCGCAGTCTGTGGATCCTGGACACCGAGACCAGCAAAGCGACGCGCATCAGTCCGTCGGCGCTCGGTGAAGTCTCGCAGGCGAGCTATTGGATTCAGTAGGCGCCGGTCACGGCCGGCCCGCTCCGGCGGATCCCGCTCCCGTCGGCTCGGTCGCCGGCGGAGCGGCCGGCAGCGAAGCCTTGATCCGCTCCACCGTGAAATCGGCATCGGGGATTTCGATGTCCCGGTCGGCCCGCGAACCCTCCAGCACGGTGCGGGTGCGGCGGTCGGCCGGCTCGATGACCACCCGGGCGGCCGTCCAGGAATCGTCCCTTCGCTGCGTGATTCTCTCCGCCGTGATGTGCTTGATCAGGGCGCCGTCCTTGCCGAACTCCTCGATGAACAGCGGCAGGGCGATGTCGGGAGCGACCCAGGTGCGCACCAGCGCATAGCTGGTCGGGGCGCCGGCGGGCGGTCGCGACACAAGGATCTTGCAGCGACGCTGGGCGAAGCTGTCTTCTCCGACGATTTCCTGCGTGGGCCAGTGCCAGAACTCCTCCGCCAGGTCCTCGATCGTGAGATCCGATCCGAAGAACGCCTCGCCGGAACCGTGCGGGTTCAGGGAGGCGACATGGTCCGGCGGCGTGAACATCCAGGCGCGGGCATCCTGGCCGGCCGTTTTTTCGATCACCACCGTCTGGCCCGCGACCGGCGCGGGCCAGAGAACCTGGTAGAGCGCTTTGCTGTCGTCGCCGCGGCGGCGCCCCTTGATGAGCAGCTGCTTGACGTCGCGTTGCTCCGACCCCGCCGTCGTGCGCACCAGCTGGGCGCGCACGCGGTACCCGATCGTCTGGCGCGCGGCCACCACCCGGGTGATGAGCTCGTCGGCGCCCGCAGAGTCGCGGCTGGCGGACGCGGCCGGAGCCACCCCGAGGGCGATGGCGGTCAGCAGCAGCTGCCTCCGGCGTCGGCTCAGCGCATTCATTCGTAACGCAGCGCCTCGCTGGGATGCAGCCGCGAGCCGCGGTAGGCGGGATACAGGCCGCCGAGGGCGCCCAGCCCCAGGGCGATGACGAGGGCCAGCGCGATCAGGGGCAGATCGAATTCGCCCTCGATCTTGCCGCGGATCCACGGCGTGGCCTGGAGGAGGCTGACCGCGGCCAGCCCCAGCAGGATCCCGATCAGGCCGCCGACCAGGCTGAGCGTGATGGACTCGGAGAGGATCAGCCGCATGATGCGGCGCCGCCGCCAGCCGATCGCGAGCAGAATGCCGATTTCGTGGATGCGTTCAAACACGCTCATGAGCATGGTGTTGGTGACGCCCACGGCGCCGACCACCAGCGCGATGAGCGAAGTCGCCCAGCTCATCGCCTTGGCGGCCTGGATGGCCGTGTTGTTCTGGGCGACCTCGCCGCCGGTGAACGCGTTATAGCCCGAGAACCGGGCCTTGATGGTCTGGCGCAGGGCCTCGACCTCGCGGTCGGTCGTGCCGGGCGCAAGCTTGAGATTCAGGAAGTTCACCTTGCCCTCGTAGTCCATCACGCGCTGCATCTGCCGCAGGGCCATGATCACCGTGCCGTTCTCCACGAAGGCGGCGCTGGTGAACGTGCCGCAGATCCGGAAATCGTCGGTTTCAATGTGGAGCGTGTCGCCGACCGACTTCTTCAGCATCTCGGCCGCCACGGTTCCGATCACGACGGTCTTCTCGCTGTCGTCGGCGGGCCAGCGGCCCTGGGCCAGCTTGAGATGCCCCCAGAGGAAGCCCTCCCGCTCCCACCCAAACACGAGCACCGTCGGCGCGTCCTCGATGCTGACCATGTCGCTGAGCAAACCGGTGACACCCTGGACCCGCGGCAGCCGGCGCAAATCGTCCTTGATGGCGTCGCCGAACGGCGGCGGCAGCGGATCGCGGCTGGTGACCCGGGTGACGATCAAGTCCGTGCCGCGGGCGGTGTAGGCCTGCGCCCAGCTTCGCTGGAAACCCCACGCGATGCTGGAGAGTGCCACCACCGCGGCGATGCCGACGGCGATGCCGGTCATGGTGAGGAGGCTCCGCGTCGGGCGCCGCAGCAGATTCTTGCCCACCAGGGTCAGGAAGTTCATGGCCCGCCCCCCGCCCAGAGGGTGTCTGCCACGATGCGGCCGTCGCGCATCCGCAGGGTGCGCCCGGCGCAGGCAGCCACGTCGGAATCATGCGTCACGACGATCAGGCTCATGCCGCGCTGCTGATGCAGGGCGCCCATCAACTCCATGATGTTCTGCGTGCTGACGCTATCGAGGTTGCCGGTCGGCTCGTCGGCGAGGAGCAGCTGCGGCTCGTTGGCGAGGCTGCGGGCGATGGCCACGCGCTGGCGTTCCCCGCCCGACAGCTGTGCGGGCAGATGGCCCAGGCGATCGCCGAGGCCGACCGCCTGGAGGAGTTCCGCCGCGCGGCGGCGCCGTTCGGGCGCCCGCCACGGCATCTCGAACATCGGAATCTGGACATTCTCGACCGCGGTGAGCGTCGGCAGCAGGTGGAAGGACTGGAAGATGAAGCCGATGGTGCGCGCGCGGAAGCCGGCGAGGTCGCGGATGGCCGGCACGGACTGTCCGCGGAAGGCGAGGTCCCCGCTGGTGGGCGCGTCGAGCGCGCCGAGGATCTGCAGCAGCGTGGACTTGCCGCTGCCGCTGGGTCCGATGATGGCGACGAATTCGTGGATGCGGATGGTGAAGGTCACGCCGCGCAACGCGTGCACCCGCCCCGCATCGAACTGGCGCGTGAGGTCGCGCGCCTCGATCAAGGTGTCATCGCCGGGGCCGGCCCCCGGCGAATCACCGGCGTTCGCTGGCCGCGAGGTCGGCGTAGGCATGGCCAAAGTTGTGCTGCAGAAACCGCTCGACGATCTGGCTGAGCGCGTCCGGCCGTTCGATGTTGGGGGCGTGCCCGCAGCGCGGGATGAAATGGAGTTCGGCCTGCGGGATATGCTCCTTGAACTCGCGCGCGGTGGCGGGCGGAGTGATGCGGTCCTCGCTGCCCCACACGAGCAGCACCGGGCAGCAGACGTGGTGGAGGTTCCCACCCAGGTTCTCGTGCTTGGCCGACCGGGCCATGCGGATGGCCTTCATGATCAGCTGGGCGTTGTTCACGGTCTCATAGACCTCGTCCACGAGCTGCCGGGTGACGTGCCGGTCCTCGAAGAACACCTCGCGGATCTTCTGATCGACCCATTCCCGGCTCGGGCGGCGCGGCACGGCGTTTTCGAAGCCGCGGCGGAACAGCCCCGAGCTGCCCGCCAGAATGAGTGCGGCCACGCGCCGGGGATTCCGCAGGGCCAGGCCCAGGGCGACGTGCCCTCCTAGTGAATTGCCGGCGATGACAGCGCGGTCGACCTGCTCACGGTCCATGAACGATTCAACGTGATCGACGAGGCTGTGCACGCCCGTCCGTTCGCGCGGCAGGTCCAGCACGGGCAGATCCGGCGCCAGCACCCGCCAGTGGGCGGCGAGCCGCGCCGCGCAGGTCCCCCAATCGCCAGACCGGCCGAACATGCCGTGCAGCAGCAGCAGCACCGGCGCGGGCGCTTTGGGGCTCAACTGAACCATGGCTCCGAGGGGTAGGATTCCACCATAAATCGAAAGGCCCCGATAATCAAATTTCCCGCGTTCCCCCGGCCGTGCCAGACCGGAAGGCGTGGAGCGCGCGCACCCGGAGGCGGGCGCGGCGGCCCGCCCCGCGTCTCGAGGAACCCGGGAGGACGCGGCGTTGCGGGTGGCAGCCGACACCGGCCCCGCCGGCTCGTCGCGCCGAAGACCGGCGAAGACTGAAGCGCTTGGGCGAAAGCTGGTCAGGAACCTGGAACCACGTCGTACCGTTGGACCCAGCCTCGTGACTTCGGCTGCTCCAACTTGCCGGTGGCGGCAGCCTGCCCTCCGCCTCAGGCTGACTTGGCGGGCTGGAGGCGCGCCGCTTCGGCCGCCGCGCGGCGGCGGTACTCGTCGAGGATCGCGGCGGTGGCGGTGGCGCCGCAGCGCGTGGCCCCCAGCTCGCGCATGCGGATGAGGCCGTCAAGATCGCGCACGCCGCCGGCGGCCTTGACCTGCACCTGCGGCGGGCAGCTCGCGCGCATCAGCGCGATGTCGTGCTCCGTCGCGCCCTGGTACGAGTACTTGCCGTCGGCGCCCTTGACGAAGCCGTAGCCGGTCGAGGTCTTCACCCAGTCGGCGCCCGCCCCGCTGGCGAGCTCGCAGAGCTTCCGCTTGAAATCGTCGCCGCCCAAGCCGGCGCCGCCGTTCGCCAGGTAGTCGTTTTCGAAAATGACCTTCACCTTGGCGCCGCGGCCGTGGGCTTCATCGCAGACCGCCCGGATGTCGCTTTCGACGAACGCCCAGTCGCCGCTCAGGGCCTTGCCGATGTTGATGACCATGTCGATCTCCACCGCCCCGTCGCGGCAGGCCAGCTCGGTCTCGTGACGTTTCGCCGCCGTGGCGCTGTTGCCGTGCGGGAAGCCGATGACGGCGCCGACGCGCACGCCGCTGCCCCGGAGCAATTCCGCGGCCCGGCGCACGGCATAGGGTTTGATGCACACCGAGGCCACGCGGTAGCGAGCCGCGACCGTGCAGCCGTCCGCCAGCTCCTGGTCCGTCATCGTCGGATGCAGCAGCGAATGGTCGATCATCTGGGCAAGCTCGTCATAGGAGTATTTCATGGCGGAGAGCGGGTGGTTGGACCGGCGGCGACAGGCCGCGGCCGGCCACCGCGCGAGCTTCGGACAAGTCGGGGCCCGCGGCCAGCCGCATTTTTCGCCGGCGCCGCGCGCCCGCGGAAACCGCCTTGACGTGGCGCGCGATCGGTCCACCAAGGCGGCATGAACCTGCGCCGATTCCTCCCGGCCGCGCTGCTCCCCGTTCTGATGCTGCGCGGCGCCCCCGCCACCCCGGATGACGCTGCGCGCCAGCTCGCGCAGCGCGTCGTTCCCGCGCTCGCCGGACACTTCAGCTTCGAGACGATCCCGGCCGACGGCGGCCGCGATGTATTCGAGATCGAGGGAGTTGGCGGGAAGGTTGTCCTGCGCGGCAACAACGGCGTGGCCCTGGCCTCGGCGCTCAATCGCTACGTCGAGGAATTCGGCCACGGCGACATCTCGTGGAACTGCGGGGACCAGCTCGCCCTGCCGGAGCCGCTGCCGCCCGTGCCGCAGAAGGTTCGCGTCGTCAGCCCCCACCGGTTCCGGTACGCGTACAACTACTGCACGCACGGCTACACCATGGCATGGTGGGACTGGCCGCGGTGGGAGCGGGAGCTCGATTTCCTCGCCCTCAAGGGGGTGAACCTCGCCCTCGTCATCGAGGGGCAGGAGCAGGTGTGGATCGATGCGTATGGCGCGTTTGGGTACACCGCGGCGGAGGTGCGGCGCTGGCTTTGCCTGCCGTCCCACCAGCCATGGCAGTACATGGCGAACATGGAGGACTACGGCGGGCCGGTCCCACCGGCGGTGATCGAGCGGCGCGTGGCGCTCGGCCGGAAGATCGTGGCGCGCATGCGCGAGCTCGGCATGGAGCCGGTGCTGCAGGGCTATTACGGCATGGTGCCTTCGGACTTCAAAACCCGGTTCCCCCAGGCGAAGGTGCATCCGCAGGGCGACTGGAATGAAGTCCAGCGCCCGGACATGCTCGACCCCCTCGATCCGCTTTTTGCGAAAATGGCCACCGCGTTCTATGCCGCGCAGGAACGGCTCCTGGGCCCGGTGGGGTACCTGGATGCCGACCCGTTTCACGAGGGCGGCAGCACGGAGGGCATCGACCTCGCCGCCTGCGGCCGGGCGATCTTCGGCGCCATGGATCGCGCCCGTCCCGGCGTCACGTGGGTGCTGCAGGGGTGGCTGGACAATCCGCGCCAGCCCATGATTGACGGGCTCGACAAGTCGCGGCTGCTGGTGCTCGACCTCTTCTGCGACACCAAGGAGAACTGGCGGGTGCGCGATCAGTTCGGCCACACCCCGTGGCTGTGGTGCACGATCCAGAGTTGGGGAGGAAACGTCGGCTTGGGGGGCGACCTCGATGGCCTGCGCGCGAAGCCCGCGCTGGCGCTCGCCGAAGCCGGACCGGGAAAAGGGCAGATGCGCGGCATCGGCGCCTTGCTGGAAGGCAGCGAGACGCAGCCGCTGCTTTGGGGGATGTTTTTTGGCAACGCCTGGCGCAGCGACGCGCCTGATCTGGGTGATTGGCTGCGCGACTACGCGCACCGGCGATATGGGGCGGCGTCGCCCGCCGTGGTGCAGGCGCTGCAAATCGAGGTGGAAACGGTCTATGCGCACCAGGGGTATGTCGAGTCCGTCGTCTGTGCGCGCCCGTCGTTTGAACCCTATCCGAAGGCGCGCCTCTGGGGATCGACCGAGCCGGGTTATGACACCACCCGCTTCGCCGAGGCCTGGCGCTCGCTGCTCGCGGCCGCGCCGGCGTGCGGCGGCAGCGACGGCTACCGCTACGACCTGGCCGATGTGGGCCGGCAGGTGCTGGCCGACTTGGCGGGGCGCTATCACCGGGCGATTCTCCAGGCGTACGCCGCGAAGGACGCGCCAGCCGTGGGGCGGCTCAGCAGCCGGATGCTCGGGCTCTTTGACGACCTCGATGCACTGCTCGCGACGCGAAAGGAGTTCCTCCTCGGCGTCTGGCTGGCGGACGCCCGCCGCTACGGCACCACCAAGGACGAGCAGGATCTCTGCGAGGTCGGGGCGCGCGAACTGCTGACGACCTGGACCAGTCACGACAATGTCACCGACTATGCCAACCGCCAGTGGTCGGGTCTGGTCGGCACTTTCTACCGCGCCCGCTGGCAGACCTGGCTCGACGCCCTCCAAGCGTCGCTCGCCACGGGCAAGGCGCTCGATTTTCAATCGGTCCGCGCAATCATCCGCGACGGCGATCTGGCTTGGACCCGCCAGCACGATGGCTATCCGGCGGAGCCGCGCGGCCAGACGATCGAGGTGGCGCGCCGGCTGTTCGAGAAATACGCCACCGACGCCACCGACAAGACGCTCGGCGGTGGCGGGCAGGGTGCCCGCGCCGGTTCATGACGCGGACCATTCCGCGCGATGACCCGGAGAACATGTCAACTATTGGTTGACATCTCTTCGTTCGTGTCGCGCCGTCGGTTGGCGCCTAGCCGGATCTCGGCGGTGGCGGGCAGGGTGCCCGCGCCGGTTCGTGACGCGGACCATTCCGCGCGATAACCCGGAGACCATGTCAACTATTGGTTGACATGTCTTCGCTCGCGTCGCGCCGTCGGTTGCCGGCCGGCCGGATCGGCGCCGCCGGGCGGGGAACTGGAAAGCCCGGCTCGCCATGGCCAGAAGGAACAAACGCGGAGTTCTTAGGGCGGCGCGGCCTGACTCGCCGAAGCGCTCGGGCGAAGGCGGGGGGCCATCCCTCGATCGCAGGCACTCGTGGAGTGCCCGGCTTGCCCGGAGTGATGCCGGAGGGCCCCGCCCGGGCGGAAAGCAGATATCGAATGGTCGTCGTCGGCCCGCGCGGAGAGCGGGCTCCACCCCAATCTCGTCCAAACGTGGAGCACACCGCCGGCGGGTCTTCCGCCGGGTGACCGTCCGGCCGGCGCTCGATCCGGTGATGGCCGCCGGATCGCCGTCCATCGCCGAAGAGTTGCGGCGCGGAGGCGCGGCGTTAATGTTTGCAGTCTCATGAAACGATTCGCGCTGTTCGCCGCCGTTGCGGCCGCCCTCGCGCTGGCTTCAGGGATGGCCGCCGAGAAACCGAAGATCACCTCGCAGGACCAGCTCCCGCGCTTCAGCTACGAATTCAAGGGGAAGGTCACCGATGTCGCCACCCAGGAGGCGGTCTACCAGCAGCTCGCCCCGAAGGTGCGCGCCGATCTGGAGAAGCTGCTCGCCGAATACGATATTCAGGACCGCGCCACGCGCCAGGATGTCCTGGGCGTGCTGCTGACCATGGACGTCCACGAGGGCCGCTACGACGCCGCGCTGGCGCGGGTGGCCGAAATGCGCGCGCTCGAGCAGAAGCCGGCGGCCAAACTCACCACCGGGCTCCTCGTCGAGGCGTTCATCGCCGCCCGCCGGGCCGCCCCCGCCGATGACACGGCCTTCCGGGCGGCCTTTGCGAAAGCCTATGCCGCCAAGCTCGCCGCGCTGCCGTGGGCGGTCGTGGGCGATCTCATCCAGCAGGTCAAGGGCAGCGCCGAGATCGGCACCGAGGCCCTCGTGCTCGGCAACCTGTCCAGCCAGCTCCAGCCCGGCGTGGACAAGACCGGCGCCATCAGCGGCGACGTGGCGCAGGCGCTCGTGGGCGCGCGCACGGCGGTGGCCCATTGGCTGCCGCTGAAGGCCGAGCGCGTGGCTGCGCTCACCGCCTATGTGGCGGCCCACAAGCAGGTCAAACCCGACATCTGGGCGGCGCGGAGCATCGACCTGGCGGCGGAGCCGAAACTCACGCCGGTGGTCCTGGGCATCTGGGACAGCGGCGTCGACGTCGCGGTCTATCCGCAGCAGCTCTGGACGAACCCGCAGGAACAGGCCAACGGACGCGACAACGACGGCAACGGTTTCGTCGCCGACGTGCACGGCATCGCCTTCACCCTGCACGCCGACCCCACGCCCGATCTGCTGATCCCTCTCGATGACGCCCAGCGCGCGCGGTACCCGGAGATGCGCAATCTCACCAAGGGCATGATCGACATCCGCGCGAACGTCGACAGCGCGGAGGCGGCGGAGGTCAAGCGACGCGTGGCGGCGATGAAAGCCGAGGAGGTGCAGCCGTTCCTCGAGAACCTCAACCTGTTCGCCGACTACACCCACGGCACCCACGTGGCGGGCATCGCGTCCGCCGGCAACCCGGCGGCGCGGCTGCTGGTCGCCCGCATCACGTTCGACTATCACCAGATCCCGGAGCTGCCGACGCGGGAGCAGGCGGTCAAGGACGCCGCCGCGTACCGCGCGATCGTGGCCTATTTCAAGGCGCACGGTGTGCGCGTGGTGAACATGAGCTGGGGCGGCTCGCCGCGCGACGTCGAGGACGCGCTCGAACTCAACGGCGCCGGCGGCACCGCGGAGGAGCGGAAGAAGCTCGCGCGGGAGTTGTTCAAGATCGGGCGCGACGCGCTCTACGAGGCGATGAAGGATGCCCCGGACATCCTGTTCGTCGTCGCCGCCGGCAACAGCGACAACGACGTCGCCTTCGACGAGGTGCTGCCGTCCGGCTTCAACCTGCCCAACATGCTCGCGGTGGGCGCGGTCAACCAGGCGGGCGAGGAGACCTCCTTCACCAGCTATGGCGCGACCGTGGCGGTGGACGCCAACGGCTACGAGGTCGACAGTTACCTGCCGGGCGGGGAGCGCATGAAGTACTCCGGCACGTCGATGGCGTCGCCCAACGTGGCCAATCTCGCCGGCAAGCTGCTGGCAGTCGATCCGACGCTGTCGGTCGAGCAGGTGATTGAGCTGATCAAGCTCGGCGCCGATCGCAGCGCCGACGGCCGCCTCCATCTGATAAACCCGAAGCGCAGCCTCGCGCTGCTGCGGGCGAAACTGGCGAACTGACCTGGGCCGGGGGGCGGCATGCCCTGCGCCCCGGGGGGCCTACAGCGCGGGTGATTGGACGAATCCTCGCGCCACCTCTTGGAAGCGAGGATCGTTCGCATACTTCTTGAACGAATCGTCTGTCGCCGGATCGGGAAACTTCTCGCCGGGGATCATGTTGGCCTTGTGCTCGAGGACCAGGCGCAGGTTCTTCAAGGCGGCGTCCAGGTTACCATCCTCTGCCTCCGTGCACGCCAGATTGTAGTAGAACATGGGGTACTCCGGATGCTCGGCGATGGCGGTGGTGAACACCTCCCGGGCCTTCGGCAGCATCCCGCAGATGCCGTACGCCATCCCCAGGGTGTCGGTGGCCGCGAGGCGCTGGTCGCGGGACAGCGACGGCTCCCGAGCGTCCCATGCAAGCGCCTGGGTGAGCCAACCGATCGCCGGCGCGTAGTCCTTGCTGCGGAACATCATCATGGCCGGCAGCCAGAAATCGAATGATACTGGCCGGAAGGTGGGGTTGAGGGAGAGGGAGGAAATATAGGCGGAAATCCTGTCGGCGTCCGCTTTCTTGAACACGGTGCACGAAATGTGCACATCGATCCAGAAGCCGTCATGTGCAATGAAGGCGAAGCCGTTGCGCTGGGTGAAGCCCTCGAGGTTCGGAAGCTCCTTCGGCAGTTCCCGGAGCGTGTATTCCAGGAACGCGCGGTCCCCCTGCTCGTAGGTCTTCAGGTCCCGCAGCTTGTAGCCGTCCTGGCGCAGCCGGGCGATCATGCCGTTGCGCTCCTTGGCGGTCGAGTTGGCGTTGGTGGCCGGACTGATCGACGCGGTGATCATGTAGCCGGTCTCCTCGTTCTTGGCCGACAGGCGTCCGTGCTTCAGATCGATGGGATATTCGAAGTCGGGCAGTTCGAGGCCCTTCAGGTCCAAATCGATGCACCAGGTTCGTCCGGGCAGGAAAAAGTGAACCAGCGCCGGCTTGCCGGCACTGGAGGGTTCCGCCGCGGCGGGCAGCAGGCCGGCGGTGAGAAGCAGCACGCGGGTGACGATGCTCGGGATCTTCATGGCAAGCGCCGTAACGGTCAGCTGGGGCGCGCATCCGCTTCCATGCTGGACCGGCAGAGGATCTTCAGAAAAACGGAAGATACCGCAAGGGCGATGGGAAAATGCCTGCGAGCACCCGGAGGCGGCCATCGCCTGTGGACAAAAAAAGAGCCGCGCCCCAAAGGCGCGGCCCTGCGAAATGGCGCAACCGGCGAACGGCGGGACGGGGTTTATTTCAGCGCGGCCTGGTAGTTGGCCTCCGCCTGGTCCCAGTTCACCACGTTCCAGAAGGCGGCCACGTAGTCGGGCCGGCGGTTCTGGTAGTTGAGGTAATAGGCGTGCTCCCACACGTCGAGGCCGATGACCGGTTTGCCCTCGAGGCCGGCGCCCGCCTTGCCCATGAGCGGGCTGTCCTGGTTGGCGGTGGAGCCGACGGCGAGCTTCCGGTCGGACGTCACGACGAGCCAGGCCCAGCCGCTGCCGAAGCGTCCGACCGCGGCCTTGGTGAACTCCTCCTTGAGCTTGTCGAAGCCCCCGAAGGTGCTGCTGATGGCCGAAGCCAAGTGCCCCTTGGGCGCGCCGCCCTTGCCCGGCCCGAGGATCTTCCAGAAAAAGGCGTGGTTGCTGTGCCCGCCGCCGTTATTGCGCACGGCGCCGCGGATCGCGTCGGGCACCTTGGTGAGATCGGCGATGAGCGCATCGACGTCCAGCGCCACGAGGGCAGCCTGATCCTTCAGGGCGTTGTTGGCGTTGTTGATGTAGGCCTGGTGGTGCTTGGTGTGATGGATTTCCATCGTGCGCGCATCGATGTGCGGCTCCAAGGCGTTGTAGGCGTAGGCGAGGCGGGGGAGTTCGAAGGCCATGGCGGGAGGGATTGAGGTTGATGTGGATGGGAAGGGAATTTGCACCGGCTCGCGGAACCGTCAACTGCGGGCTGGGTTTTGTTGGAAGAGACTCTGAGAACCGGGAGACCTCAGTGCGGGTGGATTAGTCCGTCGGAATTCTGAAGCCATGAAGCCAGGAGCGATTCCCTCGTGGCTTCTTGGCTTCTGAATTCAAGCGGGCCCCTGCGCCAACGAATCATTCTTCGATTCGCTTCATTTGGAAGAACGCCTGCAGCAGGTCGCGGCACTCGCTTTCGAGCACGCCGCGGGCGAGCTCGATGTGGTGGTTCACCTGCGGCAGGGCGTTGAGATCGGCGGCGCTGCCGAGACAGCCCATCTTGGGGTCCGCGACCGCATATACCACCCGCTTGAGCCGCGCCATCAACGCCGCGCCGGAGCACATCGGGCAGGGTTCCTTGGTGACATAGAGCGTGGCCGCGTTCAGCCGCCAATCGCCCAGGGCCCGCGCCGCCTGGGTCATCGCCAGCATCTCCGCATGCGCCGTCGGATCGCGCGTCCCCGCCACTTGGTTGTGCGCGGCGGCCACCACCTCGCCGCCCAGTTCAATGACCGCGCCGATCGGCACCTCGTCCTCCCGCCAGGCGTCGATCGCCTGATTGTAGGCCAGCCACATGTAAAAAGTGTCGTCGCGCGACAATTGCGACGGGAACATCTTCTTAAACGGGCAGTCGGCGGGGGGGCGGGAGGGCTCAGGCATCGGGGCGGACGGGAGTGGAGGCCGAGGATAAAGCCTTGACTTACGTTCGGTGTTACCCAGTTACAACAGTCTTTTAGCTCCCGACTTATCTGCATGCACCAACGAACTTCCGGCACCTGCCGCGCCTTGTATGTCTGACGGTAAATCGATCGAAGTGGAGGGAAAGATCGTAACCGTCCTGCCCGGCACGATGTTCCGGGTCGCGCTGACCAATGGGCACGTGGTGCTGGCGCATATTTCCGGCAAGCTCCGCAAGAACTTCATCAAGATCGCCGCGGGCGACCGGGTGAAGATGGAGATGAGTCCCTACGATCTCGAGAAGGCGCGCATCACCTACCGGGTGCGTGAGACCGCGCCCCCGCCGCCTGCATTCCGCCGGCGGCGCTACTGACGCCCCCGGGTTTCCATGAAACGCGGCCCCTCGCGCGATGAACCGCGGAGCCGGGCCTCGCCGGGTGACCGACCGCCGCCCGCCGCCGCGCCCGGGTCCACCGCGGATCCTCCGGAGCTGGCACCCGCGTTCGCCAACGACATCGACGGGTTTGTCGGGTTTCTGGAGCTGGAGCGCGGCCTGTCGCGCCACACGGTCGCCGGCTACGAGTGCGATCTGCGGCAGTGCGCGCACTTCCTCGCCCGCCGGGGCGTGCGCAGCTGGACGGAGGTCGCCTCCGCGCAGCTGTCGGACTGGATCTATTCCCTGAGCGAGGAGGAATTCGCGGTCAGCAGTCTGGCCCGCAAGCTTGCCGCGCTGCGGACGTTTTCCCGCTACCGCGTGCGCGAGCGCCTGGCCGATCGCGACTTCACGGAACTGCTCGCCGGCCCCAAGCTGGTTCGCCGGATTCCCGGCACGCTCACGGCCCGCGAGGTCGAGCGCCTGCTGGCGGCGCCCACGGGCGGCGATGCCTATGCCCTGCGGGACCGCGCGATCCTCGAGTTGTTTTATTCGAGCGGACTGCGGGTGTCGGAGCTGGCCGGCCTGACCCTGCAGCAGGTCGACCTCGACCTCGGCTTCGTGCGGGTGTTTGGCAAGGGCTCGAAGGAGCGGGTCGTCCCGGTCGGAACCAAGGCGCGCGCCGCCCTCGCCACCTACCTCGAGGCGGGCCGCCGGTTCTTTGTGAAGCCGCGCACTGGCAGCCAGCTTTTCCTGAGCGAACGCGGCGTGGCGATCTCGCGGAAGATGCTGTGGGTGCTGATCCGGAAGTACGCGCGGCTCGCCGGCATCACCCGGCCCGTGAAGCCGCACCTCCTGCGGCACTCGTTTGCCACGCACCTGCTCAGCGGCGGCGCCGACCTCCGCGCCATCCAGGAGATGCTCGGCCACGCCAACATCGGCACCACGCAGATCTACACGGCGGTCGCCCCGGACCGCCGCGTCGCCGAGCACGCGCGCTTTCACCCGCGCAACCGCACCGTGCCCTGACGACACCCGCCGTCGTCGCCCTGCAACGCGGCGGGATCAGCGCGGCGCCGCGGCCGCGGCCCGCCGGGCGTTTTCCAGGCTCTCGCGCGCTCCGGGGAGATCGGGCACGAGCCGCACCGCCGCCTCCAGATGCCCGATGGCCTCGGGCCATCGCTGGGCCTGGGCCAGCGCACTGCCCAGGGCAAATTGCGCCTCGGCATCGTCCGGCTTGGCGGCGACGACCGGTTCCAGCTGGGCGATGGCGTCCGGCACGCGGCGTAGCGCGAGCAGGGTCTGGGCGAGGTTGAAACGCGTGTCCGGGTTGTAGCCGTTCAGGCGCAGGGCGGCCTCGAAATGCCCGATGGCCTCGGCCGGCCGGCCGATGTCGACGAGCGTCATGGCGAGCTTCTCCTGGCAGTCCTCCCGCGCCGGCTCGACCTGCAGGCTGCGGGCGAACTCTTCCGCCGCCTCGGCGTTTTGCCCGCGCTGGCGCAGCACCAGGCCGAGGCTGTAGTGCAGGTCGGCGTTGCCGGGATGGAGGCGCACGCCATCGGCGTAGGTCTGCGCCGCCTCGTCGGTCCGCCCCAGGGCCAGGAAGGCGTTGCCGAGTTCGACCCGGTAGGCGGCGTCTTGCGGGGCCAGCCGGATGGCCTCGCGCAAAGGCGCCAGCGCCTCGCCCGGACGCCCGGCCTGCGCGAGACTCCGCCCGAGATTGAAGTGCGCCCGGTCGTTTTGCGGCACCTTGGCCACCGTGTCCGCCCAGAGCGCGGGCGCGGATTGATAAACGTTGACGCGGCGGCCGGTGACGAACGCCAGCGCCAGCGCGGCGAGGGGCCAGAGCCAGAGGCTCCGCCGCCCCAGGAGCGCGTCTAGCCCGGCCACAACGCCAGCGATGAGCACCGCCAGCGGCAGGTACATGCGATGCTCGGCCATCGTCTGCGTGATGATGGGCACGACGCTGGAGGAAGGGGCAAGGATCGCGAAGAAACAGAAGCCCAAAAACCCGGTCGCGGGTCGGCGGATCAGCGCCCAGCCGGTCAATGCGCCGAGCGCGAGCAGCAATAGTGCCTGCGGCAGGACCGTCGCGAGGGCCGACACCAGCGGACGTCCGTACTCGAAGACCAGCGGCTGCGGCCAGAACGCGAGCCGCAGGTAGTGGACGATCGCCAGGCATTGGGTCAGCAGATAGTCGAGCGGCCGGACGCCCAGGCCAAAGCCGGCCGAACCGCCGCGCTGCTGCTGCGCGGCGACGAGCGCGCCGAGCAAGCCCCAGGTGGCGGCGAGGCCGACGTACAGCCAGCGGCGCTGCCGCCACGCGCCGCGGAACGAGCCGGCGCCAAACGCGCGGTCATAGAGTAGCACGGCCAGCGGCGCCGCCGCCATGACCTCCTTGCTCGCCATGCCCAGCAGGCACGCCGCCACTGCAAGGGTCTGCCACCGCCGGGGCGCGGGCGAATCCAGCGCGCGCGCGTGGCCGTACAGCGTCAGCAGGAACAGCAGGCTCACCAAGAGCTCGGCGCGCTGCGAGATGTAGACCACCGCCTCCGAAGCCAGGGGATGCACGCCCCACAGCAGCGCGACGGCGGCCGCGAGGACGGTCGCGTCCGCTTCCGGGCGGCGGACGCGCCGGAGCGTCCGGCGCACGAGCCCAAACAACAGCAGCGTGCTGCCCGCGTGCAGGAGCAGGTTGACCGCGTGGTAGCCAGCAGGGTTGAGGCCGCCGAGCGCGTAATTGACTGCGAAGGTCAGGTTGAGCAGCGGGCGTCCGGTGGCCGGCCCGCCGATCAGCGGCGGCTGAAGCACTGCGTCCGGCGGCCAGAGCCGGCGGATCGAGGGGTTCTCGACAACGGCGGTCGTGTCATCGAACAGAAACGGCACCGCGAGGCAGCGGTGATAAACGGCGATCACCACCAGGACGAGCAGGGCCCCGGCGCCGAGAACGAGCGGGTTGCGAAAGCGCATGGCGAGGTCAGCCGGCAGGAGCATTCAATGTTTTCTTCGCCGCGCCCACGCAAGGTCCTTCGGCGGCCGCCTGCATCGGGCCGCGCCACCCCGCCGGACCTTGCCCACGCCTCGGGTGAGGAACGCGGATCTCTGTGGGTCGAGAACCCAGCCAACATGTCACGTATTACGTGACATTGCCTGTGAAACCCCGCCTCGAAGGAGTGGTCGACTCGTCACGTGATACGTGACCACCGGGCTTGCGCGCCGGGGCGGAGCCAGGGGAGGCCGTGCGCGCAACCGGGCACAGCGACAACCGAGGGCTGGTGGCGGGGGGCCCCTTCGGCTTGCGCCGCGGACGCACTTGTGCGACCCTCGCCGCCTTTCCGTGAACGACAGCCCCTTTGTCACCAGCAGCGACCAGATCGAAATCCACCTTCCCGATGGGCGCACGTTGCGCGGCCCGCGCGGCGCGAGCGTCGGGAGCCTCCTCCAGCCCATCGCCGCCGAGCTGCCGGCGCCGCTGGTCGGCGTGGTGGTCAACGGCGAGTTGCGGGAGCTGACCCATCCGATCGACATGGAGGCGCGCGTCCGGCCGGTGACCATGGCGGAGGCGGATGGCGCGCGGATCTACCGGCGTTCCCTGACCTTCCTGCTCGAGGCGGCGTTTTCGCGGCTGTTTCCCCGCGCCCTGCTCTACATCGACCATTCGCTCGCCTCGGGCGGCTACTACTGCAGCGTGAGCGGACGGGCGCCCTTCACGGCCGGCGAGCTGACGGACCTGGAGGCGGAGATGCGGCGCCTCGTTGCGCTGGATCTCCCGTTCGATGCGCGGGAGGCCCCGGTCGAGGAGGCGATCGCCTATTTCGAGGGCCGGCGCGACGCCGACAAGGCCCGGCTGATGCGCCATCGCCGGAAAACCACGATCACGCTCTACCGCCTGGGCGACTACATCGACTACCATCACGGCTTCATGGTGCCGTCGACCGGGCGCCTGCAGTGGTTCGCGCTGACCGGCATGGACGGCGGTTTTGCGCTACGCTACCCGCGGCAGCATGCGGGCACCAAGGTCGCGCCGATGGTCGACTATCCGAAGCTGCTGGCCGCCTTCCGCCGATATGGCGCCTGGCTGGAGCGGCTGGGGATATCCAGCGTGGGCGCGCTCGACGACGCCATCAAGGCGGGCCGTGGCCGGGAGATCATCCTGGTGTCGGAGGCGCTGCACGAACAACACATTGCCGAAATCGCGCACCAGATCGCCGACCGACGGGAGCGGGCGCGACTGGTGCTGATCTCCGGGCCGTCCTCCTCGGGCAAAACGACCTTCTCCCGCCGCCTCGCCGTGCAACTGCTCGCGCTGGGGCTGTCGCCCTACGCGCTCGAGCTGGACAACTATTTTGTCGAACGCGAACGCACCCCGCGGGACGCCAGCGGCGAGCTGGATTATGAGACCATCGAGGCGCTGAAGCTGGACCAGCTGGCCGACCACCTGCAGCGCCTCCTCGCCGGCGAAGAGGTGCGGGTGCCGCGGTACAGCTTCCAGGAGGGGCGGTCGGAGCCGGGGGAGGCGATCCGCCTGGGGGCGGACCAGTTGATCATTCTGGAGGGCATCCACGGCCTGAATCCGCGGCTGCTGCCCGCGGCGCTGGCGGCGCGATCCTTCAGGATCTACGCCTCGGCGCTCACGCAGCTCAACCTCGACCGCCACAACCGCGTCGCCACCACCGACACCCGGCTGATCCGCCGCATCGTGCGGGATGCGCGCGACCGCGGCTACAGCGCCGCGGAGACCATCGGCCGCTGGGAATCGGTGCGGCGCGGGGAGAAGCTGCACATCTTCCCGTACCAGGAAAACGCCGACGTGATGTTCAACTCCGCGCTGGCCTACGAACTCTCGGTGCTCGGGCCGCTGGCGGAGCCGTTGCTGCGGCAGGTGAGCTACGGCACCGCGGAGTACGTGGAGGCCCGCCGGCTCCTGGTGTTCCTGGAGTGGTTTCTGCCCCTGGCCGCCGACCAGATCCCGGACAACTCCATCCTGCGGGAGTTCATCGGCGGCTCGATCCTGAAGGACTTCAAGGTCTGGGGGGCATGAGGTGCCGGTGCCGCACGGCGCCGCACGCAGCCCGCCCCGCGGCCGGCCGGCTGACGATACCGGCTGTGACCGCGGTCGGTCGGGCCCGCGGAGGGCGATCAGGTCCCGCCGATTACCCTGGCGGTCCGGCGGGACGGCTGGCGCGGCAACGAGGGCTTACGGTTCGTGGACGATGTCCGGGTCGATGATGCCGATCGCACCATCACGCTTCCGCTGAATTACCACGGAGAACTCATACCGGGCATCATGACCCTTCTCTCTGAATTCGTCGGTAAACGTCAGTTTACGCTTATCACAGCCGATCTTCGATTGGCTGAAGTTCAGATCGGT
>DATIWI010000253.1:0-13952 GCA_035519475.1 Opitutaceae bacterium
CGCTTTCACGGGCCGCAGAACCTCGCCGTCGACGCCGCCGGCAACGTGTATGTCGCCGACTCCGACAACCAGACCATCCGCAGGGTGACGGGGGCGGGCGCGGTCTCCACCTTGGCGGGCCTCGTGGATGCCCCGGGCAGCACGGACAGCGTGGGCCGCGAGAACCGCTTCTACTTTCCGCAGTCCGTGGCCGTGGATGCCGCCGGCAATCTCTACGTGACGAGCGGTACCACGATCCGCCGGGGGCGCCTGGCCGGACCTCCGGTCATCAACGTGCAGCCCCAAGGCATGTCGGTCGTCGCCGGAGCCAGTGCAATGATGGCCGTCACCGCCGCGGGCGCACCCGAACCGACCTATCAATGGTACCGGAACGGCCACACCCTGGGCGGCGCCACCGGCAATACCCTCACCATCGCCAGCGCGCAGGCCGCCGATGCCGGCGACTACACGGTCGTGGTCACCAATTCGCTTGGCAGCGTGACCAGCACCAAGGCCACGCTGACGGTGGCCGCCGCCCCGATTCCACCAGCTCCCGCGCCAGCAAGCGGAGGAGGTGGTGGTGCAATTGAGGAATGGTTTCTCCTGGCCCTGTCCCTGCTGGGAGCGGCGCGGTGGCTGTGCGGGCGGCGGCTGGTGGAGACGGGCTGCTGGTCCGCTCGAGGCGCCACGCCGGGGGGCGGTCGCGGAAGCACGCGCGTGTGGAGCCATTCCATGCTGAGACTGCTCTTGTCGGCGCGTGAAGCGGCGGGCGGGGCGCGTGGCCACGAGGGTGTCACTTTCCGGCTTTCGTTTTTTGCCGCGGGGCGCCTAGGCTGGCCGGGATGAAGCCCTATGCGCCTCTGCTCGTCTCCGTGCTGTGTCTTTCCGCCTCCGCCGGCCTCGCCGGCGGCGTCCTCGTCTCCGGTCCCATGCTTGGCTACGCCGCCCACCGCGAGTCACTCATCTGGGTCGAGACCAAGGGCGCGAAAGAGGTCGCGCTGGAATACTGGCGCGCCGGTCAGCCGGCGACCGCGCAGCGGATCGTCCGGTCGGATCTGAGCGTCACGCCGGCCGGCGGACAAATCGCCAGGTTCACCCCCGGGCTGCTCGAGATGGGCGCCACCTACGAATATGCGCTTGACATCGACGGCGTCCGGCAGGCCTTCCCCTATCCGCTCCGGTTCAAAACCCATCCGCTCTGGGAATGGCGCGCGCCGCCGCCCGACTTCAGCTTCATCTTCGGCTCCTGCGCCTATCTCAACGAGGCGGCCTATGACCGCCCCGGTCCGCCCTATGGCAAGGGCACCGAGATTTTCCGCCACATGGCCGCCAGCGGCGCCGACTTCATGGTCTGGGGCGGCGACAACTGGTACTACCGCGAGCCCGATTTCGATTCGCCCAGCGGCCTCTGGTATCGCGCGCAGCACGACCGCGCCACCCCGGACCTGCAAGCCCTGTTCGCCGCGATGAACCACTACGCCACATGGGACGACCACGACTACGGCAGCAACGACTCGAACAAGAGCTTTGCCTTCAAGGACGAATCCCTCCGCGTCTTCCAGACTTATTGGGGCAACGCAACCTACGGCCAGGCCGGCCATCCCGGCGTCTACTCCAAGTTCTACTGGGGCGATGCCGCCTTCGTCCTCATGGACAACCGGTGGTACCGCGACGACACCACCCTCGATGCGGAACACAACCCGGGCAAGACGCAATACGGCGTGCACCAGCTCGACTGGCTCAAACAGTCGCTGCTCGAGGCGCAAGCGCTCAAGCATTTCACGTTCAAGTTCATCGTCACCGGCGGCCAGATGCTCACGGATTTCGGCGGCGCCAGCGAAACGTTCGCCTACTACCGGCATGAGCGCGAGGAGATCCTCCGGTTCATCCGCGAGCAGCACATTTCCGGCGTGGTCTTTCTGACCGGCGATGTTCATTTCACCGAGCTGGCGCGCGCCGCGCTTGGCGACGCCGGCACGGTCTACGAACTCACCTCCTCGCCCTTCAGCAGCAGCGTCTGGACCGGCGCCACCACCGTCCGGGCCTCCGAACCGCACCGCTTACCCGGCACGCTGGTGGCCGATCAGAACTATTGCGTGCTCGCGCTCCACGGCCCGCGGGAGAACCGGGTCCTTACGATCACCTGTTTCGACAAGTCGAACACCCGGCGCTGGTCGCACGACATCGCAGCGGCGGAACTGCGCTGACGGCGCGCCAGTTCGCAGTTCACAGGGGCCGGTTCTCTGTTAGCATGCCCGGTCTACCGACCGTGCACCGCGAAACCCGGAGCTTTAATCCCGCATGAAATCCCGCCGCGAAATCGTCGAGAACTGGCTGCCGCGCTACACCGGCGTGCCGCTGAAGAAGATGGGCGACCACATCCTCCTGACCAACTTCCAGCGGTATGTGCAGCTCTTCGCCCAGTGGCACCGCGTGCCCGTGCACGGCCGCGACAAGCCCATGCCGAGCGCCACCGCCGGCCGCATCTCCATCATCGATTTCGGCATGGGCAGCGCCACCGCCGCCACGATCATGGACCTCCTCAGCGCCATCCATCCCAAGGCGGTGCTCTTCCTCGGCAAATGCGGCGGCATCAAGCACCGCGCGGAGATCGGCGATCTGATCCTCCCCATCGCCGCCATCCGCGGCGAGGGCACCAGCAACGACTATTTCCCGCCCGAGGTGCCGGCCCTGCCCGCCTTCGCGCTGCAAAAGGCCATCTCCACCACCATCCGCGATCACGCCCGCGACTACTGGACCGGCACCGTCTACACCACCAACCGGCGCGTCTGGGAGCACGATGACGCCTTCAAGAAATACCTCCGGCGAATCCGCTGCCTGGCCATCGACATGGAGACGGCCACGATCTTCATGACGGGATTCTACAACGAGATCCCCGCCGGCGCGCTGCTGTTGGTTTCCGACCAGCCGATGGTGCCCGAAGGCATCAAGACCGCGCAGAGCGATGAGCGGGTCGACAAGGAGTATGTCGACATGCATCTGCGCATCGGCATCGACTCCCTCAAGCAGCTCATCAACAAGGGCCTCACCGTCAAACATCTGAAGTTCTGAGGCACGGCGGGACCCGCCACCCGCCCCAGACGCACCGGAGCGCCCGCCGCCTAGGATGCGAGCGCCGCCTTCAGGATCTCGCCGATCCTGGCCACTTCCAGCCGGGCCTGGCGCCCGAAAACCAAGCGGTTAAGCAGCAGGGCAAATCCCACGCACGCCCAGACGGTGATGAACATCAGGTGGAGGAAGTGCAGCGGCGTCCAGGCGAACGTGAAGACGGCGTAGAGACCCGAGCCGAACACAATGGTCGCGATCACCGCGCGCGCGTCGACGTTCCGGAAGAGCAGTCCGGTGATGAACGCCGAGAGGATCGGCATGCTGAAAAGGCCCAGCCAGCTTTGAATCCGCTGGATGATGCTCGGGGCGCCCTCGTACAGCGGCACCAGGACGATGGACAGGAGGGCAAACCCGAAGGACACCCCCATCGACAGCTTGGCGAGGCTGCCCTTCCTGGCGGCGTACTTTTCGTGCAGGTCGCACACGTAGAGGGCGGCGGACGAATTGAGGGTCGCGTTGTAGCTCGTCATCACCGCCGCGAACATCGCCGCCGCGAACGCCCCCATGAGCCAGTGCGGGAGCACGCTCCCGACCAGGCGGCCATAGGCCTGGTCACCCAGGTTGCCGAAGAGCTTGTAGGCGCACACGCCGGGAATCGCGATCATCGGCGGGATGATGAAAAGCCGGATGGCGGCCGACGCGTACACCCCCTTCTGGGCCTCGCGGATCGACGGCGCCGCCAGCGCCCGCTGCGTGATCGTCTGGTTGGTGCTCCAGTAATAGAGCTGGGTGTAAATCATCCCGGTGAACAGGGTCGGCCAAGGCAGCAGCGAATGGCTGTCGCCAATCAGCGTGAGGCGTTCCGCCGGGATGCCCGCAAAGCTCCAGTGGACGGCGTTGAGGGCGAGGACGACCACCAGCATCGCCAGGCCCAGGACGATGATGCCGGAGTAGGTGTCGGAAATGGCGACCGCGCGCAATCCGCCGATGATCGCGTAGGCCGCGCCCACGGCCGCCGTGAAGGCGGAGAGCACGATGATGGTGTCGATGCCCGCGATCGTGGCCGGCAATCCGAACATCGATTTGATGATGAGCGAGCTGGTATAAAGCATCGCCGGCAGAAACAAGAACAGGTTCCCGAGCAGAAAGATCGTCGCGACCGTCGCCCGGATGTGCCGGTTCTGATACCGCCGTTCGAGGAGTTCCGTCACGGTGGTGCAGTTGTACCGGTAGTAGATCGGCACAAATACCTTCGCCAAGAGGATGAGCCCCACCACGGCGGAAAGCTCCCACCACGTGATGAGCAGCATCTGGTTGCCGTTCCAGCCGACCAGCGTGTCGGTGTTGATGTTCGTGAGGGTGATGGAGCCGGCGATGAACATCCAGTTGAGGCCGCTGTTCGCGAGGAAGTACTCCCTGGTCGTGTCCGTTGACCGCGCCGCCTTCCGGCAATGCAGCCAGGTGATGAGCCCGACCAGCGCGGTCAGGCCGAGGAAAACCGAGAGCTGGACGATGATATCCTTGATCATGGCACGGCGGGGAGCGGAGGCGGGTCCGACGACCGGGGATGGAATGGCCCGAGAGGCGCACCATCTCCGCCGCCGGAACGCGCGTCACCTTGGCGGCAAGCCCCGCCGCCGCGCAAGGCTGGAATTGCCGCGCCGCGCGCCCGGGCACCCCGCCCTACGGCCGCGCGTTGCGGGCTCCGACGCTGCGCAGCGCCCGCACGGAGACGAAGGCGCTGGAACCGACCATGAGCAAAGCCGCCGCCACGGGATGCAGCAGGCCGGCCGCGGCGAGCGCCATGCCGGCAGTGTTGTAGGCCGCCGCAAACAGCAGATTCGTATGAATGCTCCGCCGGGCCGCCCGCGCCACGCGGACCGCCCGCGGCAGGAAGCGCAGGTCGTCGCCCGCGAACACCGCCATGGCCGCGGCTCGCGCCAGTTCCGCCCCGGCCTGCATCGCGATCGGCGCCTGCGCCGCGCTCATGGCCGCCGCGTCGTTAACGCCATCGCCCAGGAACACCACCCGGCGGCCCTCGCCCACCAGCTCGCAGACCCGCGCGAGCTTTTCGGCGGGCGTGAGCCCGGCGCGCACGACCGGCGCCGGGAGCGGCTTCAGCCCGCGATCTGGCTTTGATTTCTCTTCCTTTGCTCCGACGCAAAACGCGCGCGCCGCCATCAGCGCTCCGACGGCCCTCGCGTCGCCGGTTAGAAGCTCCACCTCGACGCCGAGCGCGCCCAACTCGCGCAACGCTTCCTCCAGTCCCTCCCGCCACGACTCGGTCACCTCGACCGTCGCGGCGCGAGCGCCGCCGACGAAAACGAATACCTCCTTGCCGGCGGCTTCCGTAGCGGTTCCCGGCTCCCCCGCTCCACCCAGGAACCGTTCGCCCACGCGGAGCTCCACCGGCTGACCCGCCTCGTCCGCTACCTGCGCCACCACGCCCAGCCCCGGCTCGATCCGCCGCTCCGCGACCCCGACCGGTCCGGCAGGAATCGCGTCAATGACCCCGGCGCCATCCTCCGCATCCACCCGGTGCGGAATGTCACGTATTACGTGACATTCCTCTCGGAGGGCGGCGGCGATGGGATGGCGCACGCCGTCCTCGGCCGCGGCCACGGCGGCCTTGAGCCACGCCGCGCGTTCGCGGAACGCGGGCTCGATGCGCCAGGCCCGCACCTCGAGGGTCTCCCGGGACAGCGTTCCGGTTTTGTCGAGGCAGGCGAAATCGCACTGGGCCAGTGCATCGAGGAAGTCGCCCGTACGCGCCACGAGGCCGAAGGACGCGAGCCGCGCCAGTCCGCCCCACACCGCCACCGGCGTGGCCAGCCCGGCGGCGCAGGGGCAGGCCACCAGCAGCACGGCCATCGCGTTGAACAGCGCCCGGTCCCAGGGAGCGCGCGCCATCCAGAACGCGAAGGTGGCGGCGCTCACGCCGGCCACCATGGGCAGAAACCACGCCACGAACCGGTCCGCCTGCCGCTGCAGCTCGCTCGGCGCCAGGCGCGCTGCGGCCACGGTCGCCAGCACCGCGTCGAGGCGCCGGGGGCCGGGCGCGGCGCGGATCTCGAAGCTGCCGTCGACCGAGTACGTTCCCGCCAGCACGCGGTCGCCCGCGCCGCGGCGAACGGGCCGCCACTCGCCGGTCATCGATGTCTCCTGCACGTAGCCCTGGCCCGCCGCGACCTGGCCGTCGACGCTGATCGGCGCGCCGGGCGCCACCAGCACGAGGTCATCCGCCGCCAGCGCGCCCACGCGCTTGCGCCGCCGGGTGCCATCGCCCCCCCGCACGTCACACTCCTCGAACCGCTCGCGGGTGGCGTCGACGGCCCGCAGCGCCGCCACCCGGCTGCGCGCGCCCAGCATCTTGCCGAAAGTGTGGACCACGATGAGGATGGCGACGACCTCGTAATACACCGAGCCCGTGCGCGTGAACGTGGCCACCAGCGACCCGCCAAAGGCCCCGGCCAGAGTTATCAGGAACAGCAGGTCGATGCTGATCCGTCCCTGTCGAAGCGCCCGGATCGCCGAGCCCACGAGATCGCCGCCAAGAAACACGAGCACGCCCACGGCCGACAGCATCAGCCCGCCGTGCAGGATCCAGTAGACGGTGCCCTCGGGTGGCGTGAGGTTGACCGCGAAACTGAACGCCATGGCCTGGCCCGCCACCAGCAGGCCCACCCCGATGCGCAGCCACGCGCGATCCAGCAGGCGCTGATCGGCCTGCAGACCGGGTTCGACCCTGTCAATCGGCGGCGGCATCCCGTGATGCTAAGGCGCAATCCGCCCGCGCACGCAACTCTTGCTGGGCGGCGCCCAGCCGTGGCCGTCGTCGCTCACGGCGCCACCTGGATCCAGAACGGCGCGAAACGCTCCTGCCCGCCGACCTTTACCTGGCTCCAAATCACGTACCGCCCCGCCCACGGGATCTGCACCCGGAATGCCAGCTGCGGCCGCCGGTCATCCAGCCGTTGCTCAAGCCCGGCCTGTGACGGATGAATGTGGGCGAAACCGCTCCGGTCCCGATCGAACGCCACGAGGTGGGCGTACGCTCCCATCACCGGCTCGAGCGCCACCGTCCGGCCCTCCTGCGTCGCCTCGACCGTCAGTTTCAGGTCGACCATCTGCCGCGCGCGCAGCGCCGCCCCGGGCGCGAGCAGGAAACGCAGTCCGTCCGCCTCCCAACTCCAATTGTCTTCGGCCGGCGCGCGGTCGGGCGTCCCGGGGACGATGAACTCCGCCGACGCATAAAGCCCGCGGCCGGTCGCAACCGGCGTGAAATCGCCAAAAACCCGATAGAGCCCGGCTCGCCGCGGCGTGATGATGACGTCCCAGGCGCCCGGCCGGCGCCCGGGCACGGGGTGCAGGTGCTCATAGTCGCGCAGGCTGGGATCGACCACCATGAGGTGCAGGCGGTGCTCGTGGACGGTCAACAGATCCTCGGGCGCGATCGGCTTCCCGCTCGTGGTGCGCAGTTCGACCGTGACGTGCAGCGGGCGGCCCGGCGCCGGCGGTGCGTCCATGGCCAGCGCCATGGTCACGGGCGACTTCACCGCCACCACGGGAATGAAGGCCGGATTTGCGGGATCGCAGAATTCGATCGAGTTCCCGCCGGTGACGCGGAAATCCATGTGGCTCAAATTCGTGCCGGTGGGCAGCCGCCGCACCACGACGAACAACCCCACGGCCGCCGCGGTGATCAGGGCGATCTGGGCCTGGTGCCTGCCGGACAAAGATACGCTCATTCTTGACCACAGATTACACGGATGGACACCGATGAACACTCAGCAATACAGGCCGCGGTGCCATTTCCGGGTGGGCCACCGCTTCCAACCAGGGCTGCCGCTGGAATCAATCCGGATCCTCCGCTCCCTTCAGGATGACCATCCGGGTTCACCCTCCGTGTTATCAGTGTAATTCGTGGTTGAATTCCCTTCTGCCTATCCCTTCCGCATCTTCTCCACGAACTCTTCGGCCGTCCACGCGCTACCGTCGGCCCGATGGATGATGCGTCCCTTCTCGTCGATCAACAGCGTGGCCAGCGAATGCTTCAGCAGCCCGTCTTGGAACTCGGCGATCACGCCGAACTGCGTAAGCAAATCGCGGATGGCCGACTCGGGGCCGGTCAGAAACGCGAAGTTGCCGGTGTCGATCGCGCGCGCCGCGGCGTACTGCTTGAGCACGCCCGGCGTGTCGTACTCCGGATCGAGCGTGATGGAGATGAGCTGGAGGTTGGCCACGCCGGCTGCGCGCGCCTGCTGCTGGACCGCCATCATGCGCAGCGTCGCCGCCGGGCACATCGTCGCGACCGGGCAGCGGGTGTAGATGAAGTTGAGCAGGATCTGCCGGCCGCGAAAGCGGCTGGCCGGCACCACCTGCCCGTCCTGGTCGTAGAGGGCGAAATCCGGCATGTTCTCGCCAATCTCGCGGTAGGCCCGGGCGCCGCGCGCCGCCGTGTCCTGCCGCAGGGCGTTGGCCGCGGTCGCGATCCGACCGGCGGACGCCGCGTCGTCCGGCCAGATCTTCTCGAGGCGGAAGTCATCGCCGGTGCGCACGAGCTCGGCGCGGATGCGCTCGCCCGGCTGTACGCTGGCCAGGTCGCCGTCGGCGGCGCCGAATTCCATCGTCATGGCGGGCATGAAGCCCGGGATCGCCTCATGCGCGACCGTCAGCGTTCCGCGGTCGCGATTGACCGAAACAATCTCGCCGCGCACGGCGTAGCGTTCGCTGGCCCCGGCCGGGACCCCAGCACTCGACGGCGTCGGTTTGTCCGGGCGCGAGCAAGCTGCGCCCAGGAGGATCATTGCTCCGAGCAGACCGCGTCCGAACTGCGACCGAAACCGCTGCATCAGCCAACAGCCATCGCCGACGATGGATATTTGTCAAAAAATTTGCCAAACCCCGGGTCTGGCATTCCGTTCAGCAGCCCATCGCCCCATGCCGGGAATTCTCCATGCCGACCGCCGCTCCGCTTACCAGCCCGCGCTGGCGTGGTTTGCCGCGGTCGGTGCCGCGTGGGTGTTCGTGCTGGTGATGCTGGGCGCGTTTACGACCAGCATCGGCGCCGGCATGGCGTTTCCCGACTGGCCGCTCTCCAACGGGTCGCTCAACCCCGCCGGGTGGCTGCAAAACGTCGCGCTGTTCGCGGAGCACTCGCACCGGCTGAGCGCCGCGATCATGAGCACCATCACGATCGCCCTGGCGGCGTGGCTCTGGCGCTGCGAGCAACGCCGCTGGCTGCGGCGCCTGGGCGGCTTCGCCGTGGCGCTTGTCCTTTTCCAGGCGGTCGTGGGCGGCCTGCGCGTGCTGCTCGATCGTGAGCAACTGGCGGCGGTCGACACCAGTGTCGGGCGCCTCTTTGCCATACTCCATGCCGGTCTTGCCCAAGTCTTCGTCTGCACGCTGATCGCCATTGCCGCCGCGCTGTCGCGGCCCTGGGTGGAGGGGGCGGCGTGGCCAGCCGCGCGGGGCCTGCGCCGCCTGGGCGCCGCCTGCTGCGGGCTGCTGCTGGGACAGCTCGCCATCGCGGCGGTCATGCGACACAGCTTCGCCGGGCTGGCGATCCCGACCTTTCCGCTGACACCCGAAGGCGGGCTCGTGCCCGCCCACTGGGACTTTCGCATCAGCATCAATTTTGCGCACCGCGCCATGGCGCTCGTGCTGGCCGCCGCGCTGCTCTGGTACGCGGCGGCGGTGTGGTCCGGACGCGGGGCCGGCGCCGGCCGGAGGGGCCTGGCCGCCTTGATGGTCGGATTGCTGGCCGCGCAGATCGCCCTCGGCGCCATGGTGGTCTGGACGGGGCGCAACGCGTACCTCACCACCGCGCACGTGCTCGTCGGCGCGCTCGCCCTGGCCACGACGTTTCTGCTCACTTGGACCCTGCATCGGGATGATCTGGAGGCCGCGACGACCCGTCGCCGTCCGCCGGTACCGACGAATGCTGCGGCAAGCCATCTCCCAGTTCACGCATGAATGCCGGCGCGAATTCATCCTACGAAACGGCAGCGCAGGCCGGCTTGCTCGCGAGCGCGGCCCCGCGCGCCCGCTTCGCCGATTATCTGGAGCTCACCAAGCCGCGCCTGAGTTCCCTGTCCGTGCTGACGGCCTTGGTCGGCTACCTCGCGGCGCGTCCGCCGCAGGGCGCGGGCGCCGGGCCGGCGCGCAGCGGAAGCACGCTGTTTTTCGTGTTGCTGGGCACCGCGCTGGCCGCGGGCGGCGTGGCGGCGCTCAACCAGTGGCTGGAAGCCGACACGGACGCGCGCATGAGCCGGACCCGGATGCGCCCGATTCCCTCGGGCCGGGTCGCCACCGGCTCGGCGTTTGTGCTGGGGTGGAGCCTGTGCAGCGCGGGCCTGGCGGTGCTCTTCGCCAAAGCGAACGGCCTGTCAGCCGGCTTCGGGCTGGCCACGATCGTGTGCTATCTGGCGCTCTACACGCCGGCGAAGCGCTGGTCGCGCTGGTCGACCGAGATCGGGGCGGTGGCGGGCGCCCTGCCTCCGCTGATCGGCTGGGCGGCAGCCGAGGGACGGATCTCGGTCTTGGGGTGGATTCTCTTCGGCGTGTTGCTCTTCTGGCAGATTCCGCATTTCATGGCGATCGCGTGGATCTACCGGCGCGACTACGTCGCGGTCCATTTCCCGATGCTGGCGGCGCGCGACGCCGGCGGCGGCCGGGTCGCCGGGCGGTCGTTCGCGTGCGCGGCGCTGCTCGTGGCGGTCTCGCTGCTGCCGGTCCTTCTGCGCTACGGCACCCTCGCCTACGGCGCGGCCGCGGCCGGGCTCGGGGCGTGGTTCCTCTGGCGGGCGCTGGCCTTCTTGCGGCGGGGGGCCCGCGAGCCGGCGGCGCGCCGACTGTTCTTCGCCTCGATCTGCTATCTGCCCCTGCTGCTCGTCGCGCTCGTGATCGATCGGATCGTGTTTTTCTGACCACGGATCCCGCGGATACCCACGGATGATTGGCTTTGCCTTCCGTCCCGGCTCGTCCGTGAAATCCGTGGTCCCCCTCCGATGACTCTGCACGATTTTCCCGCGCTGAACGCGGGCCTGAACGGCGCGGCCACGGTTCTGCTCAGCGCCGGGTTCCTCTGCATCAAGCGCCGTCGGGTCGCCGCCCACCGCGCGTGCATGCTGGCGGCGTTCGCGGTGTCCGCGGCGTTTCTGGCCTGCTACGTGACCTACCACCTGCAGACGGGCGCGCGCACGCCCTTTGGCGGCGCGGGATGGATCCGTCCCGTCTACTTCGCCATGCTCGTCTCGCACATCCTGCTGGCGCTGGTGATCGTGCCGCTCATCGTCACGACCCTGACGCTGGCCTTGCGCGGGCGCTTTGACCGCCACCGGCGGTGGGCCCGGTGGACTTTTCCCCTGTGGTATTACGTTTCCGTCACCGGCGTATTGATCTATTTCTTCCTGTACCGGTGGTGGCCTGCCGCGCGGTAGGCGCGGCAGTCTGGGGTCTTGCGTTTTGGGTTTGACGATGAGCCAGCCTGATTTCGGCGGTTCAGCTCAACACCTGCCGCGCTCGAACCCTCGACTCCTGTCGTCCGCGTCAGTGGACGACGAGCACACCCTTCATGCCGGTGAGAAAGTGCGCCGGGAAGCTGCAGAGGAACGGATACTCGCCCGGCTCCGCGGGCGCCTTGAACGTGATCGTATCGCTCTGTTTCGGGCCCAGCAGCCGGGTGTGCGCGAGCACTTCGCTCGCGAGCTCCGGCGGGAAATAATCCTGGGCCTGATGCGCCACGGCGGCGTTGGCAAAGGCGGCGGGATCGTCACCCCGTTTCAGCAGGATCCAGTTGTGCGCCATCGCCTGCTTCGGCAGCGTGCCGACGTTGGTCAGGGTCAACTGGACCGTCTGGCCGGCGGCGGCCTCGAGCCGGGTGAGGTTGTATTTCATCGTGTCGTCCGCGGTGAGCGTGAAAACTGCAGCGCCGTTGGGCGCGGCGGCCGCCGGCGCCTCGGCGGATTCCTTCTTGCCGCAACCGACAAGCAGCAGGCAGGACGACAGGAGGAGGAGGGACGGGGGTTTCATAGTGCGCCACGGTAATCCCGTCCGCCGCCCTCCGCGAAAATCCCGCGGCCTGTGAAGGCGCGCCTAATTCTGCCGCGCCGCAAGATTAACAGCGGTAATCGGATGGATTTTGTTGTCGCTCCGTTTGCGACAACGGGAGTTTGCGCTATCCATTGCTGCGGCGGCGCGAGCGATCCGCCCGCCGCCTTTCCAGCTCAGCCTCGCGCATTTCCCTTCTCTTTCCGACATGCGTCGCCCGACCGTTCCGTCGAAACTCGTCCGGCTCATCTGCGCGTTTTCCGCGCTCGGTGGGCTCACCCTGTTGACGGGCTGCTGGCTCGACGGCCCGCAATCGACCTTTCACGTCAAGGGCCCGGTGGCGCGGGCGCAGCTCGACCTGTTCATGGTGACCGTGTACGTCACGGCTTTCATCTTTGTGGCGGTCGGCGCCGTGCTCGCCTTTGCGACGCTCCGGTTCCGGGCGCGCTCCGCCGCCGACCAGCACGCCGAGCCGCCGCCGCAGAGCCACGGCAATTTCCTCGTGGAGATCAGCCTCGTCAGCGCCTCGGTGCTCTGCCTGGTCATCATCGCCTTCCCCACGCTCCGGAATATCGGGTACACCTACGACGTGCCCGCAGCCGAGCAGGCGAACGCCTACGAGATCACGGCGACCGGCTCCCAGTGGTGGTTCAAGTTCGAGTATCCCCGCGAGCAGATCGAGGGCGTCGGCCCGCTCGTGACGGGCAACGAGCTCGTCATCCCGGCCGGGCGGCCGGTGCGCATCGCCCTGCGGACGCTGGATGTGATCCACAGCTTCTGGGTGCCGAAGCTGGCGGGCAAGGTGGACATGATTCCCAACCGCCCCAACCACCTCTGGCTGCAGGCCGACGAGCCCGGTTATTATTACGGCCAGTGCGCGGAATTCTGCGGGGATTCGCACGCCATCATGCGTTTCCGCGTGATTGCGCTGTCCGCCCCGGAGTTTGCGGCGTGGCTGGCGAATCAGGAGCGGCCCGCGCGCGTGGTCGCGCCCGACGCCGCCGCGGCGGCGCCGCGGCCCCATGCGGTCTTCGCGAGCTACCGGACCACCGCGGGCGGCGCCTTGGCGGGCTCGCCGGAGTTCGACGCCAATCCCTTCGCGGCGTGGAAGGAGAAGCAGGTCCCCGATCCGGCGCACGAGAATCGGCAGCTCATCACCGAGGGCCGCCGCCTGTTCCAGGAGAAGACCTGCATCGCTTGTCACACCATTCGCGGCCACGAGGGCGTCGGCGTCACCGGTCCCGACCTCACCCACGTGGGGGCGCGGACGACAATCGCGGCGGGCTCGCTGGAGAACACGCCCCGGCGCATGCACGCGTGGATTGCGGATCCCAACCATTTCAAGCCTGGCAACAAGATGTACAACGGCGGCTACACCGATCCCACCACCGGCCAGCGGCTCATCCATCTCAACGATGCCGAGATCGACGCCCTCGTCGCTTACCTGCAGAGCCTGAAATGACCGGCGCCTACGACCGCCCCGTTCCACCCTTCCTCACCCGCACCTTCACGCTCCTTCGTCCATGGCGGAAACCCTGGCCAGATCCAACTTCATCGGCGCGGAGGCGCCCGCCGGCGTCCGTCCGGTCACCCTCCTGCGCCGCCCCACGGCCAAGACCGGCCTCGTGGCGTGGCTGACCACGGTCGATCACAAGAAGATCGGCCTCATGTACGGCGCATTCGCCGCCTTCTTCTTCCTGCTCGGCGGCGTCGAGGCCCTGCTCATCCGCACCCAGCTCATCGTGCCCAACAACCACCTCGTGAGCGCGCACTTCTACAGCGAGCTCTTCACGATGCACGGCACGACCATGATCTTCCTCGCGGTCATGCCGCTCAACGCCGCCTTCTTCAAC
>DATIWI010000254.1:0-14569 GCA_035519475.1 Opitutaceae bacterium
CGGGAAGACGCCAAGCTGAGGGGCGGGAGGCGCACGCCGCACCCGACTCCGCGACTCCCTTGCCGCCTCCGGCTAGAGAGGGATTCCGGCATCGACGAGGCCGGCTACAATGTTCGGTGTGCTTATCAGGATCGAAACTGCGCTAGCCCTCATTGTTCATACGCGCAAATAGCCGATCCACACACCCCGTCGCTTCGCGCCACCCCTCTTGGTAGAGGGGACTTGGCACGCCGCCTGCAAAATCCCCTCTCGGAGAGGGGTGCCCGTCAGGGCGGGATGTGTCCACGACCATTGGCCGCGTGAAATGTCCGGGCTAAGCCGGGAGCGTACCGTGGAAGTTCACCACGGATGGCGCGGATGGACGCGGATCCATCGGAGGTCGACGACATTGCCCCTTGGGCCGAAGCCCACTGTTTGGTGAAGTGAAAACGCGGTCGAATCACTTCAGGTTCTTCCTCTGGAGTCATCCGCGCGGATCCGCGAGATCCGTGGTTGGCCTGAACTGCTCCGGCTAAGGAGGCGGACGCGGTTGGGAGCCGGCGGCGCGCTTGCGCCGGAGCAGCGCGTCGAGGCTCCAATCGCCGCCGCCCTGCGCCGCCAGGAACAGAAAGATGAAGCAGAACAGGATTGCCGGCATGCCCTGGTTCAGGACCGGCCACGGGCTGTGCGGCGCGTGAAACTGCCAGTACGCAACCGCCATCATGCCCGAGAGAACGAAGGCCACCGGACGGGTGAACAGGCCGAGCACCATCGCGATGCCGCCGAAGAACTCGAGGATTCCGCCGATGCCGGTCTGCGAGAGGAGGGACGGGTGATGGCCCGGCGGCTGGCCCGGCATGCCGCCGAACCAGCCGAACAGAATCAGGCCGCCCGTCTGGATGAACAGGAGGCCCGCCACGACGCGCAGGAGGAAGTGGGTGATCGCGGCGGTTCGATTCAAGTTCATGGGGCTTTCCTTGCGGCGGAGATGGGCGCCGTGTCCCGCTGCATGGCGAGATAGGCTTCGAGCTGCTCCATCGTTCCGCCCCAGCCCTGGCGCATGCTGTCGTGGCTCGCGTCAAAGGTCTGGCGCTCGATCGCGGTCGCGTTATAGGGCGACCAGCGCAGGGTGAGCGTGGTTTTTCCCTCGTGCTCGGTGAGGATCATGGTGGACAGCGTCTGCAGCGGCCAGTGGGCGCTCAGCGGATGCCGCGTCACGCCGCCCTTGGCATCGGAGAACGAGGCGATGACGACGAGTTTCTCCGGCGGCACGATTTCGCGGAAAATCCACTTGCCCCACATCTCGTGGCCGTCGGGCGATTTCATGCCGTAGAGGAAGACCCCGCCGGGCCGCAGATCGAGCGAGCAGGCGGGCATGGTGAATCCCTTCGGCCCGAACCAGCGCTGCAGGTGCTCCGCCTCGGTCCAGGCCTTCCAGACGAGCGCGCGCGGGGCCGCAAAGATGCGGTGGAGGATGAATTCCCCGCCGGCCGGCGCCATGGTGGGCAGGTGCCCCGCCAGGCGGGCGAGCGTTTGCTTGCCGCCTTCGATCGCGCCGTACTCCCGGACCACCCGGTCGCGGTCCTCCGCCGACGGGAAGACGCTGTGAATCGTCACCCGGGTCTTGTTGCCGTCGACCGGCTCGAAGGTCCAGGTCGCCACGAACGTCACGCCCCGGGCACCCTTCCGGCCGCCGCCGTGGGACATGACGATGCGCGCCGGCTTAAGAACCTCCTGGAAGACGCTCTTGTTCGGGTAATCGGTGCCGTCGGGCCCGTGCATGACGTGCTGCCACACCCCGCCGGGGCGGACGTCCATCTTCTCAATCGTGGTGGTGAAGCCGTTGGGCCCCCACCAGCGCGCGACGTGCTCGGGGTTGGTCCACGCCTCCCAGACGAGTTCGCGCGGCGCGTCGACGACCCGGGTGATGACGATCTCGCGATCGGAGGCGTCCGTGGAGGTGGATTCATGTTTTGGCGCCATGGGCGGTGTCCTTTTTTTGCAGTTGTTGGAGATAGTCATCCAGGCGCCCGAGGCTCTCCTCCCAGAAGCGCCGGTAGCCCGCGAGCCAGTCCGCGGCCTCCTTGAGCGGCCGGGCCCGGAGCCGGCAGGGGCGCCACTGGGCGTCGCGGCCGCGGGCGATCAGCCGGCTGCGCTCCAGCACCTTGAGGTGCTTGGAGACGGCGGGCAGGCTCATGTCGAAGGGATCGGCCAGTTCCGTGACGGAAGCCTGGCCGCGGGCGAGCCGGCCGAGGATGGCGCGCCGGGTGGGGTCGGCGAGGGCGGCGAAGGTGGTGCTGAGGCGGTCGGACATGGGCGGGGAAGCTGGAATGTATTTAACCGATCGGTTAACGAAGCCGCCACGGATCGCCTGTCAAACGGCGGGGCCGGATTTCCGCGCGCCTGCCCCGTCCGCCCATCTTCCGCGGTGATGGAGCGCATTAGTTGCGGCTCTGCCGACCGGGGCGGGAGGGGACTGGAACCGGCGCCGGTGTTATTCCGGGAGATGGAGTCCTTCGCGGCGATGTCCGCGGAGGCGCTCCGGCCTTTCTCCCCAATGGTCACCGTCTTCCCCTGGATTATCTGCGCGGCGCTCGCCCTGGCATTGTCGCCTGCACGCGAACGGCCCGCCGCCAGCGCCGAGCCGGTGGCGCGTCGCGATCACCCGGCCACGGTCGACAGAGCCGACAGCCAGCCGGCGGCGGCGCCGCGGCGGGCCCGCGAGGCAGGCCGGCTTCGCGCGGTGGCCGATGTGGCGACCGCGGGCGGCGGCGGTGCGGAACAGGTCGCCGTGGCCACTGTGGCGGCCAAACCGGATGACCAGCGGGCGGACGGGTCTCCCGGGGCCGACGCGCCCGGCGGGGACTCCCGGCCCGAGCGGCAGGGGGCCGCCGACGCCGGCCGCGAGGATGCCCGCGACAATGCGGCTGATTTCCGCGGCAACGGCGCCCGGCGGGATCGGGCGCTTGAGCGGGCAGGGGAGTCGGAACTGCAAACCCTGGCTGAACCGCGAATGGCCGCGTACGCCGTCACCCAGGAGCATCTGTACTTTCCCGCGCACATTGAGGGCCGGGACTACCAGCTCGAAGCGATGCTCTACCGGCCCAGCGTCACCGGACGGCGACCCCTGGTGGTGTTCAGCCACGGGCGGGCCGGCATGTTCCCGGCGCGCGATCCGAACACGGTGAATTGGTACGGCGATCTGTGCAACGCGCTCGCGGCCGAGGGCCACGTCGTCGCCTACATCATCCGGCGGGGCTACGGCAACTCGGACGGGCCGGACTCGGAACTGCAGGACACGGCGGTCTTGAGCGGACTGGAGGGCGCCAAGGATTTCGCGGCTGCCGTGGCCTACTGGCGGACGCGGGACTTCGTGATGCCCGACCGGGTCGTGGTGATGGGGCAATCCCAGGGCGGCTGGGTGGTCCTCGCCTGCACCAACGTGCCGATGGACGGGGTTCTGGGGGCGGTGAACATCAGCGGCGGCACCAACTATCGCCTGATGGGCACCGGGGCCGTCACGCCGGCGGTGCAGGACCATTGGGTGGCGGGCTGCCGCGAACTCGGCGCGCACGCCCTCGTGTCGTCCTTCTGGATCTACGCTGAGAACGACCAGTCGATCTCGGGCCCGACCGCCCGCCGGATGTTCGACGCCTTCACCGCCGCCGGCGGGGCCGCCGCGCTGCTCATGCTGCCGCCCTATGGGAGCAACGGGCACAGCATCGTCGGGCAGCCCGACCTTTTCATGGGTCCGCTCAACGACTATCTGGCCGCGGTCGGCTTCGGCGACGCCGCCTACACGCCCCCGGCCATCGGGCCCGTCAGCGGCGCGGACACGGTGACGCTGGGCGGCACGGCGGTGTTGGCCGCGAGCGTGAGCGGTTTTCCCGCGCCGGTCCTGCAGTGGCGCAAGGACGGCATGACTCTCGCCGACGGCGGCGACATCACCGGCGCGACCAGCAGCACGCTCCGGATCGCCCACTTGGAGCCGGCCGATGAGGGCAGCTACACGCTAGTTGCGACCAACGCCCTGGGCGCGGCCGTTTCCAGTCCCATCGTGGTGCAGTTTCCGATCACCGCCCCGTCGGTCCTGACTCACCCGCAGGACCGGACCGTGACCAGCGGCGCGAGCGCCAGCTTCACGGTAGCGGTGATCGGCAAGCCGCCGCCGACCTATCAGTGGCAGTGGATACCCGCCGGGTCGAACCTCTGGGGTAACCTGACCGAGGGCGGCAGCTACGCCGGCGTCACGAGCGCGACGCTGACGGTCAACCCGACGGCGAGCACGATGTCCGGCGATCACTTCCGCTGCGTGAGCGCCAACTCCGCGGGCTCGGTCGCCAGCGATCCCGCGTCGCTCACCGTCAACCCTCCGGCGGTGGTGGAAGCGCCGGCGACGGCCGGGGGTGGGGGCGGCGCGATGGCGCCGTGGCTGGCCGCGGCGCTGGCGCTGCTCGCGGGCGCGCGGCGGGCGGCACTCGCACGGCGGGCAGCTTTTCGCTGAACGGGCATCCGACGGCGGGGCCGCGCCGGACGGACCGGGCGCAGCCGGCCGGACGGGGCGCTCGAGGGTTTGACTTCCCCGTGGCGGACCAGCAAGGTCGCACCATCCAGATGCTGCTTCGGTGAGAAACCCAGGGCGCACACCTTTCGTCGCACGCAGACCACCTCCTGTCGGCGGACCGGCCCGCCACCGGCCGGTGATTGCGCCCGGCGCCTGGACGGCGGTCATCGTGCTCGGGGCGGCCCTGCTGCTGCCCCGCCCGGGCGCGCGCGCGGCCGTGCCGGACTACAAGCTGGGCGATGTGGCGGCGGAGGACGTGGTCACGCCGGTGCGTCTGCAGGTGGTGAACCCCGACGCCACCGACGAGTTGAAGAAGAAGGTGGCGCTGCAGGCCCCCTTCGTGGTCCGGCGGACACCGCAGAGCGCCGAGGACGCGGAGCAGGACTTGCGCCGAAGCGTCGGCGCGGCGCGGGCCAGGTTCCTCGCGGCGCTCCGCGCGGCGATGCCCGACCGCGCACCGAGCCTGGCGGATCTGGACTCGCCCGCGGTCAAGGCAGCGATTCAGGAGGCGGGTAGCGAGTTCCCCAAGGACCTGCCGATCGACAAGCTCGGGCCGCTGTGGACCCTCGGCGGCAGCGACGAGGCCGTGGTGCTGACCCTGCTCCGGCCGCTGCGGGAGGTGATGGCCCAGCCCATCGTGGGCAACAAGACGGACAACCCGGTGCCCCCGAATCAATCCGTCCGGTTGATTGCGGTGAAGAGCGCTGACGACCTGCCGACGGTGCAGGAGCTGGAAAGCAAGGGAGTGAGCGTCTCGGCGGGCAGGGTGATCAGCCTTTGGCGGGCACGGCGCCTGGTGGAAACCTATTTTCCGGCCGGCCAGGAGCAGATGGGCCGGTTCGCCGAGTCGTTCGTCCGCGTCAACGCGTACGCCGATCCCGGCCTGACGGCGGTCCTGCGCGATCGCCGGCTGGAAGGGGTGACGGTCAACGACACCTACGAGGCGGCGCAGGTGGTGGTGCGCAAAGGGCAGACGATTGACCGCAGGGCGCTGAACGCGCTCGCGGTGCTGCGCGAAAAGAGCCTGATCGGCACCCTGCAGACCAAACTGGAGCAGGAACGGACCGTCGCCGGCCAGATCGCGGAGCAGACCAAGTGGATTGCCGGGGGTCTGGCGCTGTTGGGCTTGGCGGTCGTCCTGGTTTTCTGGCGCCTGCGCGCCCGGCTCGCCACCGCCCTCCTCCCGGCGATGGAAAATCCGGCCCTGCCCAGCGGAGAACAGAAGGCCCTGCCGGCCGGGACGGCGGATGAAGAATGGCGGAGCCGGGCCCTGGCGGCCGAGGGGAGGGCCGAGCGGGCCCATGCGGCCATCCGCTCCGGGGTGCTCGGCTGGATGCGCGAGAAGGTTTTCCAGACGATGTTCCACCAGCGGGCGGAAATGCTTTCGGTGCAGCAGAAGGCCGAGGCCGAGATGCACGAGCTGGAACAGCGGCTGGAGCAGCTGCACATCCCCTTGCAGGAGCGCATCACCGCCTACGAAAAGCGCATCGCCGAGCTCGAAGCGGAATTGGCCGCGAAGGGCGAGGAGAACCGCGCGTTGATCGGGGCCCGGATCAGCGTGGTCAGGCAGCAGCTTTCCCTGGAACGCGAACGCGAGCGGCTGGCCGCCAACTAGCGTCGTTGGGATTCCGTTAAGCACGCGGAGCGCTGTAGCCGGCCTCGCTGAGGCCGGTGGTCGACGGGGCACCGGGGTCGGCGACCCCGGCTACACGATGCATCCGGATCGATCGAAGATGCTGTAGCCGGCCATCCGGCGGCGGCGGCGGGGCCGCCGGCCCAAGGCGCGGCCGATTGTGGCCGGCCGCGGCGCGGCCGCCGGCTCACTTGGCCTCCGCCCGGGCGGGCAGGGCCTGCTCGTAGCATTCCAGCGCCTCGTCGTAGCGCTCCAGCCGGTTGCACACCCGGCCCTTGGAGAGGTAGGCGATGGTCATCTTCGGATCGGCCTTGATGGCGCGGTCATAGCACTGCAGCGCCTCGAGGTCCTGCTTCAGCTGTTCCAGGGCCGCACCCTTCTTGACGAGCGCCTCGGGGTGGTTGGCGTCGAGCTTCAGGATCTCATCGTAGCACGCCACCGCCTCGGCGGCCCGGTTCCGGTTGTGGAGCGACCAGCCCTTGCCGAGCAGCGCGGTCACGCGGGCGGCCTGGTCGTTGGCGGCGGCCGCGCGGCGGGTCGGTTCCGGCCTGGGCGGCGCTTCCGCCGCCGGCGGCAGGGCGGGGCCCGCCGTGTGCTCGAGCTCGGCGATGCGCCGTTCCAGGCGGTGAATCACGGACAGCAGCCGCTGGTTCGACAGCGCCACCGCTTCGCCGGAAGGCGCGCCATTCTCACCGGGCGACAATCCGAGCCGCGCGGGCTCGGGCAGCTGCGGGCGCAGGGCGGTCACCTCGACAATGCGGCCGATCGACCGCCACTGGAACAGGGTGGTGAACAGCATCGCCAGCAGACCCACGCCGCCGATCGCCGCCGCGACGTAGAGCACGGTGCGATAGGATCGCTGCGCCTCGGCCTGCTGGCGCTCGCGTTCGGCCGCCGCCCGTTGCGCTTCGACCTGCTGGCGCTCGCGCTCGGAGGCCATCTCGGCCTTGATGGCATCGAGTTTCTCCGCGATCGCCGCCGCCTGGGCGCGGGCCGCGGCCTCGCTCTCGAGGCGGTTGTTCACGATGGCCAGCTCCGCCGCATGCAACTGCTCCCGGATCTGCAGATACGATTTCAGCAGCTCGTCGCGGCTGAGGTCCTCCGGGCCGGCGGACTTGGGCGGGGGCGCGGCCGCCGTCGCTTGCGCCCGCAGGCCGCCGGGCGCGGCGCCGAGACAAAGCAGGGCGAGAGCAAGCGCACCGACCCGGGAAAGCATGACCAGGGTTCGCATGGCGACCGTGCACGGGAACTTCAAACCGCGCACGGTCGATGTCAAGGCGGGTCCCACCGCTGGCGCAGCCTGCCGGCTCAGGGCGCGGCCGGGCCGACCTCGTTGGCCGTGAGCAACCGCGCGACGGCGGGTTCGCTGCCAGGCTCGTCGGCGCCCCGGGCCTTCTTTTCCGGCCGGGTCTGGCCGTCCATGTCCACGGTCACCGCCGGAAAGGCGCCGACGGCGGACGCGAGCGCGGGGCTGGCGGGCGGCGGCCGCTTGAGTCCGTCGGGTCCGGCGGCGAGCAACGGATCCTCGCGCGTGTAGCCTTCGGCCGGCAGGTCACCGACCTCGGTGAGGTTCCACACGAGATTGCCAGTCCAAACGGCGCCGGCGTACGGGCCCCGGATTCTCGCGGCGGCGCTGCCGCCCACGATGATGTTGTTGGCAAAGGTGGTGTTGGTGGCGCCGAGCGCCACCGGCGTGCGGCGGCTCATCTGGAAGCACGTGCGGTTGTCGATGAACGTGTTGAAGGCGATGACGCAGTTGTCCGGGCGTTCGTGGGTGTTGGGGGAGCCGTCGCCGGCGTCGGGCGCGCCGTTGCCGAGATCGACCGCGACATAATTGCCCTCGAAGTAATTGCTGAATACCTGATGCCGGTCGCCGTAGATGCGCACCCCTTCCGTGTTGCGAAAGATGTTCCCATAGACGAGGCAGTCGTCGCCCAGCATCAGGGTCAGGTGCGAGTTGGGGCTGTCGAGAAACGTGTTGTAGCGATAGGTGTTGCCGGACGAGCGGTTCGAGATCAGGTCGCTGACGCCGCGAGAGCGCGCGAAGAGGTTGTGTTCGACGAGGCCGACGCCGGCGGATCCGCCGTGGGAGCTGGCGAGACCGAAGCGGATCATCTGGGCGCCCTCCGACCCGGCGTTGTCCAGGTCGTGGAGATAGTTGTGGTGGATCCAGACCCGCCGCGCGACCTGGCTGCCCGTGCCGGTCACGGCGATCATGGGCCCGGCGCCGGTCTTCGGGGCAAACTCGTTGTGGTCGATCTGCGCATCGTCGCCCGCCACGGTGAGATAGGCGCCGTCGCCGGCGCAGCGAAACGTGTTGCGGGTGAAGCGCACATCGCTGGTGTCCATCCCGATGGCGTCCGCCCCCGCGGCATGGGTGAGCAGGAATCCGGAGATGACGACATGTGCGGCGGGCGCGGCGACGTCGAAGCCGTTCGTGCCCATGATTTCGGCGCCGCCGACGCTCTCGGCGGCGACGGTGATGGGCCGGCCGGCCTCGCCCGGGCGGTTCACCGTGATCGGCGCCGCCGTGGTATACACGCCGTTCTTCAGCGTGATGGTGTCACCGGCGGCCGCCTCGTTGAGGGCGGCCTGCAGCGCCGCGAGGGACTCGACGACGCGCGCTGCAACCGCCGCGGCGCCAGGAGCGGCGGTCGTGGCGGCTGAAGCCGCCGGCGCGTTGGCGGGGACCTCGGTTCTCGGAGCTGGAGCTTCCGCAGCGGCGGCGCTCGGCGCAGCCGGCTCGGTGGCGCGGGCCAGGCCTAGCAGGAGCCCACTGCCCACGAAGGCGATCAGACGGGGGTAACGGCGGGGCATGTGGGGATGTTCAGCACTTGCAGCGCGTCGTGGCAACAGCGGTGTTGCGGGCAAGGCAAGCCGCGGCGGCTTCGCCGCGCGATTGACCCCCGGCGGGTCTTCGGCTTTGCTCAGTCGGGCCAGACGCCGGCTGCCCGGCGATTCCGACGCAATCATGCCGTGGAGCGACCAGGAAACGACTCCCGGAGTACAACCGGTATCCTCGGGTTGGCAGGCGCGGTCGGACCCAGAGAGCGCATTACCGAAAGGAGGCCTGTATGATCGGAGCACTGATGGCCAAGAGGGCGCTGGCGGGCGCCTTTGATTCGCTGAACCGCCACGACCTGGCGGAGTTCATGTCGGCATGGCGGGAAGACGCAGCCTTTGTCTACCCCGGCGATATTCCGGAAAGCGGCAGGTTTGAGGGAAGAAAGGCCGTCGAGGGCTGGTTCCGGCGTTTCTTCGAGCAGTTCCCAACCATCCAGTTCGAGGTCCGCGACATCTGTGTCCGCAATCTCTTCGATCTGCGGGGCACCAACGTGGTCGCGGTGCGTTGGGACATCCGGCTCGTCAACCGGGAAGGCCGGCCGGGGCAGAACAGCGGCGTGACGGTGGTCACCATCAAAGGAGGGAAGGTGTCGTTCGTGCAGGACTTCATTTTCGACCTCGGCGACAACTTCCGGCGCAATTGGAGCGCGGCCTAGCGCCGTTTGAACTGAACTGTAGCTACTCCCCTTCGGTTGTCATTGCGAGGTGCGCGAAGCGCGCCGTGGCGATCCAGCCCCGACCCGGTCGGGCTCCAGCCAGCCGTCGCTGAGGCTTCGGTTCGGCCCGTCACGTGAGCTCAGCGACGCCGAAGTTCGGAGAACGAAGGCGGGCGGGATTGCGTCGGCGCTCCGCCGCTGCGGCGAGGCTCCTCGCAATGGCAGGTTTCCGGCCCTGACACTACATCAACCGCTGTAGCGCCGCAGTCTGACCGGCGGCGACCTCGCCGCCGGGGAAGATTTGCGGCCGGCTACGGCTGGCGTTCGTTGCCCCAGAGGGTCGGGCTGCTGCCGTGCGCCTTGCGCCAGGCGTCCCGCCAGAGATGAATGTCGGACGCGGTGATGGCGGGCATCGGCTGACGCTCGGCCTTGGTGAATGACCGCGGCAGGGGATGGGCGGTGTCCTGGTACCAGTAGGCGACCGAGGCGAGATCGAGCGTCAGGTTGTTGTTGTCGCCGTGCTCGATCGTGTAGCGGCAGGATTTTTCAAAGTAGATCGGATCGGCGATGTGGAAGCGGTAGAGATGGGTGCGCCCCAGCCAGCCGGTCTCGTTGTTCACCCGCGGATAACCGAAGTAAGGGTGCTGGAAAAGCTCCTTGGGCGACCAGGAGGTGTTGAAGTAATCCTCCGTCCCCGTGCCGTTCAGGGTGGGCTGGGTGTCGCCGTCGATGAAGATCATCTCGTCGCCCTCGCCGTACCACATCGTGCTCGGGCAATTGACGTAGTAGTTGACGCCGGCGAGGTGGCCGCGGCCCTTGATGTCGGCGAAGACGTAATTGCGGCGGCCGTCAGTGTTCTTGCCGGACGGGCCCAGCAGCCCCCATTCGTTCTCGCCGCCGGGCAGGGCCTCCGTGAGTTGATGATTGTACCAGGCGTGGAAGCGACCGAGGTCCTTGGGCAGCTGCGTTACTTCCTCGTAGTCGATGTTGAAATAGAGGGCGTCGATCACGCGCCCGCTCTGGTTCTCGATCTCGATCCTCGCGCCGTCGGCAAAGGGCATCGCAAAGTAGCTCACGTAGGACCGGCCCCAGCCCGGCGTCGCCGCGAGCGGCGCGCTCACGAAGTTGTAGGCTTCACCCCAACCGTTGCCAAAGAACGGCCCGATCGGCGCCTCCACGGAGGGGAAGGATGCGCCATCCCAATACATCCGGATGATGACGTCGTTGCGGTTGAGCGTGTCCGCCCCGGGCGCCAGGGTCAGCCAGATGTGCGTGATGACGCCGGCACCCTTCACGTCCATGATGTTCACCTTGGCGCCGTCGGGAACGCGGCTGACGTTGTCCGCGTTGCCGCCGGTGCGATCATAACTGGAAACGCGCCGGGATTTGAGGCCCGGCTGGATTTTGGCGAGGCCGACGAACTCGCTCGCCGGTTCCTGGGCGGGGAGGATGGCAGCCGCCAGCAGGGCCGCGGCGAGGGGGAGGATTAGCTTCGTTTTCATGGCAAAGGGGATCGAGATTCAACCTTTGGACTACCGGGGCGTGTCCTCAGGCCATCTTGTCATCGCGAGGCCCGCAGAGCGGGCCGTGGCGATCCAGTTCCGACGCGGTCGGGGGCCAGCCAGCCTTCGCTGAGGCTTCGGCCCGGGCCGACACGTGAGCGCAGCCACGCCGAAGTTCGGAGAACGGAGGCGGGCTGGATTGCGTCGTCGCCCCGCCGCCGCGGCGGGGCTCCTCGCAATGACATTTTGAAAACACGGCGAATCGCTTGTGATCGCAAGTTGCGACGAGGGGATCGAAGTTCGCACGGGTTCGGTCGTGGAAGATTCAGGGCGCGGTCGCGTCCACCCAGGAACGGGCATTGTAGAACAGTTGCATCCACGGGGAATCTTCGCCCCAGCCGGGCGGATGCCAGCTCATCTGGACGGTCCGGAACACCCGCTCCGGGTGCGGCATCAGGATCGTCACGCGGCCGGAGGTGGTCGTGAAGGCGGTCATGCCGAAGGGCGAGCCGTTGACGTTGAGGGGATAGGCTTCGGTCACGGCGTGACGGTGGTCCACAAACCGGGCGCAGACCAGGCCCGAATCGGAGCAGGCCGCGGCGGCCGCGGGGCTCGCGAATTCCGCGTAGCCCTCGCCGTGCGCCGTGGCGATGGGGATGACCGAGCCCTCCATGCCGGCGAAGAGCACGCTGGGGCTCGGGTCGATCCGCAGCGAGACGAAGCGGGCTTCGAATCGCTCCGACTGGTTGAGCACGAAGCGCGGCCAGTGATCCGAGCCGGGGATGATGGCGCGGAGCGCGCTCATCATCTGGCAGCCGTTGCACACGCCGAGGGCAAAGGCGTCCTCGCGCCCGAAGTACGCGGCGAACTCGGCGCGGGCGCGCGCGTTGAAGAGGATGCTCTTGGCCCAGCCCTCGCCGCCGCCGAGCACATCGCCGTAGCTGAAACCGCCGCAGGCCACGAGCCCGCGAAAATCCCGGAGCGTGACGCGCCCGCTGAGAATGTCGGTCATGTGGACGTCGAAGGCCCGGAAGCCTGCGCGGGTGAAGGCGGCGGCCATCTCCACCTGGCCGTTCACGCCCTGCTCGCGGAGAATGGCAATCGAGGGGCGAAGGAGCGCACGCGGCCCGCGGGCTCTGCCGGGCGTCTCGCCCGGCGGTTCACCCAGGGCGGCCGGCGAGACGCCGTCCGCGGCACGCGAGCCGCGTGCGCCCCCCGGAGCAGAATTCCACGCAAAGGTGATCTTTGGCGTGATGCCGGGATCGGCCGGGTCCAGCTTCAGCCGGTACTCCTGCTCCGCGCACTCGGGATTGTCGCGCAGCAGGGAGATGCGGCGCGTGACGTCGGACCAAATGGCGCGCAGGGCGAAGAGATCCTCGTCGAGCAGGACGCGGCCTTCCTGCCGGACGACCAGCCGGCAGGAGCGATTGAGCGTGCCGACGCGGTGCGTGCAGGTGTCGAGGCCGTGGGCGCGAAGGATGGCAGTGACGGGCTCCAGCTCAGCGGTGCGGATCTGAACGACGGCGCCGAGCTCCTCGGCGAAAAGCTGGGCAAAGGCGTCGAGGACTGAAGCCTCGGGCGGGACGCCCGAGGCGGCACGCGAGCCGCGTGCGCTCCCCGATCCAACGAACTGGCCCCGATGCGCGTCCGACGCCGCGGGAAGGTCCAGATCGACGCCGACATGCCCCGCAAAGGCCATTTCCACCGCGGTGGCAAGCAGGCCGCCGTCGGAGCGGTCGTGATAGGCCAGGAGCTTCTGCTCGCGGCCCAGTTTCTGGATGGCGTTCCAGAAGTTCGTGAGATCGGCGGGGCGGTCGACATCGGGCGCATCGGTCCCGGTCTGGGCAAGCGTCTGCGCGAGGATCGAGCCGCCGAGCCGGTTTTGCCCGCGGCCGAGATCGATCAGGAGCAAGACCGTTTCTCCGATCCTGCCGGCACCCTCGGTCACGGAGCTCACCGAGGACGATCCCGAGCGCACAGAGGATTCTGAATTCAGGCCTCCGGGCTCTGTGTGCTCCGTGTCGTTCTCGGTGTTCTCTGTGACACGATCGAAATGGAGCTGCGGCGTGAGCGCCAGGCGGATGTCCGTGACCGGCGCGAAGGCGGACACGATGAGCGAGACGGGCGCGGTCATGCGCTTCTCCCCGCCGCCGTCCCGCCAGACGGTGCTCATGCTCATCGAGTCCTTGCCGACCGGGATGGTGATGCCGAGGGCGGGGCAGAGCTCCATGCCGACGGCGTGCACGGCCGCATAGAGGTCGGCGCCGTCGCCGGGGACGGCGGGCGCGGCCATCCAGTTGGCGGACAGATTGACCTTGCCGAGCTCGCCGATCTGGGCCGCGGCGAGGTTGGTGAGCGCTTCGCCGACCGCGAGCCGGGCGGCGGCCGCGGCCTGGTTGATCGCGACCGGCGTGCGCTCGCCCACGGCCATGGCCTCGCCCGTGTAGACGTCGAAGGCGGCGGCGGTGACGGCGCAGTCGGCCACCGGCACCTGCCAGGGGCCCACCATCTGATCGCGGCAGATGAGTCCGCCCACGGTGCGATCGCCGATGGAGATGAGGAAGGTCTTGTCGGCGACGGCCGGGTGGGCGAGGACAAGGCGGACTGCATTCGCCAATGACCGATCACCGATAGCCAATGGCCGGAGGGGGCGGCGCAGCGTCGTATCGGACCGGTGCATGCGCGGCGGTTTGCCGAGGAGCGTCTCGAGCGGCAGGTCGATCGGCGTGTTTCGGAAATGCGGGTCCGCCAGGACGAGCCGCGGCTCCGCGGTGGCCTCGCCGACAATGGCGAACGGGCAGCGCTCGCGCGCGCAGAGCTCCTCGAAGACCTCGATGCGGGCGGCGGGGACGGCCAGGACGTAGCGCTCCTGCGCCTCGTTGCACCAGATCTCGAGCGGGCTCATGCCGGGCTCGTCGTTCGGGATCCGGCGCAGGTCGAAGCGCCCGCCGCGGCCCGCGTCGTGGACGAGCTCAGGCAGGGCGTTGGAGAGGCCGCCCGCCCCGACATCGTGGATGAAGGCGATGGGGTTGTGCTCGCCCAGGGCCCAGCAGCGGTCAATCACCTCCTGGCAGCGGCGCTGCATCTCGGCGTTGTCGCGCTGGACGCTGGCGAAATCGAGCTCCGCGTCGCCCGACCCGCTGGCGAGCGAGCTGGCCGCGCCGCCGCCGAGGCCGATGAGCAGGGCGGGTCCGCCGAGGACCACGAGCTTGTCGCCCGGGCGGATCGCGCCCTTGCGGATGTGCTCGGCCCGGATGTTGCCGAGGCCGCCGGCGAGCATGATGGGCTTGTGGTAGCCCCGCAGCTCCGTTGCGGGGAGCTTTGAGCCTTCAGCTTTTGGCTTGAAGCCGCCGGCTTCAGGCACCGCCGCCGGCACCTCCGCCTCAAACGT
>DATIWI010000255.1:0-23884 GCA_035519475.1 Opitutaceae bacterium
CCTGTCGGTGCATTGCAGGCGTCACTTGATGGCTGATCGACTCGGTTCTTCCGCCAGGCAAGCACCAGCTGGCGCCTCCCCGAGGATGTCACGTATTACGGGCCAAGTGACACCACTCGTTGAGCAGTATAGGTGACAGCATCCGTTGAGCGCTCGATGGGAGAAAGAAGCTGCTGGCGGCGGAGTGGAGGCGAGCGGAGCGAGCCGAAACGGAGCCGCCAGCAGGCTTGATTTTGTGGTAGAACGACGGGGTGAAAAAAACTCGTAGCGCGCCGGCAACTGGTCGCGGCGGTGCGGGCCGGGCTGAGTTGGCGGCTGGCGGCGCGTCGGCATCATTGCAGTGTCGGCACGGTGGGGTTCTGGATGCGGCGGGCGCGGGGGCGACGGCTTGAGCGGGTCGATTGGACCGACCGCCCGCCCGGGCGGGCGGTGCCGGTCAACCGGACCCCGTGCTGGTTGGAGCGGCACATCGTGATGCTGCGCCAGTGGCTGCGCGACCATGACGCGCTGGGCTATGTGGGCGCTGAGGCGATCCGCCGGCGCTTATTGACCGCGGGGGGGCGCGCCCCGAGCGCGCGCACCATCGCGCGGATCCTCCACCGAGCCGGCCTGACGCGCCCACCCCGGCGGCGACGGCCCGCGCCCCCGCCGGGGTGGTACCTGCCGGAGGTGGCGCGCGGGGAGAGCGAGTTGGACCAGCTCGACGTGATCGAGGGGCTGCATCTGCAGGCGGTCGGTCCGGTGGAGGTGCTCACCGCCATCTCCCTCTGGGGCAAGCTCGCCTTGGCCGCGCCAGCGACCGGCGGCTGGCGGGTCCAGACCATCGCCGCGGCCCTCGCCGCCCATTGGCGGCGCTGGGGTGCTCCGGGCTATCTCCAGATGGACAACGACACGCGCTTTGCGGGCTCCAGCCGCGCCGTACGGCGGCTGGGCCGGCTGATCCGCTTTTGCCTGGCCGCGGGGGTCGTGCCCGTGTTTGTCCCGCCGCGCGAGACCGGCTTCCAGGCCGCCGTCGAGAGCTTCAATGCCCTCTGGCAAGCCAAAGTCTGGCAGCGCTTCCGCCATCGCGATCTCCCACAGTTGGACCAGCGCAACCGCGCCTTCCTCGCCGCCCACCGCCGCTGGCCGCGCCCCGCGGCGGCCGACCCCCGCCTGACCCTCCGTCGCCCCGCCCAGCGCGTCATCTTCTTGCGCCGCACCGATGCGCGAGGCTGCATCCGAGTACTGGGGATCGAAGTCCCGATCGCCCCTGGCTGGCCGCACCGGCTGGTGCGCGCAGAACTCCACGTTCTCACCCGAACCCTGCGCATCCACGCCCTACGCCGACGAGAACCCCGCCATCAGCCCGTGCTCAAAACCCTCCCCTTCCGTCTTTACGAGCCTGCCACTTTTTAGCCCCCACACTGCTCAACGAGTGCTGTCACTTGCCCCTTTACGTGACATCGCGGCGCCCACTCGAATCGAGGACGAGAAGACCAACGTCACGTAATACGTGACATTACCCCCCTGGCTGCAGAGGAGGGCTGGCATGCCGCCGCTGAGTTTTGAGCCACAAACCCGGCCACCTCAGCGATCAACCCTTAACGCGCTCTTGTCACGCAACAGGTGACATTGCGGCGCCCACCCCACAAACGACGGCCGGTAAGCCAACGTCACGTAATACGTGACATTGTCGCCCCGCCCCCCCAGCAGGGGAATGACAGATCTTTGTCACGTCCTGCCGGATAAGCCTGACCGCGCAGGTGAAAACAGCCGCCGGACCTGAGACGTGGCAACCGCATCGCGATCCCATCAGGTCGAACGGAAGTTCGGACGCCCGGTCGCGCGAGGACCGCCCGCAGAAGCCTGCACGCGTCACTGGCGGTCCACCCGCCAGAACAGCCAGATGCCCACCGCGAGATAGAGGAGGTTCGGCAGCCACAGGAGCAAATCGGGCCGCAGCTCCGGGTGGTTCTCCAGCCAGCCAATCACGATGGTGAGGAAGTAGTAGCCCAGCGCCAGAATCACCGCCAGGCCGAGGTTGGCCGAGGTCTCGCGCCGCGATACCTTGATGCCGAGCGGGACGCCGATGAGCGCGAAGGTGAAAACCGCGAATGCCGTCGAGAATTTGTCCTGGATCACCATCTGCACCCGCGTCCGGTCGCGCGCGCGCTGGGGCTGCTCTGCCGCCGGCGCCGGCTGGGCCAGCCGCCGCGCCTCCGCCCGCAGTTCCGGATAGGTGTACCACTGCAGCTTGCGGTGAAAAGTGCTCCGCCCAAACAAGCGCTCGAGCGACAGCCGCACGCTGGCGCGCTCCGAGCTCAGGGACGGCCGGGGCTCCGCAAAGTTCTCGGGATCCTTTTGGTCCCGCGCCTCCACCTGCACATGGTCGAGGTTGAGGATGAGTTCGCTGGCGCCCTCGTCGAAAGCGAAGCTGCCGGAGGCGGCCCGGATGAAATTCTTGACCCGCCCCTGCGCGTCCAGCTCCCACAGCCAGAAATCCTTCATCTCCTGTCCCTGCTTTTCGCCCACGTAGAGCACCTTCCCGGGGAAATCGCGGATGAACGTCCGCGGCACGATGAAACTCAGCGGGTTGGTGCGCACCGCGTTGCCCAGCTCCACGTGGTAGACCACCCGCGCCCACGGCATGAACTGGAAGTTGATCACCAGGCCGGCCAGCACGCCCAGGGCGGCCAGCACGAGAATCGGCCGCGCGATCCACGGCAGGCTCAGGCCCGCCGCCCGCATCGCGGTGACCTCATGCTCGGCGGACAGGCGCCCGAGCACGAGCAACACGCCGGTCAGGACGCCGATGGGCAGCGCGTACGCCACGACAAACGGCACCAACAGCAGCACGAGCTCGGCAAACGTCTCCGCCTTCAGCTGACCGGCGATTACGTAGCCCAGCAGATCCTTGACCGCGTTGCCCACCATGAGCACGAACGCGAACAGCGCCACGGCCATCGCACAGGCGAAGAGCACGCTCGCGAAGATGTGTCGCTGCAGGAGATTCACCTGCCGTCCTGATTAACAAGAAGCGGCCGCAGCGCACGACGGAAATTCACGCCGCCCCGACGCCGTCGCGTGCCCGCGCGTGCCGGTCACCAGAGCCTCTCAGGGATTGCCCGGCGGCGCAGTCGGCGCAGCCACGCGCACACACGCGCCAGACCAGCGTTGCCCGCGGGACAGATCGATCGTCGCCGTCACTCGGGCCGCCACGCTCTTCCCCTCCACCATCCGGGGCAGGAACCGCCAATCCTTCACCGCGGCGAGCAGGCTCTTCTCGACCGCCCCCAGTCCGCCGCCAACGACCGTGGCGTGATCGACGGTGCCCGTGTCGGAGAGCTCGAGCTCCAGGACGATCGGGCCCGGCGCCTTCGACGAATCGCGTGGAGGAAAAGTCAGATAGGGCTCGGCATCAGCATTGCGCACCTCGCGGCGCGCGCGGGTCACGACGCGGTTGAGCGCCGGATTGCGCACGTCCGGCGGCATCAAGGAATGGAGCACCTCACGCCCCTGAACAAACAGGTGCCAGACGATGGTGGCTTCGCTCGGCGGCGCATGGATCATTCTTTGGAAACTGACCGTCCTGGATTTGTACGGCCGCAGGGATCCGACCTCCCGGAAATACAGGCCTTTCTCCCCCTGATCGCTGCTCAGCACGACCACGACGTAGACCTTCTCGAGGGCGACGGGCGACTCCAGATCGACCGAGAATCGCAGCTCCTTTCTAAAGGACGCCGTGAACTGGTATTTGTTGACGGTCTCGACAATGTCAGCCTTCAGGCCCGACGCGAACACCCAGGAAGGCGCCATCCTCGCGTCAACGGCGACCGGGCCGTTGGCCGGATAGAATTTGATGGTGCCCGGCGCCACGGCGACCTCCTTGCCGTCGACCTCCACGTACGGAGTTTCGCCACGAACCTCCACCACCGGCCTTGCGGCCAGGCTGCCCGTCGGTTCGAAGATGTCAGCCTCCTTGACGACCTCGGCCTCGGCGCGAGCCTCGGAACCACCCAGGACCAGGAGGCTCGCGAGCAGCACGGCGCGGCCCAGCGGATTCGGTATCGGTGACGGATGATGACTCATCGCCGCCCAAATTGGAGGCGCCGACCCGGTTCTGCAATTGCGATTCACAGAATGGTGAACGCGGGCCAGGCCAGCGGCGCCCCAGTGGCGCGACACCGCAAGTCCAAGACCTCCTTTGACTTCCCGGCCGCGATCGTATTCTTCGTGGCGGCATGAAATTCACGCCGGTCCGGCCGCCGATCCACGGGGAGACGCTGGAGTCGCTGGCCGCCCGCTTCACCGCGGCCGGCGAACCCGCCTACCGCGCGCGCCAGGTGCTGGACTGGCTCTACAAGAAGCGCGCCGCCAAATGGGACCAGATGACCAATCTGCCGCCAGCGCTGCGCCGCTGGCTGGCGGATACCTTCGACCTCGAACCCTCCGCGCTCGTGTTCGACCGCCAGTCGGAGGATGTCACCGACAAGCTGCTGCTCGAGCTGCGCGATCGCTCGCTCATCGAAACGGTCATTATTCGCGCGCCGCAGGAGGGCGTGGGTTTGGTCCGTTCGCGCAAAACCATCTGCATCTCCACGCAGGTCGGCTGCGCCATGGGCTGCAAGTTCTGCGCCTCCGGCCTCGACGGCCTCAAGCGCGACCTCTCCGCCGGCGAGATCGTCCATCAGCTCATCCAGGTCTGCCGGCGCGAGGATGCCCGCACGCCACGCGCCCGCGCCGAGCTGGCCTCGTTCGACAACATCGTGGTCATGGGCATGGGCGAGCCGCTCCACAACTACGACAACCTGCTGCGCGCCCTCGCCATCGTGAACGCCCCGTGGGGCCTCGGCTTCGGCGCGCGCCGCATCACCGTCTCGACCAGCGGCCTGGTGCCGCGGATCCGCCAGCTCGCCGAGGAAACCCTCGGCTTCCGTCTCGCGGTCAGCCTCCATGGGGCCACCAACGCCGTGCGGGAGCAGATCATGCCGATCAACCGGCGCTGGCCGCTCGAGGCGCTCCTGCCGGCGGTCCGGGCGTTCGCCGAGAAGCACGGCCGGATGGTGACGCTCGAATTCATTCTCATCGCGGACGTCAACGATTCCCTGGAGCAGGCCGGCAGACTGCGCGAGATAGCCACCAGCCTCCACGCCCATGCGAACCTCATTCCCTATAACGCCGTGGCAGGCCTGCCCTGGCGCCGTCCGGCCCTCGCCCGCCAGCGGGCGTTCGCGCGCGTGCTGGAGGATGGCGGCGTCTCGGTGACGCTCCGGCGCGAGAAGGGGCACGACATCGACGCCGCTTGTGGCCAGTTGCGATTGAAGACCGAACGGGACCGCGCGGAAATCACTGCAGGGTCGGGCTCGCGCGTGGGCGCACCAGGCCGTTGACTTCTGTCTTGAACCGCCCGCCGGGGTTTCCTTTATGACCATTCTTTCCGCGCGGGCGGAACATCCGACCGTTCTTGTTTTCCCACTGAGTCCGAATACGTTCCCTCCTTTTACTCCATGATCGAAGTCAAAGGTCTGGTTAAGGATTATGGCCCGCTGCGCGCGGTGGCCGGAGTCTCCTTCACGGTGCGGCGCGGCGATATCCTGGGGTTCCTCGGACCCAACGGCGCCGGCAAGTCGACCACGATGAAGATGATCACCGGCTTCCTCCGCCCGACTGCCGGCACGGCGCTGGTCGACGGCCACGATGTCACCCTCGAACCGATCGCGGTCAAACGCCGGACGGGCTACCTCCCGGAGAACGCCCCGGCCTACCCCGAGATGACGGTGGAGGAGTTTCTGGGCTTCATCGCCGAAACGCGCGGATTCCGCACGGCCGCCGAAAAGGCGCCGCGGATCGAGCGCGTGATCGCCCTGTGCCACCTCGGGCCCGTCCGCCGCCAGTCCATCGAAACGCTTTCCAAGGGCTACAAGCAGCGCGTCGGTTTCGCCCAGGCGCTGCTCCACGACCCGCCGGTGCTCGTGCTCGATGAGCCTACCGACGGCCTCGATCCCAACCAAAAGCATGAAGTGCGCAATATCATCAAGCAGATGGCCGCCGAGAAGACGGTCATTCTCTCGACCCATATCCTCGAGGAAGTCGAGGCCATCTGCACGCGCATGATCATCATCTCGCGTGGCAAGGTCGTCGTCGACGACACGCCCGAGGGACTGCGCGCGCGCCACGGCGGCGCGCGCCTCGACGAAGTCTTCCGCACCCTGACGCAATCGGACACCTGAAGATCGGGAAAGCGCGAAGGCGCCGCGTCGGGAAGCCCACCCGGAAATTCCTCCCGACCGCCGGACTCCCGCCGCAACGCCCACACCCACCCGCTTTTCGCCCTTCCCACTCTCTCACTTTTCCGCCTTCCCACTTTTCCACCGATGTCCCAGATTCCGCCCGTCTTCAAACGCGAGTTCCTCGGCTATTTCCGCTCCCCGGTGGCTTACGTGTTTCTGACCGTTTTTCTCATGGCCTCGGTGGGGTGTGCCTTCTTCCTCGGCGGCTTCTTCAACGCCAACACCGCCAGCCTGGACAGCTATTTCACCTTCCTGCCGTGGCTCTTCATTCCCTTCGTCGCCGCCGCCGGGATGCGGCTGTGGTCCGAGGAGAAACGCGCGGGCACGATCGAACTGCTCTTCACCCTGCCCATCACCACGCTCGAGGCGGTGGTAGGCAAGTTTCTCGCGGCCTGGGCGTTTCTCTGCCTCGCCGTCCTGCTCAGCTTCCCGATGGCGCTGACCGTCGCCTACCTGGGCGATCCGGACTGGGGCATCCTCGCCTCCAGCTATCTGGGCAGCATGCTGATGGCCGGCGCCTTTCTCGGCGTCTGTTCGCTCACGTCGGCCTTCACCAAGAACCAGGTCATCAGTTTCGTGATCAGTGTCTTTGTCTGTTTCATCTTGGTCCTGCTCGGCTGGAGCGTCTTCACCGATTTTCTCGGCGGCTATCTCGCGCTCCCGTCCTGGCTGGTGGACGTCGTGTCCAACTTCAGCTTCAAGACGCACTTTGACGCGTTCGCCAAGGGCATCATCGATCCGAAGGACGTCATGTTTTTCCTTTCGCTTGCCGGCTTCTGCCTCTGCTTGAACGTGGTCGTCCTGGAACGCTGAACCCGGCCCCGCCCTGCCCCCGCCCGCCCCATGAAATCCGGTTTCAAACTGCTTTCCCTCGCGCTGCTGTTCGTCGGCCTCATCCTGGTCAATTATCTCGCCTCGTCGATCCCCACCCGCCTCGATCTGACCGCCGAGAGGATCTACACCCTTTCGCCCGGCACCAGGGCGCTGCTCGGCAAGCTCCCGGAGCCCGTCCAGCTCGATTTCTACTTCTCGCGCAGCACGCGCACGCTCCCGATCGCGATCAAGAACTACGCGGAGCGGGTGCGGGAAATGTTGCGCGAGTACGCGCGCGCCGCCCGCGGCAAGATCGTCCTGAATTTCATCGACCCGAAGCCGGACACGCCCGACGAGGAGAAGGCGACGGCCGCCGGCATCTCCCCGCAGGTCTGGCCCAGCTCCGGCGAACAATTCTACCTCGGCCTCGTCGCCATCCAGGCGGAGCACCAGAAGGTCATCCCGGCGCTGACCGGAGACCGCGAGCAGTTCCTCGAATACGATCTCTCCCAGCTGATCTACCAGGCGCAGCAGCTCGAGCGCCGCAAGCTCGGCCTGCTGTCCGGCCTGCCGCTCCAGCCGCAGATGGACTTCATGGCCATGCAGAGCGGCCAGATGCCGCAGAGCCAGCTCGTGGTCAGCGAATGGCAGAAGACCTTCGATCTCGTCACGGTGGAGTCGTCGGCCGAGACGCTCCCCGCCAACCTCGACGTGCTCGCGATCGTCCATCCGCAGAGTCTGTCGAAGAAACTCCAGTTCTCGATCGACCAGTTCCTGCTCTCGGGCAAGCCGGTGTTCGTTGCGGTGGATCCGTCCTCGCGCTATTTCCGGTCGCGCGGCAACCAGATGGCCATGTTCGGCGGGCCCGCGCCCAACGTGTCGAGCGACCTCCCCGACCTGTTCAAGGGTTGGGGAATCGTCTACAACCCGCAGAACGTCGTCGGCGACCCCGAATACGCCGCGCCCGTGCGCGTGGGCCCGGCCGACGTCGTGCGCTATCCCATCTGGCTCAACCTCACCCGGCGGGCGTTCAACGGCACCGCCCTGCCCACCAGCCAGCTCGACGCCATGCTCCTGGTCGAGGCCGGCAGCTTCTCGCTGAAGGACGGCACGGGGCTGACGTTCACGCCGCTGATCCGGTCCTCGGCGTCGAGCGGCGACCTGCCCGGCATGGCGGTAAGCATGGCCCAGCCCGAGGAACTCGGCCGCCAGATTACGGCTTCGGGCCAGAAGACACTCGCGGCTCTCGTCCAAGGGACCTTCCACAGCGCCTTTCCTGAGGGACCACCGTCCGACGAGAAGTCAGCCGCCGCGGACAAGGGCGAGACGCCGAAGCCGGCCCCCGCCGCCGGCCCGCCCGCCCCGGCCCCGGCCGCGGAAGCCAAACCCGCGCCCCATCTGACCACGTCGGCCAAGCCATCCACGCTCCTGCTCGTCGCGGATACCGACTGGCTGTTCGATGATTACAGCGTGCGCCGCTTCAACTTCCTGGGCGTCGCGGCCGCCGAGCCCCTCAACGACAACCTCGATTTTGCGAGCAACGCGATCGATTTCCTGTCCGGGTCGTCGGATTTGATCTCCATCCGCGGCAAGGGCGCATCCGTCCGTCCGTTCAAGGTCGTCCACGACATGGAAGTCGCGGCCCAGCGGAAGTACCAGGAAAAGCTTACCGCGCTCGAGGCCCAGCTCACCAAGGTGGAGGGGCAGTTGACGGAGCTCGAGGGTAAGAAGACCGAGGGCGGGCGCCTCGTGGCGACGCCGGAGATGACCAAGGCCATCGAGGATTTCCGCCGCCAGCAGGTCAGGCTGCGCGCCGAGCGCCGCGAGATTCGGAAATCGCTGCGTGAGGGCATCGAAGCGTTGGAGAACCGCCTGCTGCTGCTCAACCTCTTTGCCACGCCGGTGCTCGTCGGCGGCTTCGGTCTGTGGTTCTATTACCGCCGCCGGAAGTAGCCTCCGCGAGCCCTAAGCTTTCGGCCTGGCGCTCATTGCTTGAAGCTTCCGCGATGAAAATCCGAACCCTCGTCATCTCCGTCGTCATCCTCGCCCTCCTCTCGGCGATTGCCTTTCTCGTCCAGCGCCCTTCTGCGCCGGCCAACCGGGACGCGCGCGTCGGCCAGTCGGTCTTCGACGCCAAGCTGCTGGAGAAGACGGCCCGGATCCACCTCGCCGATCAGGGCAAGACCGTCCTGCTGGCCAAGCAGGCGGACGGCAAATGGATCGATGCGTCGTACTTCGATCTGCCCGCCGATCTCTCCAAGCTCAGCCGGTTCATCGACGACCTGGCGGGCGCCAAGGTGCAGCGCCTCGTGTCGCGGAATCCCGAGACGCTCGCCCGCCTCGAGTACAAGGACACCTCCATCGCCCTGCTGGACGCCGCTGACCGGGATCTGTGGCGGCTGACCCTCGGCAAGAACGCCGAGGGCGGCGGGCGCTTCGTCAAGTTCGGCAACGAACCGGCGGCGTACCAAGCCAGTCTCAGCCTTTTCCTCGATTCCGAGGCGAAGAACTGGGCAGATTCGCTCCTCGTCGATCTGAAGCCTGATGACATCGCCCAGGTCGAGGTGGGTTTTGCCGAGGGTGAACCGGTGACCGCGACCCGCGCCAAGAAGGAGGAGGCGTGGACCGCGGCCAAAGCGCCCGCCGGCCAGCGCGTCAAGGGCGACCGCATCACCTCGCTGCTCAGTTCGTTCACCAATCTCCGCTTCCAGGATACGTCCGATCTGAGCGACGCCAATGTCGAAGCGGCGCGTCAGCACAGCCGCACGCTCAAACTCACGACCTTCGATCACAAGACGATTGCGATCCAGCTCGGGCGCAAACCGGAGGAGAAGAAGCCGGCGGCCGCGAGCCAGCCTGCCGCGCCAAAGCCCGCCGGCGAGGGCGGGACACCGGAAGCCAGCGCACAGAAGCCCGAGGCCGGCACGTCGCCTGCCGCGCCAAAGCCGGAAGGCGAAAGCGGGAAGGCAGAAGGCAGCAACCAGCCGGGCACTCAAAACCCAGAACCAAGAACACAGAACCCGGAACCCGCCGCCGCGCCGGCAGCAGCGCCCGCGGCGACGCCGGCCGCCAAGCCCGCGGAGCCGAAGGTCGAGACCATCCCCGCCGGGCCGGTGTACGCATTCATCACGAGTTCCGACCCCGCCGCGCCCATCAACATCCTGATGAAGAAGCGCGCATTCCAAATCTACGATTGGAACTTCACCAGCCTGCCGCAGAAACCCGACGAGCTGTTCGAGCCGGTTCCGCCCCCGCCAGCCGAAAGCAAGCCCGCGACCAAGCCATCGACTCCCGCCGCCGAATCGAAGCCCGCCGAGGCCAAGCCGGCGGAATCTGCGCCCGCCGTGAAATCGATCGAAGCCAAGGCAGCGGAGCCTCCCGCACCGGAGGCCAAGCCCGCCAGCGCCCCGGCCAAACCCTAAACACCGGCAGGCCACCGCCCGGCAGCGAGCGACCTGACGCTCGGCCGGGAGCGCACGCCTGCGCCAGCCCAGCGATTGGACGACGCGGCCGGCCGCAGCCGTTCCTTCTGGTCCCGCGCGTATTCGCACATAGAAACCCGGGTGATGGGCAATTGAATCCGCCCTAATGCGCGTTCCGATCCGGGGCGCTCGGCGACGGTCCAGGATGGATTCGGGCCACCGGCGCCGGGGCGCGGAGGCGCTCCGGATCACGCGAAGCAGCAGTGAAATCCGGCGACGATCGGACCCGCTCGCCGACCGGAGTGCCCTCGCCACGGCCTGGCGGGCGATTCCGCGTCGAACCGGGCCCCCGGGAGACCGGGGTGGCCGCTGGCGCTGGCGGCCGGCGAATCCCCGGCGCGACGCAAGGAATTCGTGTCACATTTCCGGATTCCATGACAATAAAGGCCAGCGATGGTCAACGCGAAGCCAGCTGCGTCCGATCCCGCCGAATCCTTTGAAGCCCGCGTCCGGGAACACCAGGCAGGGCTCCGCGCGTTCGTCCGGGCGCTGGGCGTCGATGATGTCTGGGTGGATGACGTGGCGCAGGAGGCCTTCATCGTGGCCTACCGCCGCCTGGCCGACTTCGAGCCCGATGCTGATTTTGGCCGCTGGCTGCGCGGTATCGCCCGCCACCTCGTCGCCAACGAGCGCCACAAGGACGCCCGCCGCTCCCGACTCCTGCCGATGGCGGTCGCGGACGTCTTGCTGAACCGCGAAACCGCAGACGATCCCGGATCGATCGACCTCGCCCGGCTGGTCCCGGTCATGCAGGAGTGCGTGGAGCAACTGCCGCCGCGAAGCCGGGAGCTGTTGCGGCGCCGGTACGCGGGCAACGAACGGGCGGAGGCGCTGGCCCGCGAGCTGCGGATGACCGCCGAAGCGGTGCGGCAAACCCTGCTGCGGATCCGGATCGCGGTAAAAGCCTGCATCGAGCGAAAGCGCGCCGCCGTGGGGTCATGAGAGCCGAACGATATGAGGAGTTGCTGGGCAGCCTGCTCGACGGCGTCCTCTCGGCGGAGGAGGCCGGCGAGCTGGCCGAGGGCTTGCGCGCCCGCCCCGAGCTCAAGCGCGATTTGGCGCAACATCTGGTGCTCTGGGAGGTCTGGTCGCAGCACCTCGCACCCGAGCGTTCCGCCGAGGCCTTCGTCGCGGCTTGGAGGACTCGGCTGCGAGCCGAAAGCGAAGGAGCGGACGTGTTCGGCAATGGGGTGCTGGCTGAGCTGGAGTCCCGCGACCGCTGGGTGCCGACCCGCTTCCTGGCGGCACCGTCGGCCGGCTTCTGGCGGCGGATCTGCGCGATCCCTGGCCTGATCCGGAGTTGGGTCGAGACCCTCGGGCTGGCGGCGCGCCGGCGCGCCGGTGTCGCCTGGGCCGCGGCGCTGATCTGCGCGGGGCTCCTCGGGTTGTTCTGGTTGGCCGGGCCTCGATCGTCCCGGGCCATGGTTACGATTCACGGCGAGGCGGTGTGCACCGCCTGTGTGCTCCACGAGAGTCATGTCCACGCACCAGCGATCCGGGTGACCGCCGGGGGGAAAACCCAGATCTACTATCTCGACCGCACGCCGGCTGTCGCGGGCCTTCAAGACCGCTTCTGCAGCGGTCCGAGGCCGGCCGTCGCCGAGGGAACGCCGACGACGGCAGCCGGTCGCCTCCGGTTTGCCGCCCGCACCGTTGCGTTCCCCGCCCCGCCCAAAGCTCCGGACAAGCCCATGCCCGATGAGCGCGTGCTTTTCCCGCTGTGACGGGACCAGGGCGCACCCCGTTGGCTCAAAGCCTCCCTTACAGAAACCAACAATCAGAGCACCTCCATGCGTTTGCTCCTCGCTTCCACCCTCGCCCCCCTCGCAATCCTCCTGACCGCCGCCTCGCCTCCGGCGCAGCCTTCCGCTCCGGCGCTCGCCGGCGCCGAGGCCACCATTCGGCAAGCCGTTCTGGAAACCAACGCGGCGATGACGCAAGCCGCCAACCGGCTCGATGCCGACGCCTTTTTCGCGTACATCCTCGACACCGACAAGGGCCTGATCGTGCAGAATGGCGAGATCTTCAAGACGCGCCAGGAAGCCCTGGACGCGGTCAAACGCGGTTTCCAGGGCTTCGTGAAGATCGACCGCCGCTTCGACGACCCCTGCGTGACGGTCATCTCGCCCGACGTGGCGCTGCTGGTCGCCGACGGCACCACCACCGCCACGCTGAGGGACGGCCGGACGATCGAACGCCGCTTTGCCGTCTCCCTGCTCTTCGTGCTCCGCGACGGTCACTGGAAGCTGCTGCACGGCCACTACTCCATGCCCGACCGCCGTTGAGCGCGCGATCCGCCGCCGCGTGATCGCGCCACCAGCCACGTGTTTTCCCGCCCGCCCTGATATCTGAGCCATCAATCCAGCGAAAAGGTCCATCATGAATCGAACCGAATTCCTCAAAACGTGCGCCGCCGGCTTCTGCGCGTGCGCCGTGCTCAAACTGCCCGCCTCGGCCGACGCGACGGCCGACGCGGCGCCGAAGCCCGAAGACTGGCGCTTCGGCTTCATCAAGCAGCGCTACGCGAAGTTGCTGGAGTGTCTGGGCCGGCGCATGGGAGATCCCGCCCTCGACGACACCCTGCGCGAACAGGGCCGTTACTGCGCCAGCACCTATGATCTGGTGCAGAAATACAAGGGCGACATTGACGGTTTCATCCGCGAGTTCACCGCCCAGACCAAGCAGGAGGTCACCTACGACCGGCGGAAGGGTGTGATCACCGCCGCCGGCCCCGAAACCAAAGACTGTTTCTGCCCGTTCATCGACACGCGGTACACCCCGAAGAGCGCCTGCAACTGCTCGCTGGGCTGGACCCAATACGTCTTCGAGACAACGCTCGGCAAGAAGGTAAAGGTCGAATTGAAGGAATCGATTCTCCGCGGCGGCAAACGCTGCGCCTTCGAGATCCATGTGACCGACGCCGCCGTCTAGGAGGTGGACCGTTCCGTCCGCAATGTCGCCTCGCCCCAACGATGCTCCCCTGATTCACCATGAATCCTCCACGCAAGAACCTCCTCCACCTCGGCGCTCTCCTCGGCTCCGCGGTCGTCCTCTCGATTCTTGCCGGCGCCGCCGCTCCGGCCGGCAACGCGGCAAGTCCGGCGACGGATATCTGGCAGGTTTTCCAGCAGCGCCGATCGGTGCGGAAATTCCGACCGGACCCCATCCCCGACGCCGACCTCAAGAAGATGATCGAGGCGGCCCGCCTGGCTCCGACTTCCGGCAACCAGCAACCCTGGAAATTCCTGGTGACTCGCGATCGGGACAAGATCAACCAGCTGGAGGAGGCCTGCGTGAAAGGAGCGCTGGAACGGTTCGACCAGCGCGGCGGCAAGAGCGAGGCGCGCGTGGAGTTTGAAAAGGAGGTCCGCAGCCGGATGAGCGGCTATTTCTCGGCGCCGGTCTACATCGTCATCTTGACAGACAACCGCTCGACCTATCCGGAATACAACCATTGGGACGGCCCGATGGCGGCGAGCTACCTGATGCTCGCGGCGCGCGCCCTGGGCTACGGCACGGTGTTCATCACCGATTCAATCCCGGACGGCGTGACGAAGGAGGTGTTGCACATTCCGGACAGGTATACCCGCGTGTGCATCACGCCCGTCGGCGTACCGGTGGAATGGCCGGATGCTCCGCCGAAGAAGAGCGTCGAGCAGTTCATCGCCTTTGAGACCCTCTGACCACCGCGGAGGCCTTTCCCCCATGTGCTCCACTCACAGAGTCACCTTCCGCCCGCGCGCGGGAGCGTTTGCCGTCTTCACCGCCGTGGCAATCGTCGCGGGACGGATGGCCGCGGCGCCCAGGGAGGCGCCGGGTGCCGCAGCCGCCCCCCCCGCCATCGAAACGGCCATCGAGATCACCTACATCGCGAACGAGGGCTTTCTCATCTCCGGCGCCAATCGGAAGGTTCTGATCGACGGCATTTTCACCGAGGGATTTGGCCGGTTCGAGTCGCCCTCGGCGGAGGTACTTCGCCAGGAGCGCGATGCGCTGCCGCCGTTTGACCACGTCGATGCCCTGCTGGTCACCCATTACCATCCTGACCACATCAACCCCGCCGATGTCGTTCGGCATCTGGCCAACGACCCCCAAGCCGTCCTGATTGGTCCGCCCCAGGTCGGTGATCTGCTCCAGGCCGTCGATGGGGCGGCGGGGATCGCCAGGCAGATCCGCGTCGTCTCTCCCCGACCGGGTGAAATTGCCGGGTCGTCCGTGCGGGATTTTCGCGTCAAGAGCATGGTGTTGCCGCATTTGAACGACGCGGAGGGAAAGCACCAGAACCTTGGATTCCTCCTCCATCTCGGCGGCTTCACGCTGCTCCATGTCGGCGATGCCGGTGTCGGCGCGCCCGCCTTATTCGAGGAGCTGAAGCTCGCGGGAGAGAACATCGATATCGCGTTTCTCAACTGCTATTGGTTCGATGACGGCAATCTCGCCACCGCGCGGAAGGTCATCGCTTACCTCAAGCCCAAAGCGATTCTCCTGATGCACCAGGGAGCGAAGCAGGCCGGCCACTATCGCGAACTGCTCGGCAAGCAGCCCGACTTGCCCCCGGTGTACCTGGCAGATTCACCCATGCAGACCATGCGCTACCGGCTGCATGGCGGCGTGCTCGTCACGGATCTCCGCCCGGCCGGCGGTCGGCCATAAGCCCGGTCCGCGCGCCGGTCGGCGGCGCCGGGCGCCGCCACTCTGGCCTTTACACGTATCATTGAATCCGTATCCGATGATACGTTAATGCAGCCCGACCGCCCCATCGCCGAACTCTTCGCGCAGCAGCATCCCCTGCGCTCGCTCGAGTTTTTTCCGCCCAGGGACGACGCGGGCGTCGAGGCGTTGCGCCAGACGGCCACGGCGCTGCAGCGGATCCGGCCCGACTTCGTGTCCGTGACCTACGGCGCGGGCGGCGGCACCCGCGAACGCACCGCCCAGGTGTCGGCGATGCTGAAATCCGAGCTCGGCTTCACCGTCATGCCGCACCTGACGGCGGTGAACCACACCCGCGAGGAGGTCGCGGCCATCGCGCAGTCGCACTATGCGCGCGGCATCCGCAACATCATGGCGCTGCGCGGCGACGTTCCGAAAGAGCTGCCGGCTGCCGATGCATTCAAGCCGGGTCTCCGCTACGGGCGCGACGTCGTCGCCCTTTTGAAGGGGCAGCACCCGGATCTCTGCCTCGGCGTGGGCGGCTACCCCGAGAAACATCCCGAAGCGCCCTCGCTCGAGGCCGACCTCGCTCATTTGAAGGGCAAGGTCGAGGCCGGCGCCTCGTTCGTCACCACCCAGCTCTTCTTCGACAACGCGGTTTATTACCGCTTCCGCGACCGCTGCCGCGCCGCCGGCATCGGTGTGCCGATCGTGCCCGGGGTCATGCCCGTGCTCTCGCTCAAACAGATCAGACGGTTCACCGAGATGTGCGGAGCCTCGCTGCCGCCGAAACTCGTGACCCGACTGGAGGCGGCCGGGGACCAACCCGAGATTGTCGAGACGATCGGCATCGATTGGGCGCTCGGCCAGATCCGCGACCTCCTCGCGCAGGGCGCCCCCGGCTACCATCTCTACATACTCAACCGCGCGAAGAGCGCGCTCACCCTCGCCGCCGGCCTTGCCGCCTGAGAAATCTCTCACGCAAAGTCGCCAAGGCCGCCAAGGATTGCTGCTCCCTTCGCGACTTTGCGTCTTTGCGTGAGGCAATCCTCATCCCCCCGCGAGCACCGGCCGGAAGCCGGCTTCGGCCAGGACCCGCGCCACCTGCTCCCGCTGGTCGCCCTGGATCTCAATCCGCCCCTCCTTTACCGTCCCGCCCGCACCGCACGCCTTCTGCATCCGCTTCGCCAGCTGTTCCTTTTCCGTCTGACCGATACCCGTGAAACCGCTCACCACCGTCACGGTCTTTCCGCCGCGGCCCGCGGTCTGCCGCGTGATGTCCACCCGGCCACGGCCCTGGGGATTTCGGATACCGGTTACCGGATCGCGGATCGGTGGATTCGGATCTTCTCGCTTCTGGTCCGCGCGCTGGCCTTTGCCTGCCAACTCCTGCGCTCCGGTGTCCGGTATCCGGTTCCCCGTATCCGCCAAGATCCCCGCGCCCAATCCGGCAAACGGCCTCTGTCCCAGCGGCGGGCCGCCATCCGTCGGGACTCTGTTTCCGGCGCTCATCGCCCTTCACCATTGGGAAGTTGCGGGGACACGCAAGCCCGGGGGCGGCATGAGGGCGGTTCATGCCGCCACGCAGCGCGATAAGGGGCACTTCGATTTGCCCGCCCGAGGTGTGCCCGGGTGGTGACTGGCTATGATTCGAGGGGCGCTCGTGCGCGAACACCGCCATCGGCATCCACTCACGGCCGCCAGGAATCCACTTGTCTCGCGATTGCCGCCATGCTCAGTCTCTCTCCAGAATCGTTCTTCGCCCCCGGGCGCGACGGGTGGGTCCGCCCTGCCGTGACCCCGCTCCCGGAAACCGGCTCGCCTTCCCTTTTCCCGCCATGATTGCCGCCACCCTGCCCACCCGCGCCAACGTCGATCTGATCGAGGAGTACTACCTGCGCTGGCTCGAGGATCCCACGTCCGTCGATCCAACCTGGCGCGCGTTCTTTCAAGGTTTCACGCTTGGGCTTAGCGGCCAGGTGCCCGTCCTCGCGGGCTCCGCCTCGGCCGCACCCGCGCTGATCGACAGCCTCAAGCAGTCGCAGGTCCACAGCCTCATCTACCATTACCGTGCGATCGGCCACATCCAGGCGCACCTCGATCCGCTAAGCGACCCGCCCCCGCCGGCGCCCCGCCTTGCGCTGCGGGAATTCGGGCTGAGCGACGCCGATCTCGAGACCTTTTTTGATGTCGGCCACTACCTCGACGGCGGCCAGATGCGGCTGGTCGACCTGCTCGCCGGCCTCCGCCAGACCTACTGCGGGCACATCGGAATCGAGTATCTCCACATCCAGGAAACCGAAATCCGCCGCTGGCTGCAGAACGCGATGGAGCCGCGCCGCAACCAGCCCAACTTCACCAAGGACCAGAAGATCCGCATCCTCCGCCGCCTCCACAAGGCCGAGCTCTTCGAGCACTTCCTGCACACCAAGTACGTCGGCCAAAAGCGCTTCTCCCTTGAGGGCAGCGAGACGTTCATTCCCGCCCTCGATTTCATCGTCGAAAGCTGCCCCGGCGCCGGCCTCGACGAGATCGTCCTGGGCATGGCCCACCGCGGCCGGCTCAACGTGCTGGCCAGCATCCTCCGGAAGTCCTTTGAGTTCATCTTCGAGGAGTTCTCGGAAAGCTTCATCCCCGACACGGTCGAGGGCGACGGCGACGTGAAATACCATCTCGGCTACGAAGCCGTGCTCGACACCACCGCCGGCAAGCCGGTCGAGGTGCGGCTGGCCGCGAATCCCTCGCACCTGGAGGCGGTCGATCCCGTCGTCCAGGGCAAGGCGCGCGCACGCCAGCGCCTGCGCGGCGACACGGAGCGGCGCCGGATCCTTCCCCTCCTCGTCCACGGCGACGCCGCCTTCGCCGGCCAGGGCATCGTCGCCGAGGTGCTCAACTACTCGCAGCTCCCCGGCTACCGCACCGGCGGCACGCTCCACTTCATCATCAACAATCAGATCGGCTTCACCACCAACCCCGCCGAGGCCCGTTCCAGCCGTTACTGCACCGATGTCGCCAAGATGATCGAAGCGCCGATCTTCCACGTCAACGGCGACGACGCCGAGGCCGTGTGCTACGTGGCCGGCCTGGCGCTGGATTTCCGGCAGGAGTTCCGGCGCGACGTGGTCATCGACATGGTGTCCTACCGCCGCCACGGCCACAACGAATCCGACGAGCCCGCCTTCACCCAGCCCCTGCTCTACCGCAAGATCGCCGCCCACCCGGCGCCCTCCGCCCTGCTCAGCCGGACGTTGATCGCCGAGGGCACCATCACCGCCGCGGAATCCGACACCATCAAGGCGGAGTACAACGCCGCGCTGGAGGACGCCCTGGCGAAAGCCCGCAAGAAGCAGGAGCGGCAGATCGACGACGTCAAACGCTTCGAGGGCTCGACCGCGATCTTCCAGCACGCCGCGTACTTCGCGCCCGCGGCCACGGCCGTCCCCGCCGCGTTGCTCGAGACGTGCGCGCGCGGCCTGACCCGGGTGCCTCCGACCTTCAAGCTCAACTCCAAGATCAAGCGCTTCCTCGAGGCGCGGGCCCAGGCGGCCCAGGAGGGCGGGCCGGTCGACTGGTCGTTTGCCGAGGCCCTCGCCTTTGGCACGCTCCTGCTGGAAGGCACGCCGGTGCGGCTCTCCGGGCAGGACAGCGAGCGCGGCACGTTCAGCCAGCGCCATGCCGCACTCTACGATCTCGACACGCGCGAACGCTTTGTGCCCCTGGCGCAGCTCGACGCCGGCCAGGCGGAGTTCTGCCTCCACAATTCGCCCCTCTCCGAGGCGGGCGTGCTCGGCTTCGACTACGGTTACAGCCTCGACTATCCGCAGATGCTCTGCCTGTGGGAGGCGCAGTTCGGCGATTTTGCGAACGGCGCGCAGACGATCATCGACCAGTTCATCGCCAGCTCTGAATCGAAATGGCAGCGCGTGAGCGGGCTCGTCCTCCTCCTGCCGCACGGCTACGAGGGCCAGGGCCCCGAGCACTCGTCTGCGCGCCTCGAGCGCTTCCTCCAGCTCTGCGCCGAAGGCAATCTGCAGGTGTGCAACCTCACCACCCCCGCCCAGTACTTCCACGCCCTGCGCCGCCAGATGCGGCGCGATTTCCGCAAGCCGCTCATCGTGATGTCACCGAAAAGCCTGCTGCGTCTGCCTGCGGCCACCTCGCCCCTCGACGATTTCTCTGCGGGCCGCTTCCACGAGATTCTCGACGATCCCACGTGGCGGGACGGTGCGCCGGACCACGCGGATCTCAAAACGCCAGCCGCACAACCGCCCGCCCCCGCCGCCGTCGAGCGCCTGATCCTTTGCTCGGGCAAGGTCTACTACGACCTCGCCGACTACCGCCAGCGCAACGGCATCACCGACGCCGCCCTCGTCCGGATCGAGCAGCTCTATCCGCTGCATCGCAACCGCCTCGCCGAACTCTGCGACAAGTACGATGGCGCCACGCTGGTCTGGTGCCAGGAGGAGTCGCAGAACATGGGCGCCTGGAGCTTCCTCGCCCCGCATCTCGAGCACGTCTTCGGCCGCAAGCCGTTCTATGCCGGCCGCGACGCCAGCGCCTCCCCCGCGGTCGGCCATCTCGCCCGCCATCGCTTTGAACAAACCGCGCTCATCCGCGCCGCCTTTGGCGTCTGAGGCCGCCGGCGGCGGCGGCGCGCGCTGATTGCAGTCTCGACTTCCACCGTCCGACCTTCGACTTTCGGTCCGCAGCCTTGCCTTCGATGGCTACCGTTGACGTCAAAATCCCCGCCCTGGGCGAGTCGATCACCAGCGGCGTGCTCGCCCAATGGCATGTCCGGGACGGCGATTTTGTGCAGCGCGATCAGCCGCTCTACGAGCTCGAGACCGACAAGATCACCTCGGAGGGCACCGCCGAGGCCGCCGGCCGCATCGCGCTCAAGGTCGCAGCCGGGGCCGATGTCAAGATCGGTCAGTTGGTGGCCGTAATTGAAACCGGAGAGCGGATACCGGATGCCGGAAAGCCGCTCACCCAAGCCTCGGCTGAATCCATCCGGTCGCCGATATCCGACATCCGCAATTCCCAGTCTCCTTCCGTGCGGCGCCTGGCCGAGGAAACCGGAGTCAACCCGGCGGCCATCGCGGGCTCCGGTCCGGGCGGGCGCGTGACCAAGGCCGACATGTTGGCGGCGACCGCTGCGGAAAGCGGAATGCGGATACCGGATACCGGAAGGATGGAACGTGGGCCGGGGGCGACACCGCCGTCCGGCCCGGAGCCTATTCGGTCTCCGGGATCCGAAATCCCAAATCCCCCGTCGCGGGAGACCCGCCGGAAATTGACGCCCCTGCGCCAGCGTCTCGCGCAGCGCCTCGTGCAGGCCCAGCACCAGGCTGCCATGCTCACTACGTTCAACGAGGTTGACCTGTCCCCCGTGCGCGACCTGCGCGTGAAGTACCAGGAGGCGTTCACGCGCAAACACGGCGTCAAGCTCGGCTTCATGTCGTTCTTCGTGAAGGCGGTGGTGCGCGCCCTGCAGGAGGTCCCGGCGGTCAATGCGCTGCTCGATGGCGACACCGTCGTCGAGCACCACTATTACGATATCGGCGTCGCGGTCTCCACCGACCGCGGCCTGATGGTGCCCGTCCTGCGGGATTGCGAGCGCGCCAGCTACGCCGACGTGGAGCAGCAGCTCGCCGCCGCCGCGCAGAAGGCCCGCGAGGGCAAGATCACGCTCGCGGATCTCGAAGGCGGCGTTTTCACCATCACCAACGGCGGCGTCTTCGGTTCCCTCCTGTCGACGCCCATCCTCAACGCCCCGCAATGCGCCATCCTGGGCATGCACGCCATCCAGGACCGGCCGGTGGCGGTCAACGGCCAGGTGGTCATCCGCCCGATGATGTACCTCGCGCTCAGCTACGATCATCGCATCGTCGACGGCCGCGAGGCGGTGACCTTCCTGGTCAAGATCCGTCAGGCCCTCGAATCCGTCACGGCGCCGCTGCTCGACGTCTAGACCTCGGTCCCTTCCGCCCCATGCCCACCTTCGATCTTGCCATCATCGGCGCCGGCCCCGGCGGCTACGTCTGCGCCTTCCGCGCGGCCCAGCTGGGCCTCAACGTCGCCCTCGTCGAGAAGCGGCCCACCCTCGGCGGCACCTGCCTGAACGTCGGCTGCATCCCCTCCAAGGCGCTGCTCCAGATGAGCGAGCACTACGCCTGGGCCACGCGCCATGCCGCCGCCAGCGGCATCAAGATTGGCGGGGTGGAGCTCGACCTCGCGGCGCTCATGAAGAAGAAGGAGGCCGTTGTGCAACGGCTGGTCGGCGGGGTCGCCCAGCTCGCCAAGGCCCGCAAGATCACGGTCCTCGCCGGCCACGCCACGCTCACCAGCGCCACGACCGTCGACATCTCCCCCGTGGGGAGCCCGGCCGCGGGCGACCCGACCGCCCTCACCGCCCGCCACATCGTCCTCGCCACCGGGTCCGCCCCCTCCGAACTCTCCTTCCTGCCCTTCGACGGCCGGACGGTCGTGTCCTCCGACGACGCCATCGCCTTCGACGCCGTGCCCCGGCGCCTCGTCGTGGTCGGCGGCGGCGCCATCGGCCTGGAGCTTGCCTCCGTCTGGGCACGGCTCGGCGCCGAGGTCGCCGTGGTGGAATTCCTTTCCAAGATCGCCGTCAACTACGACGACGACGTGGCGCGCCTGCTCACCCGCCTGCTGACCAAACAGGGTCTGCGGATCGAGGTGAACGCGCGCGTGACCGGACTCAAGACGCGGGACTCCAGACCCAAGACCCAAGAGCCCAAACTCCCGACTCAACACCCCGACGAGGCCGTCCTCTTGGCCGAGCGCGAGGGCCAGGTGATGGAGTTCCCTGCCGACAAGATCCTCGTGTGCGTCGGGCGCCGGCCCGTCACCGAGAATCTCGGGCTCGAGCGGGTCGGCGTGCAGCTCGACGACAAAAAGCGCATCCAGGTCGACGATCACCTGCGCACGTCGGTGCCGGGCATTTGGGCCATTGGCGATGTCGTGGCCGGCCCGATGTTGGCGCACAAGGCGGAGGAGGATGGCGCGGCGGTTGCCGAATGGATCGCCGGCAAAGCCGGCCACATTGACTGGAATCTCATCCCCGGCGTCATCTATACCGACCCCGAGCTCGCCGGCGTGGGGTTGGGCGAGGACGGCGCCAAGGCGGCGGGCGTCGAGGTGCGCGTGGGCAAGTTCCATTTCGGCGCCAACGGCCGGGCCATTGCGGCCGATGCCGCCGACGGTTTCGTGAAGATCATCGCCGAGGCGAAAACCGATCGCATCGTCGGCGCGCAGATCATCGGCCGCGGGGCGTCCGAACTCATCTCGGAAGTCGTCACCCACATGGAATATGGCGGCAGTGCGGAGGATCTCGGCCGCACCGTGCACGCCCACCCCACCCTCAGCGAGGCCGTGAAAGAGGCTGGACTGGCAGTCGCCAAGACGGCCCTCCACGCCTTGTGACCGCCCGCGGGACACGTCGTGGGGGGCCGCCCTCCCAACGGTTCCTCCTGCCCGCGGGCCGGGCGCGCCCGGCGGCGCTGAGGCGGGCGCCGACGTCCGGCAACCCGCCCGCGAGCTACCCGTGGTGGTCGCGAGGCAGGGGATTGCCGCCGGCAGCCTGGCTTCTCGCGGTCGCCGCCCTTTTTCCCGCGTGCGTCGAAACGCCTTCGGTCGCCGTGCGGGAACAGATCCAATCGAGTTGGACCCGTCCCCTGGCATACGCCGGATCCGACGAAGTCGTCATCCCGCTGACCCGGGCGAAGGACGACAAGCTCTATTTTCGGCTGCAAGTCGACGGGCGCGATATCGACGTGGTCATCGACACCGGTTCCCGCACGGTCTTCGATCTGAAGACGCTGCATGCGCTCGGTGTGGCCACCTACCCGACCCGGGACAACTACTACGGCTTCGGCGGCTTTCTGCGCGGCCACGTGGCGTTCCTGAACGAGATCAATCTCGGCGGACTGCGCCTCGCCGGAAAAACGGTGACGGCGATTGATCTCTCCGACTTGCAGCGCAGCCAGACGGCCGAGGCGCTGCCGCAAATCGACGGATTGGTGGGAGCTGATCTTCTGGCCCTGCTCTCCGCCCGGATCGACTACCCCGCGCAGACGCTCACGCTCAGGAAACCGCCCTCGCCCTAAGGAAAACGGCAGGCGGCGTTTTCACACCACCCGGTCTCTGTTCGCCTTCCCCGCGGCTCCCTTCTGCCTCCCGTTGTCTGAATGCGGTGCTCCGTCCTCCGCCGTCGGGGGCCGTCCCTCTTCCGCTTGGCTGGATCAACGTCATTGACGTGCGAAGCGTACCGCCGCTAGCGTCCTGCCGCACTCACGGCCTGCGCCCTTCAAACTCGGGCCTTTTACCCTCCCGAGGGACGCGCGTCGCCTCTTACCCCAAATCACCATGATGGCTGCCCTGGTCGGTCTTGTCCTGCTCGCGATATACCTCGGTATAGCGCTGTTCTTCATCGTCGCCGGTTGGAAGGTCTTCGTCAAAGCCGGCCAGCCCGGCTGGGGAGTCCTGATTCCCATCTACAACCTGTACCTGTGGATCCAGATCGCCGGCAAGCCGGGCTGGTGGCTGCTGCTCTATCTTGTCCCGATCGCGAACATCGTTGTCGCGATTTTGGTCGCCCTCGGCGTGGCCAAGGCCTTCGGCAAATCCGGGGCGTTCGGCTTCTTC
>DATIWI010000256.1:0-2868 GCA_035519475.1 Opitutaceae bacterium
TCCGGGCGCGCTACCTGGCGCGCGTGCGGGAGGCGGCGCTGCCGTTTCTCTGGCCGGTGCAGCGGCCGGTGCAGAAGATCGTCGCGGCCAGCCTCGGCGAGCTGTCGCAGGCCATCGGCGCCGCCCTCGTCGCCCGCGCCATCGCGCGCTGACGCGCGCATTCTTCTTTCTCCACCACGGCTTTTCACTGATTGGCACTGACCAGGTCCACCTGGGATCAGTGAAAACAGGCGGGTATCGGCGGTGACGAAGCAAGGTCAGCCGAATTCCGGTCCGGCGGTGGCGTACCCGTAATCGGGTCGGCCAAACCCGCCAGTCAGGTCCACGGCCATGCGGACAAAGCTGCGCTCGGGCCGAAAACCGCCCACCACCAACTCCCGCTCAAACCCAGCCTGGCCCTCCCTGGCGTCAACCAGCACCGGCCCGCGCGTGTGCGCCAGCGCGGCGCTCAGCAAAGCCCGCGCCGCCGCGTCCGTCCCCGCGACCACCGGGCCAATCTGTGTCGCCGTGCGCCCGGAGCGCCCGAGGCAGTAGCCGGTGCCTTCGCCTGTCTTTCCTGAACCTGCCGCGCAAGGTCGGGGCGCGACGCCCGCAGGGCCTGCAGCAGCACGCTTCGATCGGCGCCGAAACCCGCCGCATCCCGCTTCGCCCATCGCTCGAGGTCCGCGGCCGTCCCGATTGGTTCGACGGCCAGAAGCGGCGCCTGCGCCGTCGGCGCCTCCGCCCGCCAGCGGGTCACCCTCCCGACCTCGCGGAATCCCAGCGGCCGGTACACCGCCTGCCCGGCGTCCGTCGCATCCAGCAGCAGTGGAAGCCGCCGCGCTCGCGCGAGCCGCATCGCCTGCTCCAACAGCTGCGTGGCCAGCCCTTGGCGGCGGGCCGCCGCGGTGACCAGCACCATGCCGACCCAAGCCACCTGCTCGCCATACGGCAGCAGCACCGCGCTGGCGACGAGCGTCCCGAGTCGATCCTCGAATCCGAATCCGTTTCCGGCCGCCAGCAGGAAACGCCAGTCGGCGTCGGTCTGGTTCCAGTCAGCTTCGGTCGAGAGCCGCCAACCGGCCTCCGCGTCCGCCGCAGTGAGCCGGACTCCGCGGTAGCATGGATGGCTGAGACCGGGCTCCGGCTCGCGCCCGCCCCGCGCTTTTGGGTTGCCGGATGCCATGCCTGGTAACTAAACAGTTACTTGCACCCCAATCAACCCCCAAACCCGACGTCGGACCACCTGCCTCGCCCGAATTGGCCCGGATCGCGTCGCGCCAGCGGCGGCGCCTTCGCCTAGTGCCGCGTGCCTTCGCGGAGAGAAGAACTCCGCCGCCCGATCATCGATGAATAGCCCTGAACCTGCCCCGCATTCCCGCCGCGTTTTCCTCAAGCTGTCCACCGTCGGCGCCGCCACCACCCTGGCCGCCGGAGCCGACAACCTCCAGGGCGCCGACCCGCCGCGGGCACCGCTCTTGGGTCCGTACGGTTTTACGGACGAAATCGTGCCCGGGCTCCACGTCTGCGCCATGATGCCGCCCAAGCTCGGTCTGATTCCGACCTATCTCGGCGTCTGCGCGTACCTCATCCAGAACCCGGGCAGCCGGCCATTCCTGATCGATTCCGGCATGTCCAGCCAGACGGAAACGCTCGTGGATCTGCTGGCGCGGCACGGTGTGAAACCGGCCGACGTCGAGATGGTCGTCTGCACGCACGAGCACGACGACCACACCGGCGGCTGCGCGTTCTTCCAGCAAAACGGGGCCCGCATTGCCATCCACGAGGCCGCGGGCGAAAGCCTTGCGGGCGCGGCGCCGTTCCGGCCTGATGTCCGGTTGCGCGATGGCGACACCGTGCGCGCCGGCGGCGTCGACCTCCGCGTCCTCCACACGCCCGGGCACACGCCAGCGTCCTGCTGTTTGGCGCAGCGGTTGGGAGACCGGAGCGTCCTGTTTGCCGGCGACCTCGCCGAGCTGTACATCGCCGGGGTCGGTGACGCCAAGGCCATGCTGGCGTCGGTAAAAAGAGCGCGCGCGGTTCCGGCGGATTGCGTCTGCTTCGGCCACAAGATTGTGGATGAGGACGTCCCCGGCTTCTGGGACCGCTTCGAGCAGTCGGTGGCCGACGGCCATTTCTACCTCGAGGATTCGCACGACTACCGCACCCTGATTGCCCACACGGGGCAAAAGATCATCGCCCGCGGGACGAAGCCCTGAAGTGCGAGTGCCTTGTCCGACCACTGATCTTCCCTGATGGGCACCGATCGGGCCCCGGATGAGATCGGTGACGACAAGTGCCTGCCCGCCACAGTCCGAAGGGCGACGGTTGGCGCATGCGGGGTGAGAAAGAACATTCGGCATCCGACGCCTTCCTCCCACAGATCAACGCCAATCGTCATGAATCAGGCTCGGTCAGGGCCAGACACCGAGATCCCCGACGCGGCTCGCGCATGTTCGGGCGCATTCGTAGAAGGGAAGAAGTCCGGCCTCGCGAAAAACCCCAACCCGACTAAACACCTCTCTGCCTTCGTGTCTTTGCGGTAAGAAAAAAGAAAAGGACTCCGCCATGAAATGCCCCGTCCCACTGTTCGCCTTAATCCTCGGTGCCTCCATTTCGGCCGCCGAGCCCGCCGCGCCCGTCATCACTGACCGCCCGGACATGACCTGGTTCAGCGAGGCCCGGCTCGGCATCTTCATCCACTGGGGCATCTACTCCGAAGGCAAGGGCAGCGAGTCCTGGGCCTTCCACAATGGCGAGATGCCGTACGACGAGTACATGGCGCAGGCGAAAACGTTCACCGCGGCCAATTACGATCCGGATCGCTGGGCCGAGCTCTTCAAGGCGGCGGGCGCGCGCTACGCCGTGCTCACCTCGAAGCACCACGAT
>DATIWI010000257.1:0-9778 GCA_035519475.1 Opitutaceae bacterium
GCGCAGGTAGAAGTCCGCGCCGAGCGCGTTGTGATGGGTGACGAACGGCTTGGCCGCCGCCCCGCCCGCGGTCGCCTCGAGCACCGGCGTTTCGACCTCGATGAACTGCCGCGCCTCCAGGAAGCGCCGGATGTGCGCCACCACGCGGCTGCGCAGCAGCAGACGGGCGCGCGACTCCGGGTTCACAATCAGGTCCAGATAACGCTGGCGGTAAACCTGCTCGGGGTCGGTGAGTCCGTGCCACTTTTCCGGCAGCGGGCGCAGCGCCTTGGCGAGCAGGACGCAGTGCGCGACGCGCACGGTGATCTCGCCCGTCTTGGTCTTGAAGAGCGTGCCCTCGGCGCCGATGATGTCGCCCAGATCGAGCTTCCGGAACGCCGCGTAGGCCTCGTCGCCCACCACGTCCTTCTTCACGTAGAGCTGGATCAGCCCCTGCTGGTCGAGGATCTTGACGAACTGGCTCTTGCCCATGTCGCGCATGACCAGCAGCCGGCCCGCGACTTTCACGGTGACCGCGTTGTCCTGGCCGTCGACGTACCGCCTGAGCGCCTCGGCCGAGAAATGGGTCGGCGCGAACGTGGCGCGGAAGGGATCGCGGCCCGCGGCCCGCAAGTCCTGCAGCTTCTTCAGCCGCACCGCGTACTGGTCGTGGGTGATCTCGTTCGGAATGTCGCTCATCGGACCCGCGATGATGTCGCATGCGGCCGCGCCGTGGGCAATGGGAAACTTCGCGCCGCGCGGTGCGCCGGGTGGCCGAAGGCTCACGACCCCTCGTCGCGCGCACCATGCTGGCGCAACCACTGGATCATGGTCTCATCATGGTTGAAGCGGGCGCGGCCGAGCACCGACGTGCCGTCATTGGCCCTGGCGTTGACATCGGCGCCCTGCTCCACCAGCACGGCCGCCGCCTCGCCGCCGCCGATGCCCGCGACCCACCACAGCGCAGTGCAGCCTTCGCGATCGCGCGCGTCCGGCGCGGCGCCGCGTTCGAGCAGCGCGCGCACCAGCGCAGGGTTTTTCGCGTCGTAAGCCGCATGATGCAGCGCCGTCCAACCGTTCTCGTCCTTCGCCTTGACATCGGCTCCGCGCGCCAGCAGGAACGCCGCCACCTTCTGATCGGGGACGGTACCCAGCACCGCCGGGCTCACCTTGCCCGCGTAGGCCCCGTGGTCGGCCAGAATCTCCAGCAGCGCCAGGTGCCCCTGCCGCGCGGCGGCGGCCACGGCGTAGTCCAGGACTTCCGCCGGCGCCCCGCGGGCCAGGAGCATCCGCAGGATCGCCGGATTGCCGGAGTGGACGGCGGCGAGCAGGCTGTATCCCCCCGCGTCATTGTTCGCGTCGGCGCCGGCCCGGAGGAGCCGCTCGACGATGCCCGCGCGGTCTTCCCAGGCGGCCGCGTACAGCGGGCTGAGCCGGCCGTCGGCGGTGTCCGCCGGTTCGTTCGGATCCCTGCCCGCCGCCAGCAGCAGCTCGACCGCCGCGCCGTCGCCCCGTCCGGCGGCCTCCACCAGCGCCGCGGCCGTGAAGGGCACCGCCAGCCGCGCCAGTTGCGTCCGCGCCTCGGCCGGACCGTCGCGGTGGAGGAGGCCGAGCAGGTTCTTCGCCGCGTCGGTGAAGGTGGAAAGGGCGACGATGATGGTTCCCACCAGGATCAGCCCGGCGGCGAGCCGGTGGTTCTGGACGCGGCGGATCAGCCGCTCGTAGCGCGTCGGTTTGCCGGGCATGATGATCGTTCCGTCCGCGTCTGCGGTCGCGCCCGCCCGGGCGGCCGGTCTGGCGCCGGGATGCGCGTCCGCGGGGGCGCAGCGTCCGACGGAATGCAGAATCACGCGGCGGTCAAATGGCGCGACGCGCCCGCTGGGGTCGTGCTGCCACCGGCCGAGGAGCCGCTCCGCGCTTGCCGCCGCGGCGCGTCCGTCCTACGCTGCGGCCCAATCCGTGCCCAATCTCGTCACCTCGATCGTGGTGGGCGCCTGCTTGGGCGCGCTCGTCGGGCTGATTCGCCAGTGGAGCGATCAGAAGGATTCGCCCGAGCGCGCCGTGGATTTCGGCGGAGTCCGCACCTACACGTTCCTGGCCATCCTCGGTTGCACCGGCGCGTTTCTCGCCGACCAGGGCGCCGTGGCGGTCCTGCCCGTCCTGCTGGCAGCGGTGGCGCTGCACCTCACGGCGCTGCATTTCCGCGACGCGGTCAACGGCCATCCCGGGAGCACGACTTTCGCGGCCTCCCTGCTCACCTGCCTGCTGGGCGCGCTCGTGTGGTGGGGCCAGACTCAGGCCGCCATCCTCATCGCCGCCACCACCGCAGTGATGATCGGCCTCAAACAACCGATCCACGCTTGGACGCGCGCGTTCACGGTCGAGGACATCCGGGCCACGCTCCAGTTCATCGCCATCACCGGCGTAGTGCTGCCGCTGGTGCCCGACCGGAATTACGGGCCGTTCGCCGCGTTCAATCCCACCGCCACCTGGCTCATGGTCGTGCTGATCTCCGGCGTGGGCTTCGTCGGCTACATCATGATGCGCCTGCTCGGCGCCAAGGCGGGCATCTCCATCACCGGGCTCGTCGGCGGCCTGGCTTCCAGCACCGCCACCGCGCTCGCCTTCAGCCGGCGCAGCAAGGACGAACCGGAACTCTCCTCCAGCTACGCGCTGGCCGTGGTCGTCGCCTGCACCGTGATGCTCGCCCGCATCCTCGTCGTGGTCGGCCTGCTTAACCGCGATCTGGCGGTGTCGCTGTTGCTGCCCTTCCTGCTCATGGCGGTCCCCGGGGCCGGGTTCGCGCTGTGGGTCTGGTTCCGCAACCGGCGGGAGCGCAGCGACGTCGCCCCGCCCACCCTCCACAATCCCTTGAGCCTGAGCGTGGCGATCAAATTCGGGCTCATCTACGCCGTGGTCGCGTTCCTGGTCAAAGCGGCGACCAGCCTGGGATTGCAGAGCAGTCTGCTGCCGCTGAGCTTCGTTTCCGGCCTGACCGACATGGATGCCATCGCGCTGCTCATGGCCAACAGCCGCAACGACGCCTCGGTCGCCCCCGCGCTCGCCGCCCAGTGCGTGATCGTGGCCGCCGTCGGCAACTCGGTGCTGAAGGGCGGATTTGCCGTGGCCCTGGGATCGCCGGCGCTGCGCCGCCAGGTCGCGCTCGTGCTGGGGCTGACCATCGTCGTCGGTCTGGCCGCCCTCCAACTGGTGCGCTGATTCGCGCGGCCGGCCCGGCAGCGCTCTGCAAGCCGGAGTTGCGCGCCCCCGCCCGGCCGGCAATAATCCCCGGCGTCATGGCCACCGCCGCCCCCTCTGCTGCCTCGCCCGTGCGGGCCCCCGCCACGGTGGATTGGGGCCGCACCGCCTATGCGCCGGCCTGGCGCCGGCAGGAGGAGTTGGTCGCGCGGCGGCTGGCGGGCGAAATCGGCGACACGCTGGTTTTCACCGAACATGAGCCCGTCTACACGCTCGGCGTGCGCCTGGGCGCCGCCCGCCACCTGCTCTGGGACGCCAGGGAACTGGCGCGCCGCGGCATCGAAGTCGTCGAGACCAACCGCGGCGGCGACATCACCTACCACGGGCCTGGCCAGATCGTCGGCTACCCGATCATCAGCCTGGCCACACGCAAGGACCTCCACGCCTACCTCCGCTTTCTCGAGGAGGTTCTGATCAACGCCGTGGGCAGCCTGGGCCTCGTCGCGGCCCGCCGCCCCGGCCAGACGGGCATCTGGCTCGGCCCGCGCAAGCTCGCGGCCATCGGCGTGGCGGTGAAGCGCTGGGTGACCTACCACGGCTTCGCCCTCAACGTGAACAACGACCTTGCGCCGTTCAGCGGCATCGTGCCCTGCGGCATCGCCGACGGCACCGTCACCTCGCTCCGGCAGGAACTCGGCCGCGAATTCGACCTCGCCGAGGTGAAAGCCGTGTTGGGCGCGGAATTCTGGCGCCAGCTGCCGGCCTTTCTCGCCGGCGCGCCCCGGGAATGACCGCTGCCCGCGCCGCCCCGCCGTTCCCGCCCGGCGCGACCGACGCCACCGGCGCCGGCTGGTGCCGGGTCGCGATCATGGTCCTCGCCGTGCTGGCCGCCTACGCCAACTCCCTCGGCGGCGCCTTCGTCTTCGACGATCTGCCGTCGATTCTCCACAACCCGTCGATCCGGCGCTGGGCGACGGCGCTCGCGCCGCCGGCCGACGGCTCGACCCTCGCCGGCCGGCCGCTGCTGAATCTGTCGTTTGCCCTGAACTACGCGCTGAGCGGCGACGCGGTCTGGAGTTATCACGCCCTCAATGTCCTCATCCACGCGCTGGCCGCGCTCACCCTCTGCGGCCTGGTTCGGCGGACGCTGGTCTCGCCCCGGCTGGCGGCGCGCTACGGCGCCGACGCCCGCTGGCTGGCGACGCTCCTCGCGGCGCTCTGGGCCGTTCATCCCCTGCAGACGGAATCCGTCACCTACCTCGCGCAGCGCGCCGAGGCGCTGGCCGGGCTGTTCTACTTGCTCACCCTTTATTGTTTCGCGCGCGGTTCGCAGTCGCCGGCGCCGGGACGGTGGCTCGGGCTAAGCGTGGCCGCCTGCCTGCTCGGTGTCGTCACCAAGGAGACTGTGGCCACGGCGCCACTGCTCGTCCTGCTTTACGATCGGACCTTCGTGGGTGGTTCGTTTCGCGAGTCGTGGCGGCGCCATCGCGGGCTCTATGTCGGGCTGGCGGCGACGTGGCTGGTGCTGGGCTGGCTGATCGTCCTGACGGGTGGGCGCGGTGGAACGGCCGCTTTCGGCGGGCCGGTTGCCTGGTGGGCTTATGCGCTGATCCAACCCCACGCGGTCAGCCACTATCTTCGACTGGCAATCTGGCCTCATCCCCTCGTTTTCGACTATGGGTTGGTCCAGGCCATGGCGGCTCCACAGATCTGGACCGGCGCCCTGGTGATCGTCCTGGCGCTGGTGGCGACCATCTACGCCTTGGTACGCTGGCGCGCGGCGGGTTTCCTCGGCGCCGCCTTCTTCGTCATCCTGCTTCCCAGCTCGAGCGTCGTGCCCATCGTGACGCAGGCCATGGCGGAGCACCGGATGTATCTGCCGCTCGCCGCCGCGCTCGTGCTCTTTGTCGTGGGCCTGTACACTCGGCTCGGCCGGAGCCTCCGCTGGCCCCTCGCCGCACTGGTTCTGGCCGGCATGGTCGCCACCGCGCAGCGCAACCACGACTACCTCTCCAGCCTGGCGCTCTGGACCAAGACCGTCGGCGATTGCCCGGACAATCCGCGGGCTCGCGTCAATCTCGGCGAAGCGCTCGCCCGCGACGCGCGGTGGGCCGAGGCGGCCGCACAATACGAAGCCGCTCTGCACGCCCAGCCCAATTACGTGAAAGCCCACTATGATCTCGGCCTGGCCCGGCTCGCGCAGGACGCGGCCGACGAAGCGTGCGCCCAGTTCGAGGCGGCACTGCGGCTGAACCCCGGGCTGATCGAGGCGCACTACCATCTCGCCAACACCCTCGTCCGGCTCGGCCGCCTGCCCGAGGCGACCGTCCACTACCGCGAGGCTGTGCGGCTGGCGCCGGCCGATGCCGACGCGCATTTCAACCTCGCCAACACGCTCGTCCGGCTCGGCCGACTGCCCGAGGCGATCGACCAGTACCGCGAGGCCGCGCGCCTGGCGCCCGGCGACGCCGACACTTACTTCAACCTGGGCAACGCGCTGCTGCAATCGGACCGGCCCGCCGAGGCCGTGGCGCAGTATGAGGCCGCGTTGCGGCTGGATCCGAAGAACGCCGACGCCGCGCGCAACCTCGCCACCGCGCGGGACCAGCTCGCCGGCCGGCGTTGAGCGCCGGCCGGCCTTCTCCCACGCCACCGCCACTCCGCCGGCCGCTGGCGTCCTCACCGCCCTCCAGGTGGCGCCGGCCGCCTCCGTCAACTTGTCAACCAATAGTTGCCAGGCGGCGGGGCGCCCCGCCGCCTTACCGGCATCCACCCCGCGGCCCCGCCTCACTCCGGCGCCAGGGCTTTGCCGGGAAAACAGCTTGTGCTCCGGGCGCTTTCGTATCCATTCGTGGCCGGTTCACCGATGTATCCGCAACCCAAACCCTCCTGGCTGCGCGCGCGCCTTCCGGGCGGCCCCGGCTACCAGGCCGTGCGCCACCTCGTGGAGGCACAGGGCTTGCACACCGTGTGCCAAAGCGCCCAGTGCCCCAATCTGGGGGAGTGCTGGTCGCGAGGCACGGCCACGGTGATGATCCTCGGCAACATCTGCACGCGGTCCTGCCACTTCTGCGCGATCCAGACCGGCCGGCCGACCGAGCTCGACCTCGGCGAGCCCGCGCGCGTTGCCGAGGCCATTGCGCGGATGAACCTGCGCCATGTCGTCATCACGAGTGTCGCGCGCGATGAGCTGGCCGACGGCGGCGCCAGCGTGTGGGCCGCCACGATCCGCGCGGTCCGCTACCGCAATCCGCACACCGCCGTCGAGGTGCTCGTGCCCGATTTCAAGGGCCGCCTCCCGGACGTCGACACCGTGCTCGCCGCGCGGCCCGACATCTTCAATCACAACGTCGAGACGGTGGAGCGGCTGCAGAAGCCGGTGCGCGTGCAGGCCCGCTACGACCGCAGCCGTTCGGTGCTGCGCCACGCGAAATCGCGCGGCTTCACGACGAAGACCGGCCTCATGCTCGGTCTGGGCGAGCGTCCGGAGGAGATCGAGCAGACCCTGCGCGACGTGGTCGGGGACGGGGTGGAAATCCTCACCATCGGCCAGTACCTGCAACCCACGCGGCAGCACCTGCCGGTCAACCGCTGGGTGACGCCGGAGGAATTCCTCCGCTGGAAGGAGTTCGGCCTGTCGATCGGCTTCGGCGTCGTCGAGAGCGGGCCGCTGGTGCGTTCGAGCTACCACGCCGATGAGCAGTCGCAGAAGTACACCGGCGCGGAGCACCTGAACACGGAAAACGCGCTGGCCTCGGCCTGATTCGACCGGCGGTCGCGGCGAGTAGCGGGTCGGTGGGCGTGGAATGTCGTAGTGGATGGCGGACCGTTCCGTCGCCAGTCCTGCGGCCCGCCCGTTCTCCGCCATGAACCCTGCGTTTCTCCCCGCCTCCCTTGGCATCCTTCTATTCGCCGGCGCGCTCGCGAGCCCTGTCCGCGGCGAGACCAATTACGCCACGCCGTATTATTTCTCCACGCTCGCCGGGGCCACCAGCATTGGGAGCACTGACGGCCCGGGCAACATGGCGCGGTTCTACGCGCCCCGCGGGGTCGCCGTTGATCGGGCTGGCAATGTGTTCGTCGGCGACGCGGTGAACCAGACGATCCGCAAGATCACCCCCGAGGGCGTCGTATCCACTTTCGCGGGCACCGCCGGCGTCTTTTCCGTCGGCATTTTCCTCACCCATCCGATGACGCCGCAGGACATCGACGGCGTCGGCCCCGACGCAAAATTCGCCAACCCGGAGGGCATCGCGGTCGATGCCACCGGAACTGTCTATGTCGCGGACAAGATGGTGTCCGTCATCCGCAAGATCACCCCGGGTGCCGCAGTGACCACGTGGGTCGGGACGCCGCAAGCCGGGGGATCGGCGGATGGCACCGGCAGCGACGCCCGCTTCTTCATTCCGGGCGGACTCGCCGTCGATGCGGCCGGCAACGTTTTCGTGGCGGAGTGGGTCACCCACATCATCCGCAAGATCACTCCGGCCGGAGTCGTCACCACGCTGGCCGGGCTGGCCGATACCCCCGGCAGCACGGACGGCGCCGGCAGCGCCGCGCGATTCTTTCACCCCCGGTATCTGGCGGTGGACCAGGCGGGCAACGTCTTCGTCGGGGACACGGTGAATTGCACCGTTCGCAAGATCACCCCGGACGGGCTCGTCACCACCCTCGCCGGTCAAGCGAGGGTACAAGGCAGCCTAGACGGGGTTGGGAGTGCCGCCCAGTTTTGTGGTCCGTCCGGCATCGCCGTCGATCAGGCGGGCAACATCTACGTCTCCGATGAGGGGAACAACACCTTGCGCAAGATCACTCCCGCCGGCGTCGTCTCCACGCTAGCCGGCAGTGTGGGCGCCGCCGGCTCCGCCGATGGCGTCGGCACCGCCGCGCGTTTTCGCTCGCTCAGCGGCCTGGCCGTCGATGCCGCGGGTAACATCTACGGTGCGGACGAGAACGACAACACCATCCGCAAGATCACGCCCGGCGGTGTGGTCACCACCCTGGCCGGGCTTGGTCTGGACTATGCCATTGGCAGCAACGATGGCACGCTCGCGGGCGCGCGCTTCCAGATCGCCACCCATGTCGCCGCCGGGCCCGCCGGCACGGTCCTGGTCTCCGACACGCTCAACCATACGATCCGGCAGATCTCCGCCACCGGCTTCGTCACGACCGTCGCCGGCAGCAGCACAGCCTATTCGGGGAACAACGAGGATGGCCCCGGCACTGACGCACGCTTCAGCGCCCCCGGTCCCATCGCGGTGGATGCCAGCGGGACGATCTACGTGGGCGAGATGAGCAACGGGACCATCCGGATGATCACCCCCGCCCGAGTGGTCTCGACCTTGAATCCGGTCGGACCCGGGCACGCCCAGTTTGCCGGCATTGGCGGTATCGCCACGGATTCGGCCGGCGGCGTCTACGTCAGTGACAATCGCCAACACACGATCAACAAGATTTCTCCGACGGGGACGATCACCGTCCTCGCGGGTAGCTCTGGTGTCGCCGGCTCGGACGACGGCTCCGGCTCCGCTGCCCGTTTCAACCAGCCTGCGGGCCTTGTCGTCGACTCGGCCGGCAATCTCTTTGGCGCCGATGCCGGCAACAATACGATCCGCCGGATCACACCAACCGGCAGCGTCACCACGGTGGCAGGGGCGGCCGGGATTGACGGTGCGGATGACGGCCCCGCGGCCGCCGCCCGCTTCGATTCGCCGAGTGGCATCGCGCTTGACGCCGCCGGCAACCTCTTCATCGCCGACAGTACCAATTCCGTCATCCGCAAGATCACCCCGGACGGCATCGTGTCGACCGTGGCCGGGCGGCCGCTCACCGCCGGCATTGCGGACGGCACCGGCCGCGAAGCCCGTTTCAAGAACACCGCCGTCGTTTCCGTCAATGCGACCGGCGAGGTTCTGGTTTCGAATGCCAGCACGGTCCAGAAAGGTCTGCTCGCGGGACCACCGGTCATCTCGACGCAGCCGGCCAGTCAGACCGTAACCAGCGGCAGCACCGTCGAGTTTTCCGTGGCGGCCGCCGGCGCGCCCACACCCGTCTACCAATGGTATTTCAATGGCGCCCCTTTCAGCGGGGCCACGACCAGCCGGCTGAGTCTCACGCACGCGCTCGCGTCCGATGCCGGCGACTACACGGTCGTGGTCACCAATTCGCTTGGCAGCGTGACCAGCACCAAGGCCACGCTGACGGTGGCCGCCGCCCCGATTCCACCGGCTCCCGCGCCAGCAAGCGGAGGAGGTGGTGGTGCAATTGAGGAATGGTTTCTCCTGGCCCTGTCCTTGCTGGGAGCGGCGCGGTGGCTGTGCGGGCGGCGGCTGGTGGAGACGGGCTGCTGGTCCGCTCGAGGCGCCACGCCGACGAGCAGCCGCTGAGATACACCGGCGCGGACCACCTGAACACGGAGAACGCGCTGGCCTCGGCCTGATTCGGCGCGCGGCGGATCGCGCGGCGCCTGTGATCATCTCGGCGCGACGGTGGCGAGAGCAATTGGCCTGTCCGAATGGCGGGTCTCGCCGGCTGAATTGTCATGCTCTTGGGCCGGCCATGACGGCTGTGCTGGGTCACCGATAAGGCTCCATTCGATGAA
>DATIWI010000258.1:0-6977 GCA_035519475.1 Opitutaceae bacterium
CGCGCGGCGACGCGGGTTGTCGTTGACACCCGATGCGTGCCGCGGCACGGGCGCGGGCGGGGGCGGCTTGGCGGTGCTGACCACCGTGGTGTCACAGCTCTCGCTGGCCAGTTTCACCGAGCTCGATTTTGCCTGCCTGGTCATGGACCTCGCTCACGTCAACGCCGGCCTGAAACAGCGCGGCCTGGCGCCGATCGATGGCATCATCGGGGCGGATCTACTGGAGGCCCGCGCGGCCGTGATCGACTACAAGGCCGCAGTGCTCTATCTGAGGCGCGAGTCCCGCCCCGCCGCATGAAGGCCCTGCTCATTGATGACGAGCGCCTCGCGCGCAACGAACTGCGGCGGCTGCTGGCCCCGCACGCGGAGGTCACGATCGTCGCCGAGGCGGCCAACGCCGACGAGGCCCGCGCCCGCATCGCCGAATGCCAGCCCGACCTGCTCTTTCTCGACGTGCAGATGCCGGGCGATGACGGCTTCGGGCTGCTTGAGTCGCTCGAGCCGCCGCTGCCGCAGGTGATCTTCACCACCGCCTACGACGAGTTTGCGGTGAAGGCGTTTGAATTCAACGCGCTCGACTACCTGCTGAAGCCGGTCGACCCCGCCCGCCTGGCCGCGGCGCTGGAGAAGCTCCGGGCCCGGCCCGGCGCGGGGGGCCCGGGCGCGGCGGCCGAGCGGCCGGCCCGGCTGGCGCCCGAGGACAAGGTCTTCGTGCGCGAGGGCGAGCGCTGCTGGTTTGTGGAGCTGCAGTCGATCCGGCTGATGGAAAGCGAGGGCAACTACACCCGCCTGCACTTCGCCGACGCGCAGCCGCAGCTCTTCCGCTCGCTCAACGCCATGGAGGAGCGCCTGGATCCGCGGTGTTTCTTCCGGGCCAACCGGCGCCAGATCATCAACCTGTCGTGGATCGACCGCATCGAGCCGTGGTTCAGCGGCGGCCTGCTGGTCCACCTCAAGGGCGGCCTGAAGGTCGAGCTCTCCCGCCGCCAGGCCCAGGCCTTCCGCGAGCAGATGAGCCTGTGAACCATCAAAACCACCACCAATGGACACGAAGGAACACGAATCGAAGCTGCTCCACAAGGAGCTCGTGTACGCCATCGTCGGGTGTGCCATAGACGTGTTGAATGAATTGGGGCATGGTTTGAACGAGAAGCCCTATGAGAACGCCCTTGCGGTGGAGTTTGGATTGAAGGGCATCGCCTATGAGCAGCAGTCTCGTTTCGATGTCACTTACAAGGGGCATTTGGTCGGGGAGTATATTCCGGACCTGATCGTGGCGCAGGCAGTGGTAGTGGACACGAAGGTCATCGACTGCATCACGGACATCGAACGGGGCCAGATCATCAATTACCTGCGGATCACCAAACTGCGCGTTGGGGTGATCTTGAACTTCAAGCGTCCCAAGTTGGAATGGGAGCGCATCATCCTCTGATTTGATTGGTGTCGATTTGTGTCCATTCGTGGTTGTCCGCGCCCATGATCGAAGCCCGCCATCTCACCAAGATCTTCCACGACAAGAAGCGCGGCGAGATCCGCGCGGTGGATGACGTCTCCTTCACCTGCCGGCCCGGCCAGATCTACGGCCTGCTCGGCGCCAACGGCGCGGGCAAGACCACGACCCTGCGGCTGCTCGCGACGCTGCTGCGCCCGACCGGCGGCGGCGCCACCGTGGCCGGCCACGATGTCGGGACGGCCGCCGCGGCCGTGCGGGCCCAGGTGGGCTTCCTCGCCACCAGCACCGCGCTCTACGGCCGGCTGACGGCGCGCGAGACCATCGCCTACTTCGGCCGGCTCAACGGCCTGCCCGAGGCGCAGATCGCGGCGCGCACCCGCCAGCTCGCGGCGGAGCTCGACCTCCACGAGTTCCTCGACCGCCGGGTGGAGAAATACTCAACCGGCATGAAGCAGAAGACCTCCATCGCGCGCACGCTGATCCACGACCCCGCCGTGCTCATCCTCGACGAGCCCACCGTCGGCCTCGATGTGATGACGGCGCGCAATATCCTGCGCTTCGTGCGCGACTGCCGCGCCCGCGGCAAGACCGTCATCTATTCCACCCACGTCATGAGCGAGGTGGACAAGCTGTGCGATGGCATCGGCATCATCCACCACGGCCGGCTGGTGGCCGGGGGGACGCCGGCGGAACTCCGCGCGCGGTTCGGCGAGACGGACATGGAGGAGATCTTCGTCCGCGCGGTGGGCGGGGAAGGGGAGGAGGCCGCATGAACGGGCGCAACATCCTCACGGTCTACCGGAAGGAGCTGCGCGACTCGCTGCGCGACCGCCGCACCCTGATATCGATGATCGTCGTCCCGACGCTGATGATTCCGGGCATCATGCTGATCGGCGGCGCCATCTCGCTTCGGGTGGTGAAGAAGGCGAGCGAGGAGGTGCCCGCGGTGATGATTCTCGGGGGAGACGATTCGCCGCTCGTGCGCGCGGCGCTCGCGGCTGACCGGAAGATCCGGCTGCTGCCGGCCGCCGCCGACTGGCGGCAGCGCATCATCGACAAGCAGGTGCGCGCAGCGGTGGAGATCCCGGCCGGCTTCGACGCCGCCCTGACCCGGGGTGAGGCCGCGACGGTGAAAATCCGCCACTACGAAAGCGAACTGCGCTCCGGCTTTGCCGTGGGCGAGCTGCGCAACTTCTTCAACGACTACCGCGAGAAGACCGTGGCGGCGCGCCTGGTGGCGCACGGCCTGCCCGCGGCGCTGGTGAAGCCGTTCGAGGTGAAGACGGAGAACGTGGCGCCACCCGAGAAGGTGGGGGGCAACATCATCGGCGGCATCGTCCCCTACCTCTTCATCCTGCTCTGCTTCACCGGGGCGATGTATCCGGCCATGGATTTGACGGCGGGCGAGAAGGAGCGCGGGACGATGGAGACGATCCTGTGCAGTCCGGTCGCCCGCGTGCACCTCGTGCTGGGCAAATTCCTGATGGTGCTGACCGCCTCCCTGGCGACGGTGGTGTGGTCGCTCCTGTCTATGGGGGCCACGTTTTTGCTGGGGGGCCTGCTGCTGGCGGGGACCGCTGCGGGCGGCCTGGCGGCGGCGAAGGGCGGGGCGGCGCGGATGTCGGTGCTTCCCCTCGTCGATCCCGTCGGCACGCTGACCGTGCTCGCCATGGTGCTGCCGGTGGCGGTCCTGTTTTCCGCCGTGCTGATGGCGCTCTCGCTCTTCGCGCGCAGCCTCAAGGAAGCGCAGAGCTATGTCTCGCCCCTGATCGTCGTGGTGATCGTCCCGGCGATGATGGGGATGCTGCCCGGCGTGGAACTGAACGCCCGGCTCGCGCTCGTGCCCATCCTGAACCTCGCCCTGGTGTGCAAGGAACTCGTCTCAGGGGTGTTTCACTGGAACTATCTCGCCTTGATTTTCGGCTCGACCTGCCTGTATGCGGCGCTCGCCCTGGGCATCTGCGTGCGCCTGTTCAACCGCGAGGAAATTCTGTTTCGCTCGTGAGCCGCCGCCCACGGCCGCAGGCGCGGCGGGCGGAGGGCCGCATCGGCTTGCGCGGCGGTGGTCCGGCCGTGGTAAAACAAATTCGAAATCCACCGGCCGGCGCCGCGGTGCCGCGACCGGGCCGGGAGGGGACGTCACCGGCCCGGCCGCCCCTGGTAAACGCCGGGTAAATCCCCGGACAGCAGCGCAAAAGCGTTTTATCGCCGCGAGCGTTGCTGTATGTTGCCGGTCTCTTCAAGCGCATCGTCACGAACCCGTTTCCGCTGCATGAATTTCGTAAAGAAGATACTGCTCGTTCACGGTGACGCGAAAGCGCGTCGCACGCTGACGCTGATGCTGGCGGGATCGGGCTATGATGTCCGCCCCTGCGCGCGTCCGGAGCAGGCGCTGGAAGCGGCCCATTCCGAGTGGTTTGACCTGTCGTTGGTGGCCGATCCGCTGCCGGAGATGAGCAGCTTTGGTTTTGTCGAGGCCCTGAAGAAACTGCAGCCCAGCGTCCCCGTGCTGCTGCTGGTCAACCAGCTCGAGCTGCCGTCGGTGATCCGCGGCATCCGGCTTGCGGTCGCGGACGTGCTCGCGCCCGACAACGACTGGGCGCTGGTGATGCAGCGCGTCAACGCCCTGCTGCGGCCGGGCGATTCGGCGGCGCCGGTGGATTTGACGCCCGTGGAACTGGCCGAGGTGGAGGCCATCCTGGCCAAGGTGAGCGGCGGGGTGACGGGTTCGACGCCGCCGATGGCCGAACTGGCCAATCAGCCGGAAGCGCTGCGCGCGGAGTTGCAGCGGCTCACCCGCGAACGCGATGATTTCAAGAAGACGGCCGAGCGCCTCGCGCAGGAGAAGACGACGCTGGAGGCCGAGGCCAAGGCGGAGCTGGCCCGGCATGCGGATGTCGCCGGGCTGGAGGCGGAGCTGGGCGAACTGCGCAGCGAGCGCGAGGTCGTGGCCGCGGCCCAGGCCGCGGTGGATGAGAAGGCCCGGGCGCTGGCCGCCGCGCGCGAGGAGCTGGCCCGGGAGCGCGCCGCGCTGGCCGCGGAGCGGGCGGAGGGCCTGCCCGCCGGCGACGCCAAGCGATTGAAGAGCACGGAGGAGCTGGCCCGGGAACGCGAGATCCTGGAGGATCTGCGGCTGGATCTTCGCTCCGAGGACGTGCGCCTGCGCGAGGAAAACGCCAAGCTCCGCCAGGTCCAGTCCCGGCTCGAGAGCGAGCGCCAGCAATTGCAGGACGACATGGAGCTGCTCCGGGAGCAGGAGGCCAATCTGCGCGCCTACGAGCAGCGCCTGCGCAGCCTGCCCGCCGAGGCCGAAGCCGCCCGCGTGTCGCGCGCCGCCCCGCGGCCCTCGCGCGATCCCTTCCTGCGCGATCCCTCGCTCGACGAGGCCTGGAACAAGGTCAACCGGGCGCTGGATCTGCTGGAGGCCGAACGGCGCAATTTCACCGACGAAAAGCTGGCCCACAAGGAGGCGCTGGCCCGGCTGGTGGAGAAAGAGGAGCAATTGAAGGAGAAGGAGGCGTCGCTGGCCGAGCAGGAGCGGCGGCTCAATGCCCCGCCCCCGGCCCGCCCGTCCTTCACCCACGAGCCGTTCAAGGCCGCCAAGGCCATCTTCGTGGGCGGCAAGAAGCCGAGCTAAGGGCGGAGCACAGCTCAGCGCGCCAGCGTGAGCGCCACGGCGCCCGCCACCGCGATGACTCCGCCGGCCAGCGAACGGCGGGACGGCCGCTCGTGTTCGAGCAGATAGCTGAACGGGATGATGACGAGCGGCGTCGTCGCCACGATCGACAGCACCAGGCCGCTGGGGGTGGTGGCGAGGGCCCACTGGTAGCAGCTGACGCCGATGATGGGCCCGCACAGCGCATTCACGAACACCCAGAGATAGCGATGGGCGCGCCGCGGCGCCGCGGCATCGGGCGCGCGCTCGCGCCGAAGCAGCGCCCGCACGGCGAAGAAAGCCACCGTGATCACGAGCCCGCCGATGATCCGCTGGTAGGCGGCCGTGATGCCGTCGACCGTTTCGCCCGCGGCGGTGGCCGCCCCGGCGGCGCGGCGGCTGACCACGGCGCCCACACCCTGGCCGGCGGCCGCCAGCGCCCCCCAGAGGAAGCCGATGGGGCGCACCCGCACGCGCGGCGGACTCCTGGGCGTGGGCATCAGCGCCAGGGCGACGCCGAAGAGGATGACCGCCCCCCCGACGAACTGGCTGGCCGTCAGCCGCGTGCCCAACCAGGCCCGTTCGGCCACGATGGCGATGGGCACGGCCAGGCACTGCATCATGAGGATGGACAGGCGCGAGCCGAGCAGCGGCAGCGCGCTGTAGCCGGCCAGATCGCCCAGGCCCATGCCGATCAGCCCGCTGAGCAGAAACCAGTCGCGCCCCGCCCCGCCGAGACCGCCGCCGAGGGTGTGCGCGTAGAGGCCGAGGCAGAGGAGCGCCACCAGCAGCCGGCCGAGATTGGCGCGGGTGACGCCGATCGCGGCGATCGAACGGTTGGCAAAGATCACCGACAGCGAAAAGGAGATGGCGGTGAGAAACGCTGCGAGCATGGCCGGTTGGGTGGCCAGCGTAGGGATTGGCAGCGCGCGCGTAAGCAAAAAGGCGCGCGCCCCGCCGGGTGATCCGGACCGAGTTCGTTTTTGCCTTTCCGGGAATTGGAGGGAGGTTGGACCGATGCCCGCCGCCCCATCCGCCCGCTTCACGAACCGCCTGGCGGGCGAGAAGTCGCCCTATTTGCGCCAGCACGCCCACAACCCGGTCGACTGGTTCCCGTGGGGTGCGGAGGCCTTCGCCCGCGCGCGCGCGGAACAGAAGCCGATCTTCCTGTCGGTCGGCTACTCCACCTGCCACTGGTGCCATGTGATGGCGCACGAATCCTTTGAAGACCCGGAAGTAGCAGGGCTGATTAACAAGACATTTATCCCTATCAAAGTAGACCGCGAAGAACGCCCGGATATAGACATGTTTTATATGAAAATCTGCCAGATGATGACCAATACCGGCGGATGGCCCCTGACGATTCTAATGACGCCTGATAAACAACCATTCTTCGCGGGGACATACTTTCAGCGTGAGACAAAATTCGGCAGGACGGGATTGCTTGACCTGATACCAAGCGTTAAAGAGCTATGGGACAAACACAATACGGAAGTTTTAAGTTCGGCCAGCCAGATTACCGAAGCTCTTTATAACCAAAGCCGATCAGAACCGGGAGGAGAAATCGGCCAGGCAGAGCTGGCCCTGGCATACAACCAGCTTAGAGAAAACTTCGATAAAGAACATGCCGGGTTCGGACTGGCGCCCAAATTTCCTATCCCTCATACTCTGATGTTCCTGCTCCGCTATTGGAAACAAACAAACGATATTTATGCGCTGGAAATGGTCAAGAAGACGCTGGAGGCAATGCGCCGGGGCGGCATTTACGACCATATCGGCTTCGGGTTTCACCGCTATTCAACCGACCCTGTCTGGCTCGTGCCTCATTTTGAAAAAATGCTTTACGACCAGGCGCTAATCTCGATGGCA
>DATIWI010000259.1:0-6296 GCA_035519475.1 Opitutaceae bacterium
AGTCCGAACAGGCCCAGCGCGGAGAGATAGCGCGCGGCGGTGCGGCGGCCATCGAATCGCAGGTAGGCGAGCGCCGCGCCGAGCGCAAAGACGGTCGAGAGCGTGTTCTTCTGCTCCGCGATCCATGCCACCGATTCCACGCCGACCGGATGCAGCGCGAAGATGAATCCCGCCAGCCACTCGCCTCCGCCGGTCGGCCTCCGTTCATGGCCTGCGGCCACCATCCCGGAGTCGAATGCCCTGGACGAAATCGAAAGGCGGCTGCCGCTGCGCAACAGCCGCCGCAAAATCACCACCAGCAGCAGCGCCGCTCCCGCATGCAACGCGACATTGACCAGGTGGTAACCCAGCACCGCGTCGCCCCAGAGACGATGCTCCACCCAAAACGCGGTGTGCAGCACCGGATAATACTGCTGGGTGGCGCCGATCTCGAACCAGATGCGCCCCAGACCGTGCAGTGATTGCAGCTCCGGGCGCGTCACGTGAAGATCGTCATCCAACAGGAACCCGCCGCGCAGGGCCGGCCAGTAGGCGACGAGGACCGCAGCGAGCAGCAACACGCCGAAGCCGAGGTCCCGTCCGCCGCCGCGCGCCCTTACGACTATTGCTGAAGGCTCGTTCGCCATGAGCGCACGGAAAAAGCAGGACAACCACGGGCGACCTCAGTGGCCCGCGGTCGCCCTTTCGCCGGAATCCGCGGCCCGGGCCCGGCGATGCGCCTCCCGCGCGCGGACGAAGAGCAGCACCGAGGCGAACAGCAGCAGCGGCGCCGAATAGACGCCGGGCATCCAACGCCCGAGGTAGATCGAGCCGCCGAAATGGCCCAGGCCATTCGCCAGCATGATCGCCGCATAGGGATAAGCCAGCCACGCCGCCAGCCGCCTGCCCCGAAAAGCCAGCACCGAAAGCACCGACAAGACCAGAATTCCCAAAATCAATCCGGTCAGCCAGGTCTCAAAAGTGAAAGTTGGCAGAGGCAGGAACGGCAGGCGCGCACGGATCGCGTGAACGGCCGGGTTGTAGACCGAGAGAAAATCCGTGAGCGCCTCGTCGGTCACGTGAATCGCCAGCGCGCCGCACAGGGCGAGCCAGGCATAGCCGAAGCGCCGATCGGGCACAGGCGCACGAGTTTCTTGGGGAACTGCTCTCATATGAAGCATTCTTCGGGCGGACGGTTGCATCGCCGGCCGAACAAGGCCGGAGCATGCCTTGGCTCGGCGAGCGGGCAATCCTCATCGTGGTTCGTGCCGCCGCGATACCGCGCATCCCGCCGGAGCCATCCTTGGACTCGGGTCAGCGGCGGTGAAGGTCCCCGCCGCGGAATCGTGCGTTTTTCAGGGTTGGCGTGGAACGATTCCCCGGCAAAATGGACTGATACAGGTCCCAACACCCCGGTTCTCAGATCCCATCCTGCCATGAAACGCACCGTCCCAGCTCTCCTGCTCGCCCTCATCCTGACCGGCTGTGCCTCGGTCACCACCGAGGACTACAACCTGCCTGTACGCGTCGGCATGACCGAGCGCCAGCTCACCGACGCCTTGGGCAAGCCCGACCTGGTCACCCAGAAACCCGACGGGTCGCAGAACTGGGTTTACTCATTCGATATCGGGGTCGATGCCAAGTCCGCCACCTATGTTGTGAAGGACGGCGTGGTCGTCGAGGTGCCGTCGACCCCGGCGCACAAATAGCGAGCCGCGAAAACTGGCCGCACGAAGCGCGCACCGGCCTGCGCCCGCCGGGCTCCGGGGACAAGTTTGGGCTGGATTTTCCCGGACGCCGATGGCTTATTCCCGACTCCGCATCGCCAGGGTAGCTCAGTGGTAGAGCAGAGGACTCATAAGCCTTTGGTCGCGGGTTCGACTCCCGCCCCTGGCACCAAGTACCATATGGCGTGGGTATACGTTTTGAGGGGTTCGAACGATCGGTACTATCTGGGATCGACATGCGATCTCGGACGCCGAATGCAGGAGCACAGATCGGGCAAGACATACTCTACGAGGCGTCTGGGTTCGGAGATCGAGCTGATCGCAAGCCACGCGTGCGCCTCCTTGGACGAAGCGCACGCTTTGGAGCGCCGACTGAAGTCCTGGAAGAACCACCGAAAGGTGCTGGCCTATTTCCGACCCTGAGGCACGGGTGGTAGAGCAGCCCCGCTGCATCGGCGGGGTTGGTCGCGGGTTCGACTCCCGCCCCTGGCACCACCCGCCACCGCTCTGCGCAGCAGAGCTACGGCGAGGTGCCGCGCCGAAGTCCGCCGCGCGGACGAAGGCGGGCAGCCTTCGCCCTTCACCCTCCGGCCAGCCGCCGTCGTCCTCGAAGCGCCCGAATCTCGCTCAGCCAGCGGCGGCTTCCGACTTCTGCTCCGCCGCCGGATGCCGCAGGCGGATGACGCAGCCGGCGATCGTCAGCAGCGCGAGCAGGCCGATGGCGATGAGGGCCGCCGGGAACACCGGCCGCGCCGGATTCGATCTCGCCTGCATCAGAACGAGCACCGGGATGGCCAGGTACAACAGGCCGATCACGATGCCTCCCATCGTCACCCAGCGCGGCACCGCCGGCCCCCACATCCCCATGGACCAGCCGACGAGGTAGGGCACGATCAGCACACCCCACCACAGGGTGTGTCCGGATTTGCCGCCAAATCCCCCCACCAGGCTCAGACCCCACAGCGCGCCGACTCCGAGGGCGATCAGGAGGAACACCCACATCCTGTACGCGACGTGGCGGCCTTCGCCCCGACCGATAAGGGCGCCCACCGCGACGAGCCCGCTTCCGGGCAGGATGATGATCGATCCCTCCATCGGGTCGATCGCCCCAACCAACATCAGAATATAGCCGACAACGGCCACGATGCGCGCCCAACGTTCACGCGAGTTCATCAGCTGAGAATTGGAATTGCTTCTGAAGCCGAGTCGTGCCTACGCCTTCCGGCGGTCCGCTGCAATCCGTTAACTCTCCGTGTCTCACCAGCGCCGTTCGAATTGGACAGTAGCCGCTTTCCGTCCGTTGTCATCGCGAGCCCCGCCGCCGCGGCGGGGCGTGGCGATCCAGCTGGATTGCTTCGGTGCCCCACCGCGGCGGCGGGGCGCCTCGCAATGACAGGCTTTCGGCGAAGGCGTAATTCAGTCGGCTGTAGCCAACACCAATCGCTGCGCGCCGGCCGGCCACCTGCGGCCCGGTGCGCGTAGGCGAGCCGGGCGGTTTGCATCCGATGCAGATCGTGGCATTGTTGCCCTCACTCCATTCATTCGCTTCGCTCCATGAAAACGACCCCTGTCCGCTTGGGGCGGCTTGCCGCCCTCCTGCTTCTGGTCGGTGGTGCGTCTGCGCTCGCGGCCCCGCCCGCGGCGGATTGCCTGGCCAGGCTCCAATCCCTCGCCGGCGACTGGGCCGGTACCGTGAAGGAGGGCGACACTGCGCCCACCGTTCGCGTCACCTACCGGCTCGTTGGCAACGGCAGCGCCGTGGTTGAAGACCTCTTTCCCGGCACCCCGCACGCGATGATGACCGTCTACCATCTCGACGGCGACCGCCTCGTGCTCACGCACTATTGCGCGATGAAGAACCAGCCGCACATGATGCTGGATCCGGCCTCCACCGCCACCGAGTTCATCTTCACCTTTGCCGGCGGCACGAACCTGACGCCCGGGCACGGATCCTACATGGATTCGGGACGGATCCGCTTCATCGATGCCGACACCCTCGATGCCGAGTGGCGAATGCTCACCGACGGGAAGCCCGTGGGAACCAACCGATTCTATCTCAAGCGCGTCAAGCCGGCACCCTGATGCGCGGAGGCGGCATAGCAGGCAACAACCAAGGCGCGAAGGCGCCACGCGGATCGGGCGCGCGGCACTCCGGGCGGGCGACGTTCGCGGCCTCGCGCCTTTGCCTTCGCCAGGGCGTGCCTCCAGACCGCCTTGTCATCGCGAGGCCGCCAGCCTCCGCTGAAGCTTCGGCCGGGCCGATGAAGGCCCCACCGCCTCGCTCAGCCAGCCGCCCCACAATGACATCTTCAAGCAGCGCCCAGGATGCCGCCGCCCTCGGTGCGGATGACCCCCATATAACGCGCGCCGCAGCGATGGCACGCGCCCAGTGGCCCCTGGCGCCGGCGCTCGCGGAAGCGGCGGGCCCGGTCGCTGTTCCAGATCTCCGCGATGGTGGCCTCGCGGACGTTGCCGAGCGCGCCGTCGGGAAAATCGACGCAGAAGTTGGCCTCGCCGGTCGGCTGGATGTCGATCAGGCGCTCGACGTTCGCGCAGCCGGGCGGTCCGACCGGCGCGATCGGGTCGGTAAACCACGTCCGATATTCGTCCGCCGTCAGCGGCAGGTACGGATAATCCCGGAGTTCGCCGAGCGTCTCGACATAGCGGCGGTGCTGCGCAACGAACACCCCGGGATCCACCCCCGAGTCCTCGTGATGAAAGCCGTGCCACGAGAATACCTCGCAGCCGAGCGTCTCGCGGAGTTCGCGCTCCCACGTCGCCCCCAGCGCGGCCGGCACATAATAGTACGGCACGATTGAGAGCGATTCGACCCCCAGGCGGCGCGCGACTGCGGGCATCTCGCCCAAGCCGCCCACCGACCACGGGCTGATCGTGAAGCAGATCGAGCGGCTGACGCGCCACGGCTTCACCCCGTCGAGTTCCCTCAAGCGGGCGAGGCCGCGCGCCAGGTGCTGGAACGACCCGCGCACGCCGCGGACCGCGTCGTGCACCGGCTCGGGCCCGTCCACCGACACCGTGATGTGAATGTTGCCGAGGCGAACCAGATCGGCCGCGAATTTCGCCAGGTGCGAGCCGTTCGAATCGATCGAGAGGTACAGGCCGAGGCCGTGGATGTGCTCGAGCAGCCCGACGATGCCGGGGACGAGGAAAGGTTCGCCGCCACGGAGCAGGATCGACTTGATGCCGTGGGCGGCCGCCTCGTCAGCCAGCCGTTTCCAATCGGAGAGCGTCAAAGCGGGCCCGCGGAAGCCATGGCCCGTGCGCACGTAGCCCTCCTCGCTCCATTGTCCGCACATCTGGCACCGCAGGTTGCAGGCGTTCGTGAGCGTGAAGGAGATATAACCGGGAAAATCCATGCGGAGGGTCCTCGCGCGGTATCCGCCAGGCCGCAAGCGTGGACTCCGGCACCCATTTTCGCCAGAAGCTTGGGCGGCCGTCGCCCCCGCGTAGGGCCCGAGCTTGCTCGTGGCCGACGATATGAGGACGACGTAGCGGCGACGACCAAGGTCTCGCCCTACGAGCATCCTTTCGATTGACGCAGTAGGAGCCTGCTCGCAGGCGATTTTCCATTCGCGATCGCGAGCAAGCTCGCTCCTACAATTGCATGAATCTGCCTCAGCCGACCCGGCCGAGGCGGACCACGAGCGGCCAGACGATCTCGCGCTCCCGGGCCGGATCGCCCCACAGCGGCAGCAGCTTTTGCTCGAGTTCCTCCACCGGATCGTGCCCGCGCGCGGCCAGATAGCGCGCCGTCGCCGACCAACTCCGAAAATACCCGAGCAACTGCGGCAGCGACCATTGCGTGCGCATCGCGAATGCCGGCGCCGGCACTTCGGCGAACGGGAATGGGATCGTCCGGTAGCCCTCCTCCACCAGCCGGCGCTCCGGCGGCCAGTACGGCCCGACAATCTCGTAATAAAAACGCCGGGCCTCGCGGTCGATCGCCTCGTCGCGCGCCTGGGTGATTCCATAGCTCCAAACCGCGATGACTCCATTGGCCACCAGCATGCGCCGGACCTCGGCATAGAAGCGGCTGAGGTCGAACCAGTGGAGCGCCTGGGCCACCGTCACCAGATCGACGGTATGGTCGGGCAATCCGGAGGCTTCTGCGGGCGCGACGCGCCAGGTCACGCGCGGATGCGGCGGCGCCTCCGCGATCTGCTCGGCACTCGCGTCGGTGGCGATGACTGCCGCGAAGCGCTCGGCGAGTTCGAGCGTCGCCTGCCCGCTGCCGCAGGCGCAGTCCCACACCCGCGCCGCCGGCGGCACCAAGGTGCGCAGGAAATCGAACAGCTCCCGCGGGTAGCGGGGCCGGTATTGCGCGTAATTGGCCGCGACCGCCGAGAAGTGATCTTTGAAGGAAGTCTGCGCCATGGGAACGACTTGTGCGGCCAAGGTGTGCGCCGTCCGCATCGCGTCAAATCCGGTCCGGAGGGAAGGTGGAACCCGCAGTCCCGGCGGGCTTCCCACCCGCCAGCGCAGCCCGCCGGGCCCTCGCCTTGCTCGGGCCAGGGACGGCGGGCTCCACCCTCTTGGAAGGTCGCGGTAGGGCCCGACCTTGGTCGCCGC
>DATIWI010000260.1:0-16001 GCA_035519475.1 Opitutaceae bacterium
GGCAGGAACTGGCACAGCGCGACGAGATCGGCATAGTGCGCGTCGTCCAGCCAGCGGCGCCGCTCCACGTATTCCTTGCGGAAGTATCCCAGGTGCGCCACCGGTCCGCCGAAGGACGTGCAGCCCAGCCGCAGGGCGGCGAGGAAGATCTCGAGCAGCGAGGGCGGCGCCGGCATCACCGGTGTAGCAAACACGTCCGCGCGCCGCCTGCACGCCTTCTTTGACGTCTTGGACCCGCGCCGCCGGCCCGGCCAAGGGGCGGCCATAACATGTCAACTAATAGTTGACATATTCATGCGAGCGCGAGGCGGTCAATCCTCGGACCCGCCGCAGCAGCAGGGAGGTGCGCTGGCGGCGTTACCCGCATGGACTTTCCACTTCGCTCGCGCCGCAGTGGCCCGGAAGAATCACGTCGGACCGGAATTGCCTCCGGCGGCCGCGTGGTCGCGGCGGCGCCACACCTGCCAGCGTTCTTTGCCGGCGTACAGCGGCAATGAATCAACCACCGGCTCATCCACCGTCTTCGCGAAATCCGCGCCCAGGAGCCGGTCGAGTTCCTGCGGCGAGATCGGGTACGGCGGCGGCTCCTCCTCGGGGCCAAAGAAGAAAAAGCCGCACAAAAGTCCGCCGGGCGCGAGCAGACCGGCCATGCGCCGGGCAAAAGCCGTCCACGTCGTCGGCGGCAGGGCGCAGAGGAACGTGCGCTCGTAGACGAGATCAAAGCTGCCGGCGTCGAGCGGGTGGGTGAAGAAGTCGCCCTCGTGGATCCGGTCCCCCAGCGGGCCCAGGGTTCTCCGCGCCCGGGCGACAGCGGCGCGGCTGAAATCGAGGCCGAGCACCTTCCAGCCCGCGGCGTGGAACGCCTGGATCTCATAACCGGAGCCGCAGCCGGGAACCAACGCGCGGCCGCCCGCCGGATGACACCGAAGGAATTCGGTCAGCGCGCGCGGCACGCCACCGCAATCCCAGGCCATCCTTCCCGTCTCATAGCGCTGGTCCCAGAACCGTGGCTCGTTGGAGGAGACTTCACTCATGGTTGCCGGCAACACGCCTGTTTGGGCGCGCTGCCGTTCTAGAAGCGACGGCATAAGTTCTCGATGGCGCTGGAGGGCCGACCTCCGCGTCGGCCGAGCGGCCCGGGCGCAGCCGGGCCCTCCAAATGTGAACGCATCCTTAGCATTGTGTAGGATCCTCCACTTTCAGCACGAGCACGCCGCCTTTCTGCGAGCCGATCGCGAGCTTCGTGTCATCGGGATTCCACGCGAGCCGCGATGCGGGCGCGGTCAGCTTGATCGAGGCGACGAGCGGCTCAGCCCGCGTCGGGCTCCACAGCCCGACCTCCCCGTCGTTGGCGGCGGTGGCGAGCAGCCCCCGCGCCTGCTGAAATGCGACCGCGCACACGCGATCGGCGTGCGGCAGGGCCACCGGCTCGCGTCCCGCGGGGCCGGCTCCGGAGCAGTCCCAGACACAGGCGTCACGCGCGCCGCCCGTCGCCAGCCAGCGGCTGTCGGCACTGAAGGACAGCTCGCGCACCTTCGTCTCGTAGCCGCTCATGTGGAACTCCTCATCCTCGGCCGGGCGCCACAGGTGCACGGCATTGTCCTGCGCGCCGGCCACGAGCCAGCGGCCATCGGGCGACCAGAGGAGTGCGGGGATGGCGCTGGCATAGGCGTACTCGCGCTGCGCATGGAAATCAGACGCATCCCACAGGCAGACGCCCCCGAACCAAGCCACGGCGATGGCATCGCCTTGGGGGTGCCAGGCCAGGGCGGAAAGCGTCTTGGCCGCCGCCGGAAACTCGTGGAGAGCGACGCCGTCCGGTTTGAGCAATTGCAGTTTCCGCCCTGCGGCGGCTGCCAATACCGGATCCCGGATCCCGGATCCCGGAAAGGGCGGGATCGGACGCCAGCCAAGAAGCTCCACCCAGTCGCCGTGATCGAACTCCACTTTGGCGATTTCGACACCGGTGGCGCCCTCCCAAAACCGCACGCACCCATCCTGCCCTCCGCTGGCCAGGAGCAATCCATCCGGTATCCGGTTTCCGGCTTCCGGTCTTGCAGCCGTTGCGAATGCGACGGCGTTTGAGCCGTCCTGATGGCCGGCCAGCTCGCGCTGTTTGGCGCCGGTGGCGCCCTCGAACAGCGTGATCGGGCCTGCGGCCGAAGCGGCGGCGAGCTGGCGGCCGTCGGGCGACCACGCCAGATCGATCACGTAGTCGTCGAGCTGCGCCACCCAGGCTTTGGCGATGTTCATGGTGGCACCGGCGATATCAGGGGCCGGACGGAGAAAGCCACCGACAGGGATCGCTGCAAAGACGGCATGGCGATCTTCGAGCTTGCATCTTCCCTCTTCCTTCAGCCCGCGTCAGCCCGCCGCCAGGCATTGTTGGAAGCCGCCCACGAGCTCCGCGCGGTCGAGATTGCGGCCGATGAAGACAAACACATTCGTGCGCGGTGCTGGGCCCCACGCCTGGTCGAACTTGGCGTCGAACATCATGTGCACGCCCTGAAACACGAGTCGCTTCTCGGAGCCGCGCACGGCCAGCACTCCCTTGCAGCGAAAGATGTCCTGGCCCTTCTTCGCCAGCAGGCCACCGATCCACTCGTTGAGGCGCTTGGCGTCCAGATCGCCGCGGAGGGTGATGCCGACGGAGGCGACCTCCTCGTCATGGTTATGTTCGTGGCGAAAAGTCTGGTCGTGGACGTAACGCACGAGTGATTGGTCCGCCGCGCGCAGATGCGTGGGCACGTCGTGGGCGGTGAAGAGCATATGGCGGCCCGCGACCGTGATCGTCACGGGGAAATCGCCGTGGCCCGCGTCGAGCATGAGGCGCTGGAGCGTGGTGCCGGGCGCGACGGATTCGCCTGGCCGGACGCGACGCGCCTCATCGGAAAACACCTCCACGGCGGCGTCCCGCGCCGCGGAGGTCGCCGCGGCGATCGCGGCCTGGGCGGCGCTCGATTGATCTCGGAACGACACGCCGGCGGGCAGACCCAGCGGCAGCAGGGCGACGCCGAGTTCGTTGTCGCTGTCGTGGAAATGCCGGCCGTCGCCGCCGTGGTCATGTCCATGATCATGGCCATGGTCTCCGGCGGGGCTCCCGCCGGAAGCTTCCGCGGGCAGGCCGATGCTGAGCTCGTACGTGCCGGCGGCGAGCTCGTAGACGCCGCCCCATTCGAAGGGATACTCGGGCTCGAGAAAGCGGGGATCGAGATCGGTGGCACGGGTGAGGTTGAAACCGCCGACATCGAGAACCCGGTCGATGGCGACATCGCAGTTGCGGGTGCGGTGGATCCGGGCCGCCGTGTTCATGCGGTGCAGGCGTGCCTCCAGGCGGTCGAGATCGGCGGCGGCGACCAGATCCGTCTTGTTGAGGAGAATGACGTCCGCGAAGGCGATTTGCTGCTGGGTTTCCCGGCCGTCGTCGAGGTGCTGCTGGAGGTGGCAGGCGTCGACGACCGTGACGATGCCGTCGAGGCGGTAGGCATCGCGGATCTCGGGGTCGTTGAAGAACGTCTGCGCCACCGGCCCCGGGTCCGCCAGGCCCGTGGTCTCGATCAGCACGCCATCGAGGCGGTCGCGGCGCTTGAGCAGCCGGCTGAGGATGCGGAGCAGGTCGCCGCGCACCGTGCAGCACAGGCAGCCGTTGTTCATCGAGAAGATTTCCTCGTCCGCCTGGATGACGAGCTGGTTGTCGACGCCCACCTCGCCGAACTCGTTCTCGATGACGGCGATCCGGCGGCCGTGCTGCTCGGTCAGAATGCGGTTCAGCAGCGTGGTTTTGCCGGCGCCGAGGAAGCCGGTGAGGACGGTGACGGGAATGCGGGAATCGGCGGGCATGTCGGAGGACAGAGGACAGAGCTCAGAGGACAGAGATCAGAGGAGGACGAAGAGGGCGGGAAGAGGGAAAGGGAGACAAGGGAAACCGGACTGTTCCCAAAAGCGAGCCCGGCACGGCGGTCGCACCCGCCCGGTCTGAGCCGGAACGATGCAGTTGAATTTGTAGGGCCGCGCCTTGGCGCGTGCCATTCATTCGAAAACGCCGGCGCGGACCAAGGTCCGGCCCTACCACCGGACGGTGCCGGACATCGCGAGTGAACCTGCGGCTGAACTGCATAGAATCGGCTGAGGGGATCGGCGCGGCCCTCAGCCGCCCGCGTTCTGCAGCTCGTAGCTGAGCACGCTGAGGGCGTAGAGGGCGGCCGTTTCGCAGCGGAGGACGAGGGGGCCGAGCGAGATGGGTTCGAAGCCGGCCGCCTGCGACCGGCTCAGCTCCGCCGGCGTGAAGTCGCCCTCGGGCCCGACCAGCCAGAGCACCGTGCGCGGCGGACGGCCGTGGGCGGAGCCGAACGCGGCGAGCACGCGGCGCAACGACTTTGCGCCGGGCTGGAGGCTGGCGATGAGCTTCAGATCGTAGCCGCGGCTGGCCTCCATGAACGCCGTCGCGGCCTGCAGGGGCAGGATCTCCGGCACGAAGGGATTGCCGCACTGCTTGGCCGCCTCGATGGCGGCCTGCTGCCACCGGTCGATCCGGCGCTCGGAGCGGTCGCCGGCGAGATGCACGATGGTGCGATCGCTCTCGAGCGGCGCGATGCGCGCGGCGCCCAGCTCGGTGGCCTTGCGCACAATGGCGTCCATGAACGGGCCCTTGGGCAGCGCTTGGCCCAGCGTGATTTCGTAGGGCAGCGGCTTCGCCTGCTGGCGGAAGCGCACCTTCAAGCGCGCGGCGCGCCGGCCGTCGCCGGAGAGCTCGCAGATCCATTCGTTGCCGCGGCCGTCAAAGGCCACGACCGCGTCGCCGGGTTTGGCGCGGTTCACCGCCACCAGGTGGTGGCTTTCGTCAGCGGACAGGAGGATCTCGGACGGTTCGCGTTCGGGCGGCTGGCAATAGGCACGGAAATCGGGCATGGAGAAGAAGAGAGATCGAGAGTGGAGGGCGAGCGTGGAAGCGGAAATGGGAGGCTGCAAGACCGGGCTGGACGCGCCGCCGGCGTCGATCCGCCGTTGAGTGCTTGTCCCGTAATACGTGAAATCGGAGGGAGGGGCGCCGGTGGGATTGTCACCTATGACGTGACAAATCGCCGAGGTGCGGCGGCGAAGATCATAACATGATACGTCACAAACTCCGACGCGGGGCACCCGAGGAGAATGTCACGTATTACGTGACATTGGCGAGGCCGCTGCTGGCGGGATCCGGCAGACCGTCGGTGGCGCGGGCCGGGGGGGAATTGCGGCAATCCAAGCCGCGCAAAAAAAGGGCGCTGCTCGCGCAGCGCCCTTGCCGACTTATCAAACTACAAACTAGATGGAAGCATTAAGAACCGTAGTTCCTAATCTCTCTTGCGCAGAGATAGACGCGGCGGTGCGGGGGCGCGTTCAAAATGTCTCAAGGAATTGGCAGCGGCGGGAGGGCGGGCCGGGCGGAGAGGCGCGGCGGGAAAAAAGCGTTTACTTCGACATCAGCCGGCCTACCGTTCGCCTCTCAAGCCGGCCCGGATGGCGGAATTGGCAGACGCACGGGACTCAAAATCCCGCGCCCTTTAAAGGCGTGTCGGTTCGACCCCGACTCCGGGCACCAGTCTTCGCTCCCGCGGCAGCGGGACGAAGACTGCCGCGCCGTAGCCCGCGATTCGCGGGCGAAGGCGGGCAACGACCCCGCCAGGAGCTTCGACTCGGCGCGGCCAGCCTTCGCCGCGCCTACGGCTGGCGGGCCAGCCCAAAGCCCGCCCTTTTCAACGGGAGCGACCAATGCTTCAGCCAGAATTCAAGGCGAAGGCTGCGCGCCGTCTTGTCGCGCCAGAGCGCAGCGACGGCGGAAGGCTTGGCGGAGGCGGGCATTACCCCCAGCATCGGCTCACCCCTAGGGATTACGTCTGCCGTATTGAGAGCGTACACAATCGCAACCAGCACCAGGTTGGCCAGACGGCAGACCTCACGATGCGGATCTGCGATCACAACTCCGGGAGATCCAGACACACGGCGCGGTACCGGCCGTGGCACATTGCCTGCCATCTCGGATTCGCCGAGAGCGAAAAAGCCATGGACTTCGGGCGGTATCCCAAGAGCGGCTCAGGAAAGACTTTTCTGAAACGCCATTTCCCTTGAGTGGACGGGCACTCCAGCCTTCGCCGGGCCTTCCGCCCTTGCCCGGCTCTCGGCGGGCGGAACGGGTGGCAGGCCGACCGCCGGCCGTTTCGCGGAGCGTGAGATCGCGAAGGCTCCGTCGATCCGGCGAGGTCGAATATATGCTGATTCGCCACGGGAAAATCCTCACGGATCCCGGGCTCCGTCTTTAAGCTCTGGGGCCGCCATTTTCGCGTTTGCCTGTGTCGGTGATTGTCCGCTGGAATCTATCTTCGCCGCCCCATGAACCCGCCGCTACCCTTGACCCGCCGTCAGTTTCTCCGCGCCGCCTCCGTGGCCACGCTCGCCGCCGCCTGCCCGTCCCTGTGGGCCCGGTCCGGCGATTCGCCCTATCGCCATCTGGTCCCGACCGACCGCCGCCTACGCCTCGCGCTCGTCGGCTGCGGCGGCAAGGGCATCTGGGACGCGCTCGGCTGCGCTGCGGCGGGTGGGGAGCTCGTCGCCCTGTGCGATCCCGATTTCGCGATCGCCGCGCAGGTCTTCCCCGAATTCCCTGACGCGGCGCGCTATCGCGACTACCGGCAGATGCTCGACGAGATGGGCGATCGCATCGACGCCGTCATCGTCAGCACGCCCGACCACGCACACTTCCCCGTCGCCCTGATGGCGATCGAGCGCGGCAAGCACGTCTATGTCCAGAAGCCGCTCACGCACACGATCGGCGAGGCCCGGGCCCTGAAAGCGGCGGCGAAGCGCGCCGGCGTCGTCACCCAGATGGGCAACCAGGGCCACGCCAACGAAGGGACGCGCCTGACCCGGGAATGGTTCGAGGCTGGCGCCCTCGGCACCGTGCGCGAGGTGCATACCTGGACGAACCGGCCGATCTGGCCCCAGGGCATGCCGTTGCCGGCGCCCGCCGAGGTCCCCGCCACGCTGGATTGGAATCTCTGGCTCGGCGTCGCCCCGGTGCGCGACTACAGCCCGGCAATCACGCCGTTCAACTGGCGCGGCTACTGGGACTACGGCTGCGGGGCGCTGGGCGACATGGGGTGCCATCTCATGGACGCGGCGTTCTGGAGCCTGGACTTGCGCGGGCCGGTGCGGGTGAGCGCGGTGAGCGAAGGCGCCACGGAGGTGACCGCGCCGAGGTGGTCGATCGTGACCTATGCCTTTCCCGCGCGCGGCGCGCGGGCCCCGGTGAAGTACGTGTGGTATGACGGCGGCAAGAAGCCCCCCGTGCCCGAGGAGCTCGGGCCCGGCGCCACGCTGCCGCAGGGCGGCACCATCTATCGCGGCGACAAGGGGGCGGCGCTGGCAACGGGCGACTACAGCGAAAATATCCGCTTGATTCCCGAGGCCAACATGAAGGCGTTCAAGCGCCCTCCCAAGACCTTCCCGCGGGTGCCCAAATCCGATCCTTACCTCGAGTGGATCACGGCGTGCCACGGCGGTCCCGCGCCCGGCTCCAACATCGTGGACCATTCGGCCGACCTGACCGAGTTTGTCTCCTTGGGCAACCTCGCGATCCGCCTGAATCGCCCCATCCAATGGGATCCCGTGGCGGGCGCCTGCGTGGGCCTACCGGAGGCGGACCGGCTCGTGAACAAGAACTACCGCGTCTTCTAGAGGGTCCAGGCCGTGCCGGTCACCCGCGGCCGCCCACCAACTCCTACTCCCATGAAATGGAATTCAGCTCCCATCCTCGGGACCGCGCTGTTCGCGGCCACGATGGTCTTCGGCGGTTGCCAGACGCTGGCGCCGCGAGCGGCCGCGCCCCAGCTCGGCCTGCAGGCCTGGACGTTTAGTCGCACCTGCAGCCTGACCGAGACCCTGGCCAAGGCCCAATCCCTCGGAATTCATTACCTCCAGGCCTACCCGGGGCAGCGGCTCGGCGCCGCTCCCACGCCGACCTTTGACCACAACATGGCGGAGGCAGACCGGGCAGCGGTCTTGGCCGAGGCGAAGGCCCGCGGCGTCGCGATCGTCAGCTATGGCGTCGTCAATCCCAAGGATGAGGCGGAATGGCGGCAGGTGTTTGCGTTTGCGAAGGCCATGGGCCTGCACGACCTGGCGGCCGAACCTCCGGCGGACCTGATGCCGCTCGTGGACCGCCTAGCCAAGGAAACGGGCGTCGCGGTCGGGATCCACAACCACCCTCCGCCGACGCATTATTTCGATCCGGCCACGGCCCTCGCGGCGGTGCAGCCCTACGGGCCGGAATTCGGTCTTTGCGCCGACACCGGTCACTGGGCTCGCGGCGGCTTCGATCCCGTCGCGACGCTGCGCCGGGCGGCGGGCCGGATCGTGAGTGTGCATTTCAAGGACCTGGTGGAGCGCGGCGTGACGAGCGCCCACGACGTGCCCTGGGGCACCGGGGCATCCGATGCCGCCGGCCAGCTCGCCGAATTGCGGCGCCAGGGTTTTGCCGGCACCGTCTATATCGAGTACGAGCATTTCGCGTCACCCACGTTTGAATCCGACCTCGCGCGCTGCGTGGAGTATTTCCAGCGGGCGCTCGCGGCCTCGATCGATGATCTGCGCGCCGGCCACGTCGCGCCTCCGGGTTTCACCCGGGCGCCGGATGAGCTTTGGGCCAATGGCCGGGGCAAGGACTCCCTGCGCTGGGCCCCCGCGCCCGCACTGCTGAAGCCGGACTTGAGCAACGCGGACTTCCCGCCGGGATCCTGGGCTTGGGAGGACGAGGTGCTGGTGGGCAAAGGCGGCGGCGACCTCTGGACCAAGGAGAGCTACGGCGATTTTGTGCTCAGTTTCGATGTCCGGGCGACCGGACCCGTCAGTTGCGCGCTGCTCCTGCGCACACGCGATCCCGCCCGCGGCCGGGAGACAGGGATCGAGATTCCCTTCGTTCCGGCTGAGGGCGTCACCCCCGCGGCGGAGGGCTCCGAGGAAGCCCTGGGGGCCAATCGCCAAGTCGCGGTCGAGCCCGGCAAATGGTATCACTGCGTCGTGACCGCGCGGGGGGACAAACTCTACGTCACGGTCAATCATGAGATGGCGGTTCACACGGATCTGATCACCGGCAACGTCTGGAAGAATGCCGCGCCGGACGATCCCCAGTCGAAGAAGGTCCGGCAGCCGGGTCGCATCGGCATCCAACCCCGGGGCCAGGCCGTCGCGCTCCGCAACCTCCGCATTGACTCCCTCTAGACGGACGACCACCCGCTTTTCCACGGCCCGCGGGCACCGACCGTCCGGATCGAAAGTGAGATTCCAACCGCGCCGCTTCGCCCCCGGGGCCCGGTCAGCTCCACTTCAACCTTCGGCTCCATGAGTGATTCCTCCAAAACCCCCGCCGCGCCCGGGGCGCGGCCGCCGTGGGAGTCCACCGCGGCGTTCCTGTTGTTGCGGCTGTTCCTGGGCCTGCGGGCCCTGCTCGCGGGCGCCGACAAATTCGAGTCGGGCGGGACCTATTCGCTGGCCAACTACGCGAAAAACATGGGACGAATGGCGGAGGGCATCACCGGCGCGTCGTTCCTACCGCTGTGGATGACCCGGCCCTTCGCCCATTCGCTCGGCTACATCCTGCTGGCGCTCGGGGCGGCGCTGTTGCTGGGGCTGAAGACCCGCCTGACGCTGGTGCTGATGGGGCTGGTCTACGTCGGCCTGGGCTTTGGCCTGATGGCGGTGCAGGAGGACCAGGGTGTGGCGTGGATCGGCATCTACGTGGTCCTGATCGCCGGGGCATTGATGCTGGTGCGCCATGACCGCTTCGCCCTGTGGGCCGACCGCCATGACTGACGGGACGGAGCCGGAAGCGCCGGCGCTTTCCCGGCGCGATTTTCTGTCAACCGGCGTCCGGTTGGGCGCGGCCTTGGTCGCGGCCCCGTATCTCGCGCGGGCTGCCACCGCGGGCGACACCCTCCAGGTGGCCCTGATCGGGTGCGGCGAGCAGGGGCGCGTGCTCCTGAACGCGGCGCTGAAGATCCCGGACATCCGGTTCCTCGCCGTGTGCGACATCTGGGAGTACAACCGCACGTACGGGGTGCGCCTGCTCCGGAAATTCGGACACGACCCGAAACCATTCGAGGATTACCGGGAAATGCTGGCCGCGGTGCCCGGCCTCGACGCGGTCATCGTGGCGACACCGGATTTCATGCACGCGGAGCACACCAACGCGTGCTTGCGGGCGCGGAAGCACGTCTACTGCGAGAAGCTCATGGCCCACACGGTCGAGGACGCCCGTTCGATGGTGCGGACCCGGGACGAGACGGGCAAACTGCTGCAAATCGGCCACCAGCGGCGCAGCAATCCCCGCTACCGGTCCGCCCGGGAGAAACTGCTCGGCGAAGCCCGCCTGTTGGGCCGGATCACGAACGTGAGCGGGCAGTGGAACCGGGCGGTGAGCGAGGATCTCGGCTGGCCCGCGCGCTACGCGATGCCCGAGGCGACGCTCCACCAATACGGCTACGCGAACATGCACGAGTTCCGGAACTGGCGCTGGTTCAGGAAACATGGCGGCGGTCCCATCGCGGACCTGGGCGCGCACCAGATCGATGTCTACAACTGGTTCCTGAGCGCCAATCCCACCTCGGTGCTGGCGGGGGGCGGGGTGGACTACTACACGACGCACGAATGGTACGACAACGTCATGGTGATTTACGAGTTCCCGGGTGCCGCCGGCACCGTGCGGGCGTTCTACGAGGTGCTGACGACCACCAGCGCGGGCGGCGGATACCACGAGTACTTCATGGGCGACGAGGGCGCCCTGAAGATCTCGGAAAACCCGAAGTACACGAAGCTCTACCGGGAGGCGCGCGCGCCGGACTGGGAACGGTGGGTGCAGCAGGGCTTGATCCGCCACCCCGGCCAGGGGGAGGAGGGGGCCGGCGTCGCGGCGCGGCCGTGGGACAAGGAGATCCGGCCGAAATTCAGTCTGGCGCCGCCGCGGGCCTCGGTCGTCGACGTGCGCGAGACCGCGGCGCTGTCCGCGTGGGATTTGGTCGAGACGCTGGACAAGCCGATCCACCAGCCGCACCTGGAGAATTTTTTTGACGCGATTCGCGGCCGGGCGAAATTGAACTGCCCGGCCGAGGCGGGGTTCGCCTCCGCCGTCACCATCCTGCGCGTCAACGAGGCAGTGGCCGCGAAGAAGATGCTGACGTTTGCGCCGGGGGATTTTGCCGCCTGAGACTTTTCACCATGATGCGTTCAACAATCGTGCTGCTCGCAGGCGCGCTGGCGCTGGCGGCCCGCGCCGCCGACCAGGTGCCGCTCCATCTCGACCTGCCCAAGCCGCTGTTCGTGGGCACGCCGCGCCCGATCGAGCTGCCGAACCTCGAAAAACCCCGCGTGGGCCGGCGGCCGGATCTGATGGTGCCGGCCGGCACCATCCTGCTCTCAAAAGGCGCGCCGGTTACCGGCAGCGACAGCCAGCCGGTGATCGGCGAACTCAGCTTCGTGACCGACGGCGACAAGACCGGCGTCGACGGCACCTTCGTGCAATTCGGGCCCGGCCCCCAGTGGGTGCAGATCGACTTGGGAAAGCCGGCCGCCTTGCAGGCGATCGTGGTGTGGCATTTTCATGCGCAGGCCCGCGTGTACCACGGCGTGGTGGTGCAGGTCTCCAACGACGCCGCCTTCACCAGCGGCGTGCAGACGCTGTACAACAACGATCTGAAGAATGCCGTCGGCCGCGGCGCGGGCTCCGACCCCGCCTACGTCGAAACCTATGAGGGCCGCCTGATCCCGGCCAACGGGGTGCGCGCCCGCTACGTCCGGCTCTATTCGAACGGCAATACGACCGACGAACTGAACGACTACTGCGAAGTGGAGGTTTACGGTCTGCCGCTGCCGTGACGATGCCGGGCGCCAAGAGTCACCAGCCGAAACGATCCCGGCGCAACAAGCTCTTCCCATAAAACACATGATCTCGACCCAATGTAGGTTCCTCTTGCTTGTGGCGGTTGGCCTGCTGACCGCCGGCGCATTGCCCGCCGCGCCCGGCGACGGATTCCCCGGAAGGTGGGCGCTGACCACACCCGGCGGGCACGCCGGCTGGCTGGAAATCCGGGCGGAAAACGGTTGGTACGATGGCTCCATCCTCTGGAATTGGGGCAGCGTGGGTCCGGTCGACGACGTCGTGATCGAGGGCGACACCCTGACCGTGACGCGAATTCGCGAGGTGCCGCGCAAGGACGCGGCCGGCCAGACGGTCTGCACCCAGCGGCTCACCGAGATCATCACCGCCCAGGCGGCCGGCGACGAGTTGCACCTGACGCGGACGGTGCCGCACGACGACGGGCGGGGCTTTGATCGCGAACAATTCACGGGTCGGCGCATCCCGCCGCTGCCACCCCGGCCCAACCCCGCGCAGGTGCGATTCGGGCCGCCGATCGTGTTGTTCGACGGACATGATTTCTCCGGCTGGCGGATCCTCGAACCGGAGAGCACGAACTGCTGGTCGGTCCGGGACGGGGTCCTGGTCAACCAGCCGCCCGACTGGCCGCATGTGGAGGGGCGGCCGCACGTGAATTCGGGGAATCTGCGCACCGAGCGCGAATTCGAGGACTTCAACCTGCAGCTCGAGGTGAAGGTGCCGGCCGACAGCAACAGCGGCATCTACCTGCGGGGCATCTACGAGGTGCAGGTGCTCGATTCGTACGGCAAGCCGGTCGATTCGCACAACATGGGGGCGATTTACAGCCGCATCACACCGACCGTCGCCGCCGAAAAGCCGGCGGGCCAGTGGCAGACGCTCGACATCACGCTCGTCGATCGCCACGTGACGGTTGTGCTCAACGGCACGCGGATCATCGACAACCAGCCGCTGCAGGGATGCACCGGTGGCGCGCTTTGGTCCGACGAATTCCGGCCCGGCCCGATCTATCTGCAAGGCGACCACGGGCCGGTGGAATACCGCCAGATCGTGCTCCGGCCAGTCCTGCATTAGGTCCCGGCACCAATTGCGCGCCGGCGCGGAGCCAGGGGTCCGGCGCCATCCGCCTTTTTCACGATGAACCGACCCGCGGAGATGGCTGGGCCTCGGGCGGAGTCGGTTGCGCCCCGTTGGCGGGTGGGAATGGTCCTGGTCGTTTTGATCGCCGCGGCGTTTTGGCTGCGGCTGGCCGACTTGGGGGCGCGGCCGATGCATGCGGACGAAGCGAACCAGGCGGTGAGGTTGGGGCAGTTGCTCGAAACCGGACACTACGCCTTTGCTGCGCGCGAGCACGGGCCGACCCTCTATTACTTCGCGCTCCTGCCTGCCTGGCTGCGCGGGCAAACGACGCTGGCCGCGTTGACCGAGACGACGGTGCGGTTCACGCCCGCGGTGTTCGGCGGGGCCGCCGTCCTGCTGCTCTTTCTTCTGGCGCGACCGCTGGGCCGCGGCGTCGCCCTCGGCGCGGCGGCGATGTTCACGCTCGCGCCGCCGGCGGTCTATTACAGCCGCTATTTCATCCAGGAGACCCTGCTCGTGACCTTCACGCTGGCGGCATGGGTGTGCGCGTACCGTTGGTGGAAATCGGGTGGCTGGCGGTGGGCCGCGGGCGCGGGGGCATGCGTGGGCCTCATGGCGGCGACCAAGGCCACGACCCCGGTGCTGGTGGCGGCGGCGCTGGGCGGAGCCCTGCTCAGCGGGCGATGGCGCCGGGTGGCGGAGCTCGGCCGCGACGCGAAGGCGCTGGCCGCGGGCGTGGGCGCGGCCTTGCTGGTCTGGATGGCCTTCTATTCCTCGTTCGGCGCATATCTGCCAGGGTGCCGGGACGCCCTCGTCACCTATGCGGCGATGCTGCACCGGGCCGTGGGCGGAGAGACGGGCCACGAAAAATCGTGGTGGTACTATGGCAGCTTGTTTGTTTTTCAGCGCCGCGGCGGCTTGGTGTGGGACCAGTCGTTTTTTTTGCTGCTCACCGCGGTCGGCGCCGCGGTGGCGTGGCGGCGGGGCGGTCTCGCTCGATTTGTGGCCGGGTATACCGGGATCGTGGCGGTCGTGTGGTCGCTGGCGCCCTACAAGACACCGTGGCTCGTCATCAACCTTGTGCCGGGCCTGTGCCTCCTCGCCGGCGTCGCGCTCGCGCGGTGGCGGGCGTCGGTGGCGGTGCCGCTCGCGCTCGCCGTGATGTCGTGGCAGGGGTGGCAGCTCCGGCAGGCGGTGTTCCTGCGTCCCGCGGATCCGCGCAATCCCTACGCCTACGTGCACACCGCGCCGGACATGCTGAAAGTGCCGGCGCTCGCCGCGGCCGCGCCGCCGGGTCCGATCAAGGTGATCAGCGAGGAGTACTGGCCGCTGCCCTGGTACCTGAGGGCGCGTGGCGAAGTGGGTTATTGGACGCAGCCGCCGTCGGACTGCGATGGCGCGCTCGTGTTCGCGGGCGCTGGCGAGGCCGATGCGGTGCGCGCGCGCCTGCACGGCCCGTACCGGGAAAGCTTCCTCGGATTGCGCCCCGGGTTTGTGCTGGTGGTGTTCACGCCGACCGGCCGGTGAACACCGCCGTCAATCGCCCGGCACCGACCCGAGGAGGCTGAAGCGGCCATCGGGCAGCGTCAGGATGGCCCCGCAGGCGGGATGTCGACGGCAAAACTCGGCCACCTCGGCGTCGTTCATCACGAAAAAGGCGGTGGAAAGCGCGTCGGCGTCCGCCGCTGACTCCGCAAAGGACCACACCCGCCCGGTGCGGTCCGCGGTCGTGCTGCGCCGCGGGTCGACGATGTGTTCACCCTGGACCGCCCGTCCGGAGCCACTGACGGCGCCGGTCCGGAGCCGGCGGATCTTGTCCCCGGCGCGCACCGGCCAGCCGGTCTCGTCGGCCGGCGGAGCGAGCGCGAGCACCGTGCTGCCCCCGCTTTGGAGGCAGGCGGCGGTGATGTCCCACTCGCGCAAGACGGCGGCCATCCGGTCCAGGGCGTAACCCTTGCCCACCGCGCCGAGGTCGAGATGGAGCCGCGGCACCAGGGAGGTCAGCCGGTGGGCAGCCGGATCGAGGGCGAACAGCGGGGCATCCGGTGGGAGGCCGGCCGATCGCAGCGACCGGTAGGCGGGATCGAAGGCGCGCTGGGTCAGCGCGGAGATTCGGGCGGCAGCGAGCAGGCAGAGCATGGCGTCCTCGCCGATGACGATGCCTTCGCCCGCCGCGATCCGATTGGCCCGGCTGATGTCGCTGGATTCGACGAAGCGACTGAGTTCGGATTCAAGCCGGTCCAGCTCCCGAAAGGCCGCGGCCGCCGCCTGGCGGAGATAGGCGGCGGGTCGACCGGAGGCCCGCACCTGGAACGTGGTGGCCATGGCCTCGTGATCGAACATGGCGGGGTTCATGGCGAATGGCGCTAGGTCAAAGCCCGGGATCGTCAAATTGCAGGACGCGGTCGCCGAACCGCGCGGGAATTCGATTCAGCGGCATTCGGCGATGCCGCCCTACAATCCGCCGCCGGGCCGCCGTTCCGGTCAAGGCGGATGACACGGCGGCGCGGCTCGTCGGCCGCAACCGCGTCGAGCTCCCGGGCGGTGCCGTCGGTGCTGCCGTCGTCGACGAGCAGGGCCTCGAAACCGCCGGGCAGCGACCGCAACACCCGGACCGCCGGCGCCAGCAGCGGCTGGATGCTCGCGACCTCGTTGAAGAACGGCACGACGAGACTGTACCGCGGCATCGTCACCGCCGACATCTTCAAAGCTACCGCGACGATCGGCAAGCGTGCAGCGGCGCGGCTGTGACCGGTGCGGTGGCCGGGCGCTGGCGCGCCGGGATAATGACTGTCAGCCTAAGGCGCACTTGAGTCCCGGGGCGGGGTGGGGTGTGATGGCGCCCGATGAAACCGCTCGACATCAAGATCGCCTACATCGGCGGCGGCAGCCGCTATTGGGCGCGCGATTTGATCAGCGAGCTGGCCCTGACGCCCCGGCTGACCGGGCGGATCGACCTCTACGACCTCGACCATGCGGCGGCGGAACGCAATGTGGCCGT
>DATIWI010000261.1:0-6553 GCA_035519475.1 Opitutaceae bacterium
GTGAAAGTGGCGGTGAGGGATTGGCAGGCCAACCTCATCCGCCTGCCCTTGAGCCAGGACCGCTGGTTTGGAAAAGTGTCCGGGCAAGAGGATGGTGGCGCCGGCTATCGGGCCCTGGTCAGACGGCTGGTCAACCTTTGCGCGGCCAACAATGCCTACATCATCCTCGACCTGCACTGGTCCGACGCCGGCGAATGGGGAAAGAACATCGGCCAGCACAACCTGCCCGACCGGAACAGTGTGGCTTTTTGGAAGGATCTGGCGCCTGCGTTCAAGGACCATCCGGCCGTGTTGTTCGACCTTTACAACGAGCCGGCGCGCATCGACTGGGATCAATGGTACCGCGGCGGGCCGATGACCGAGGCCAACGAGAAGACCGGGGTCACGTTGACCTATGATGCGGTCGGGATGCCCGAGCTGGCGAATGCCATTCGCGCGACGGGCGCGAAAAACGTGATCATCGCGGGTGGGATCAACTGGGCCTACGAAGTCGAAGGCATCCTCGATGGCCGCGTGCTCGCGGATCCGCAGGGCCGGGGCGTCGTTTACGCCGTCCACCCCTACCCGCATGCGTATGCCGGGCTGGGCCGCGAGACCATCGCCCAGTGGGCCGCGCGCATGGAGGTGTTTGCCCGCCGCTTCCCGATCATCGTCGCCGAATTCGGCTCCATCGAAGCCAAGTGGCCCTTCCCGAAGGAATGGAACACCCATGACGAGCAATGGAACCGGGAGATGCTGGAGGTGCTGGAGGCCCACCGCTGGAACTGGGCCGCCTGGGATTTCCACGTCGCCGCCTGGCCGTGCCTGATCTCCGATTGGAATTACACGCCGACGCCTCATTTCGGCATCTGGGTCAAGCGGGCTCTCGCCCGGAATCCGTCGCCCTGAAATCCCCGCCGCGCGCCCCATGGATGCGATCCTGACCCTGGAGGTGACCGTCTCGTACGGGGATGTCGATCGCGACCAGCAGCTGCTCCTCGCGGCCGTCTTCAAGTTTCTGCAGGAGGCGGCCATCAAGCATGCCGACCAATTCGACGCGGGGGCTCGGGCCATCGTCACGCGCGGGGAATCCTGGGTGTTGAATCGCCTGGCGGCGCACCTCAGTCGCTATCCGCGCTACGAAGAGCGTCTGCGGGTCGAGACCTGGTCCAGCGGCATCCGCGGCTTCCGCGGGTACCGGGATTTCCGGGTTTTCTGCGGCGACGAACTCGTGGTGTCGGCCTCGTCCCTGTGGCTCTACGTGAACGTGAAGACCAAATCGCTCGTGCGGGTGCCCGCCCCTATCGCCGCCGCGTTTCCCAGCCGGCCCGGCGCGGTCTTCCGCCCGGATCTGGACCAGCTCAAACTGATTCCGCCGGGCACGGCATCCGCCCCGGCCTGTCCGGTCTCAGTGCGGTATTCCGATTTCGACGGCAACGGCCACGTGAACAACACCGCCTACTTCGACTACCTTCAGACCGCCCTGGTCAGAGGCGGCTTTCCGCCGCGGCCCTCCGAGCTGGAGATCCAGTTTCTGAAGGAGATTCCTCCTGAGATGCAAGCGGTGACTGTGCAGTTCGAAGCGCGCGGGCCTGCCATCGCCTTCGGCATCGCCGGTCCCGGGGTTTTGTTTGCCCAAGGCCGGATCGCCTGAAGCCTCGGCGGCCCGGGCGCCCGCCGTTGCGCGCCGTATCGGCAGGCAGGCAAAGCCGGCTCCTGCAGCGGCTGACCGGATTTCAGTCGGGGGCGGCGGGGAGAATCGGCCCGTGGAGCGGCGCGCGGCCGCACCCTCACGTCGCCTTGAAGAAGGTGTTGAGCTCCTCGACGCCCTTGCGCACCGCATCCGCGCTGGCCAGCAGCTGCTTCCTTTCGTCTTCCGTCAGCTCCAGCTCGACGATGCGCTCCACGCCGTTCTTGCCCAGCATCACCGGCACGCCGATGAACAGGTCGTCGATGCCGTACTCGCCGCGCAGGTAGGCCGCGCACGGCGCCAGATGTTTCCGGTCGGTGACGACAGCCTCCACCATTTCCGCCACCGACGCCGCCGGGGCGTAATAGGCGGAGCCGGCCTTCAGCAGGGCGACGATCTCGGCGCCGCCCTTGCGCGTGCGGTCGACCAGCCGCGCGATGGTGGGCGCGTCCAGCAGTTCCGTGATCGGCACGCCGCCGACCGTGGTCAGCCGCGGCATCGGCACCATCTGGTCGCCGTGCCCGCCCAACACCATCGCGTGGACCGAGGACAGGGCGCAACCCAGCTGCTCGGCCACGAAATAGCGAAAGCGCGTCGAATCGAGGATCCCCGCCATGCCGACAACGCGGCGCAGATCGAAACCCGTCGATCGCAGGGCGACGTGGCACATGATGTCGAGCGGGTTCGAGACGACGATCACGATCGCGTTGGGCGCATGCTCGGCGATCGCCCGCGCCGCCTGTTTGACGATGCCCGCGTTCACCTTGAGGAGATCCATGCGGTCCATGCCCGGTTTGCGCGGCAGGCCGGCCGTGATGACCACGACGCCGCTGTCCGCGATCCGGGCGAAGTCGCTCGAGCCCACGATGGCGACGTCGTAGCCGCGCTGCGGCCCCGCGTGCAGGAAGTCGAGCGCCTTGGCCTGCGTCATGCCGCCCTCAATGTCGACCATGACCAGGTCGGCGATGACCTTCTCGGCGATGTAGTAGGTCGCGGTCGCCCCGACGTTGCCCGCCCCGATGATGCTGACCTTGTTCTTGGTCATGACGCCCCTCCCGTCGCCGCTCCGGCGGCCAGACTGTCGTGCGCCGCCTTCAGGGCCGCCGCCGCCCGGTCAAAGGCCTCGCGGTCCGCGGCGGCCAGCCTGAGCTCGAGGATGCGGTCCACGCCGCGTTCGCCGACGAACGCCGGCACGCCGATGGCCAGGCCCCGCACGCCGTATTCGCCCTCGCAGCGGACGGACACCGGCAGCAGCGCCCGCGCGTTGCAGACAATCGCCTCCACCAGCGCCGCCGCCGCCGCGCTGGGCGCGTAGTAGGAGGTGGAGCGCTGGGCCAGCTGCAGGATGGTGTCGCCCGCATTGCGGGCTTCCTCGATCAGCTGCAGCAGGCGCGCTTCGCTGAGCAGGGCGCTCGCCGGTATCCCCGACACGCGGATGGTTTCACGCAGGAACACCATGCTGGGGTGATGCGGGCCGATGATCAGGCCGGTGACCTCGCGCGGCGATACTCCCAACGCGTTGCTGACCAGGTAGCGGATGCGGGTCGAACTGAGCAGACCGCCCACCCCCATGACCCTGAAGCGGTCGGCCCCGAGGGTTTCCTGGACGAGGAGCGTGAGCAGGTCGATGGGCTCGACGATGTTGATCACCACGGCACCGGGCGCGAGCCGGCGGACGGCCTGCGCGATCGCGCGCACGTTCGGTGCGTTGTCCCGGTAAAGATCCTCGCGGCGCTCGCCCGGCTTGCGCACGCGGCCGGCCGCAATCAGGACGATGTCGCTGCCCGCGATGTCGTCGATCCGGACGCTGCCGCGAATGGAGGTGACGTAGCCGCGCACGGGCCCCGCCTCCATCAGGTCGAGCGATTTGCCGGCGGCCACACCGTCCTTGACGTCCACCAGCAGCACGTCGGTGGCGCGCCGCTCCGCGATGAAGAAGGCGGTGTTGGTACCGACGTTGCCGCTGCCAATGATGCTGATGCGTTTCATGACGCTTGCTCTGCGCTCAGGTCTGCCGGGGAAGGCGGGGCATGGTGCGCTGAACAAAAGCCGGTTGGGCGGGATTCTCAAGCCCGGGTTTGGCTTCGCCGAAAAGTCAGCGTAGATTTTGCGCCCGGCACCTCCCCGCCCCCACCCCGATGACGACGCATCTCGCCTTTCTCCGCGCGGTCAACGTCGGCGGCACCGGCACGATCACGATGGCCGCCCTGCGCACCTGGCTCGCCGGGCTTGGCTTCGTCGACGTCCGGACGCTCCTGCAGAGTGGCAACATCATCTTCCGCGGCAGTGCCCGCCGCCGCGGCGCCGGGCTGGAACGCTTTCTGGAGGCGGAAGCGAGGAAACGCCTCGGCTTGGCCACGGATTTCCTCGTCCGCACCGCCGAGGAGTGGACCGACGTCATCGCCGGCAACCCGTTTGCCGACGCCGCGCAGCGGGACCCGGCCCATCTCCTGGTGGTCGTGCTGAAGGCCGCGCCGACCTCTGTGCAGGCGCAGGCGCTGCAAGCGGCGATCCGAGGCCGAGAGCTTGTCCGCGTCTGCGGACGCGAGCTCTACGCCGTCTATCCGGACGGTATCGGCAGATCGAAGCTGACCCTGCCCCTGATCGAGAAGCATCTCGGCGCCCGTGGTACCGGCCGGAACTGGAACACCGTGCTGAAAATGGCGGCGTGTGCGCGCTAGCTACATCCGGCCATGGATCGGCGCACGGTCTTCGTCACGGGCGGAACGGGCTACATCGGCCGGAGGCTGATCCCGCTCCTGCTCGGGCGCGGCCACACGGTGCGCGCGCTCGTTCGCCCGGGCTCCGAGGCGAGGCTGCCCCCCGGCTGCACCGCCATTCCCGGGAACGCCCTCGACCAGGCGACGTTGGCCGGGGCGATCGCGCCGGCCGACACGGTTGTGCAACTGGTCGGCGTGCCTCATCCGAGCCCGTCCAAGGCGGCGCAGTTCCGCGCGGTCGACCTGGTGTCAGGGCTCGCCTCCGTGGCGGCGGCGGGCGAGGTGGGCGTCCGCCATTTCGTCTACGTGAGCGTCGCCCATCCGTCGTCGATGATGCAGGCCTACATCGCGGTGCGCACCGAGGTGGAGGCCGCCCTGCGGGCGAGCGGGCTCAACGCGACCATCCTGCGGCCGTGGTATGTGCTGGGTCCCGGACACCGCTGGCCCTATCTCCTGCTGCCAGTCTACTGGCTGATGGAACGCCTGCCCTCCAAACGCGAGGCCGCGCGCCGCCTCGGCCTCGTTACCCTGCCGCAGATGCTTTGCGCGCTCGTGACGGCGGTCGAGACGCCGGCCGCCGGCGTGCGCGTCTGGGAAGTGCCGCAGATCCGCGGGCGCTAGCGGCCCCACCCGCTATCCCGCCAGCTTCCGGCGGAGGATCTCGTCCACCGCCTTGGGATTCGCCTTCCCTTGCGATTGTTTCATCACGAAGCCCTTCATTGCGTTGATCGCGTTCTCCTTGCCGCCTTTGAAATCGGCCACGGACCTCGGATTGGCCGCGATCGCCTCGGCACACCACCGCTCGAGTTCGCCCGCGTCGGTCGTCTGCCGCAATCCCCGGCGCTCGATCACGACCTCGGGCGCCTCGCCGGTGCGAAACATCTCCGCGAATACCTCCTTGGCCAGGTTGCTGGAAACGACGCCGTCCTCGACGAGCTTTACCAATCCGGCCACTTGGGTCGGCTGCACCTTGCTTTCGGCCAGCGCGCCTTTGGCGGCGGCGAGCTCGCGCAGCAGGTCATTCGCGATCCAGTTGCCGACCGCTTGCGGCCGGCCGGAAAGCCGCGCCGCCTCCTCGAAATAGTCGCTCAACCCGCGGTCGGCCACCAGCACCGAGGTGATGGTGTAGGGAAGTTGGTACTTCTCAAAGAACCGGCGCTGCTTGTCGAAGGGCAATTCGGGCAGACCCGCCCGCAGGCTCGCCGTCCACGCCGCATCCACTTGCACCGGCATCAGGTCGGGATCCGGGAAATAACGATAGTCGTGCGCCATTTCCTTCGAGCGGAGGGATTGCGACGTTCCGGTCTGGCCGTTGTAGTCGCGCGTCTCCTGCCCCACGGTGCCGCCGGACTCCACCACGCCGATCTGCCGCGTGATCTCGTGGGCCAGGCCATCGCGCACGAACGAGATCGAGTTGAGGTTCTTCAGCTCGACCTTGGTCCCGAGGCGGCTCTCGCCGGCCGGCCGGATGGAGACGTTGGCATCGCAGCGCATCTGGCCCTTCTCCATGTCGCAATCGGAGATGCCGCCGTAGATCATGATCCGCTTCAGCGCGGTGAGAAACGCGTAGGCCTCCTCGGCGGCGTGCAGGGCCGGCTCGGTCACGATTTCCATCAGCGGCGTGCCGGCCCGGTTGTAATCGATCAGGCTCTCCCGGCCCCGGTGGTTGAGCTTGCCGACGTCCTCCTCGAGGTGGATGCGGGTCAGCGGAATCCGTTTGTGCTCGCCCATGACATTGCGCGCGGGGCCGGGCAGCTCGATTTCGACCGCGCCGCCGCGGCAGATCGGCTGATCATACTGCGAGATCTGGTAGTTCTTCGGGCTGTCCGGGTAGAAGTAATTCTTCCGATCCCACTTGCACACGGGCGCGATGTCGCAGCCGAGCAGGAGGCCGACGCGGATGAGCTGGTCGAGGGCGGCCTTGTTCATGACCGGCAGCACGCCGGGCAGCGCGAGCACCACCGGATCCGTGAGCGTGTTGGGCGGTTCGCCGTAGCCGGCGGCGGCGCGCGTGAACATCTTCGACCGGGTCTTGACCTGGACGTGAACCTCGAGACCGATCACCGCTTCGTAGTTCATCCGGTTATGCTTGGAACCACTGAGACACCGAGGACCCAGAGGCTCAATTTGCGAGACACTTGATGCCCTGTTTGAGGATTGGGAC
>DATIWI010000262.1:0-3237 GCA_035519475.1 Opitutaceae bacterium
TCCGCAGGGGCGGGACTTCGGCTGGCCAGCGAAGCTCGCCCTTCGCATATTGAACTGGACGGCTGCCACGGCCAATTCGTGAAACCCATGAACACCCCAGACCCTTCCCCCGGCTCAGCCGCTCCGCGCGGCTTCCGGCGCGTCGCTTCCGCGGTCGCGCGGTTCTTCCTGGCCCCGCTCGTCGCCGCCACGGTGTTGGCTGCGGCTCCGTTGCGCGCCGCGGTTCCGCCAACCGTGCGACTGGACGGCCACGCCGGCGGCCGGCGCTTCGATGGCATCGGGATCGTGAACGGCGGCGGCGCCACGGCGGTGCTGCTCAAGGATTATCCCGAGCCGCAGCGCAGCGAGATTCTTGATCTCGTGTTCAAGCCGAAGTTCGGCGCCTCGGTCAGCGCGCTGCTCATCGAGATTCCCGGCGACGGCAACTCGACGCAGGGCTCCATGCCGAGCCACCTGCGCACGCGCGGCGATCTCGATTACACGCGGGGCTACCTGTGGTGGCTGCTGCGCGAGGCCAAGAAGCGCAATCCGCATCTCACGCTCGACGGCAACGCGTGGAGCGCGCCGGGCTGGATTGGCAGCGGCACGTTCTGGTCGCAGGACGCCGCCGACTATTACGTTAAATGGCTCGAGGGTCTGCGCTCGGTTTACGGCCTCGAGCTCGATGCCATCGGCTGCCGCAACGAGAAGGGCGTGAGCCTTGAATTCGCGAAATGGCTGCGGGCGACCCTCGACGCCCATGGCTTTGCCGCCGTCAGAATCCACGCCTTCGACAATTGGGGCGACCAGAAGCTGGATTTCGTCAGGGACCTGGCCTCCGACGAGAAGCTGCGCGACGCCATCGGCATCATCAGTGCGCACACCTTCACGGAGATCCCGGCCTCGCCCGAAGTGCAGGCTCTGGCCGCGCGGATGCACAAGCCCATCTGGAACACCGAGGAGCACATCTATCGGCCGGGCTTCGATTGCGCGATCAGCATCGTCCGGGCGTTCAACGAGAATCACATCCGGAGCGGCGCCACCATGATTGTGAACTGGTACGATGTGGCCGGCGTCTACCCGCTCGAGCCCTACTCGGAGGATCCGGCCATGGTGCTCGCGCGCTCGCCCTGGAGCGGGCATTACCGCGTGCGTGAGGCCCTGTGGGGCTACGCGCACTACGGTCAATTTACGGAGGCCGGCTGGGAATACCTCCAGGGCGGCTGCGGCGAACTCGCCGGCGGCGGCACCTTCGTCACGCTCCGTTCGCCGCAAAACGACTACAGTGTCATCCTCGAAACCCGGGGCGCATCGGGCCCGCAAACGCTGCGCCTCGAGGTCAGCGGAGGATTGTCCGACCGCGAGCTGACCGTGTGGCGGAGCGACGCCCGCGAGCAGTTCGCATCGCTCGGCGCGCTGAAATCCGATCACGGCGTCTTTACCCTCCCGCTCGAGCCGGATGCCATTTACTCGCTGTCGACCACGACCGGACAACAGAAGGGCGGGTTCGCGGACATTCCCGCCGACCGGCCGTTTCCGTTTCCCTACCGGGAGGACTTCGAGAGCTACACGCCGGCATCGGCGCACGGGCAGTTGCCGCGGTACTTCGCCGACATCGAGGAAGTCTTTGAGCTGGCCGATCGGCCGGATGGCAAGGGCCGCGCGCTGCGTCAGGTGATCCCGGTGCCGCCGATCTCGTGGGCGCCCAGCTGGCAGCCGTATACGATCATCGGCGACGAGAACTGGCAGGACTACGAGGTGAGTGCCGAGGTGTTCTTGAATCCCGGCGACACGGCGGGCGTCATGGGACGCATCAATCACGTCGGCACCGGCTATGGCACGATTCCGAAAGGCTATCTGCTTCGCCTGGGCGACGACGGCCGCTGCGAACTGGTCGTGGTCCGGGGCAAGGTCGACCCGCAAGCGCTGGTGGGCGACGCGGAGCAGCAGGCGTTGATCAAGAAAGCCAGCGACGAAGCCGCAGGTGGGGAGAAGGTTCTCGCGAACATCACGCTCTCCGGGCTCCGCGCGGGCGAATGGCACACGCTCACGCTGCGTTGTGCCGGCACCGCGCTCACCGGGCTGGTGGACGGCCGCGCGGTCGTGCGCGTGACGGATGCACGGTATGTCCGGGGCATGGCCGGCCTGTTCGCCGGCGTTCAGGCAAACAACAAGCTGAGCACGCCGTTTTTCGACGACCTCATCATCAAACCCGTCGGCGCGCCGCCCCCGCCTCCGACGCCGCCTGACGCCCGTTGGTCGCCAATCTATCGACGTTGATTCCCCGGGCCTGGTCCCCCCGTGCCGGAACCAACCGTTTTGGGGCACGCACCAAACTCGATTCGGCCCGGCGGCCAGCGCCGGCCCTGCGTCTTTCGACACGTAGGGCTGCTGCTCGACAGCAGGCCGATCTTGTTTTGCCCCTAAGGCACAGCGCGGCAACGCCGCAGCCGAAGTGGCACGCGGGAATTTCGTTGCCCGCCGTCCCCTCGTTGTAGCCGGAGTCGCCCGCCGTCGCCAAGGCTTTGGCGGGGCGGGGCCGACCCCGGTGCCTCGGCCTCAGCGAGGCCGCTACCCCACGGCGTTGAGGCCGCCGGACTTCACCGCCTGTTTCACGAGCGCCATCGCGGCGTCGAGCTTCAGGTCCTCGAGTTTCTTGAAGTTGATGCAACTGCGGCCGGTCTTCACCTTGCCGAGCCTGGCGGCATTCTGTTCGGCGAGGTAACCGCCCTTGTCGGCGGCGCAGATGTGAAGGCTGTAGGTGTTCTTTCCCGCGGCGAGTCCGATCAGAAACCAGTCGCCCTCGCGGCCGCTGGCCGACTTGTAGTGATACTTGCCGTAACCGATCAGGGGCGAACCCATCCCCATCATGACTTCGGCGGTGAGTTTGGGCGCGGTCTTGCGGATCGCGGCATGGACCGCGCGCATCGTGGCGCGGCGATCGGCGGGGAGGCTGGCGAGGAATTGGTCGGGTGTCGTGGGTTTCATGACGGCGAAAGGTTCTCCCGATGGATCGGGGCGAGGCGGCGGGAGCAACTAACGCACCGACCTCCGGGCAGGCAAGCTCGTTGGCGCTTCTGGGCGGTGGTCAAAGGACAACCGCGAATGCCTCCTTGACCACATAAGGCTTACGGCGGCGGAGCCGCAATCGAAGAGGAAATCTCTTCTTGTCACAGAGGTCACTGAGCCCGTCTTGAGGCCACTGAGGATTCCTCTGTGACCTCGGTGCCGCCTCCGTGAACTCCGTGACGAAGAAAT
>DATIWI010000263.1:0-9901 GCA_035519475.1 Opitutaceae bacterium
AGGCGCACCTCCGGCTTCAGATGGCTGAGATCCTCGTCCGGCGCGATGTCCGCGATGATCTCGACGACCAGCTTCTTGCATTCTTCTTTTGTCATAGGGAGGCGCCCCGGTCAGGGCTGGCAGCGCGTGACGACGAGCGCAGAATTGATTCCGAGCATACCAAATGAGTTGTTCAGAATTGCGTCAACCCGTTTTGCCTTTTTCGCCTCGTTGAGCACGAGGCCGGGGACGTCACACTGCGGGTCCAGTTCGTCGACGTTGATGGTCGGATGAACCATGAGATCGTCGAACGCCGGCAGATTCCCGGCCAGTTCCAGGGCGCCAGCCGCGCCCATCGCGTGGCCGATGAAGCTCTTCGTATTGTTGATGTTCACGCCGGGGCAGCCGGCAAAAACCTCGGCGATGGCCTGACATTCCTGGATGTCGCCCTGCGGGGTCGCGGTGGCGTGGGTGTTGACGATGTCGATGTCGGCGGGGGTGAGCCCCGCGTGGGCGATGGCCCGGCGGATGCACTCGGCCTGGCGCACTGCGTTTGGCAGCACGTAATCGGTGGCGTCGGAGTTGACGCAGTACCCGCGCACCTCGCCATAGATTCTGGCGCCGCGGGCGCGGGCGTCCTCGAGGCGTTCGAGCGTGTAGATGCAGCCGCCCTCGCTCACCACGATGCCGTTGCGCTTCAGGTCGAAGGGCCGGCTGGCTTTCGTGGGATCCGGATGGGACGCGAGCGCGCCCTGGCTCTTGAACGCGGCGAAGATGCCAAACGTCTGGATGGCCTCGCTCACGCCGCCGGCAAAGGCCAGGTCGACCTCGCCGAGGCGCAGCATCTGCGCGGCGTGAATGAGTCCCAGGTTGCCCGCCGCGCACGCGGCGCCGAGCGTGTAAGCGGGGCCGGTGATGCCCAGGTTGAGCGAGACCTCGCCCGCGGGATTGTTGGCCACCGTGCGCGGATTGTGATGATGCGTCCAGAAACGCGTGTCGTACTTGAACAGCGAGATGTTGTAGATCTCGTTCTCGGTCTCGACATTGCCGTGCTCGGTGATGCCGAGGTAGATGCCGGCGCGCGCCTTGTCGAATGCTTCCCAGTTCAGCCCGCTGTCGGCGAGGGCCTCGCGGGCGCACAGGATGCTGATGCTGCCGGCGCGCGTGCCGATGCGGACGTCCTTCTTCTTCTGATACTTGAGCGGATCAAAGTGGCAGACGCCGGCCGGCTGCGCGCCCATATACCGCACCTCGATCAACTCGACGCCCGAGACGCCGGTGAGCAGATTCTGCCGGAACTCGACCAGCGTGTTGCCGTTGGGCGCGGTGAGGCCCAAGCCGGTGATGACGATGCGGGAATCCTTCATGCGTGAGTACGGCGGGATTTTCAGGCGCGCCCGGTCCGGTGCGCAAGAGAGTTTTGCCTAGCCATCGCTCAGGTAAAATCAATACAAGTCTCCTCCAATGAATGTCCTTGTCGTGGGCGGCGCCGGTTACATTGGCAGCCATTGCGTGCGGCAGCTGGCCGCCGCCGGCCACCGGCCCGTGGTGATCGACAATCTGGTCTATGGCCACCGGGGGGCCGTGGCGCCGACCGTGCCCTTCTACGAGGCGGACATCGCCGACGGGCCGGCGGTGCGTGCCGTTCTCACGAAGGAGAAGATCGGGTTGGTGATGCACTTTGCGGCGTACTGCTACGTGGGCGAATCCGTCGAGGCGCCGCTCAAGTATTACCTGAACAACGTCGCCGCCACCCTCCATCTGCTCGAAGCGATGCTCGCCGAGGACGTGAAGAAGTTTGTCTTCTCCTCCACCTGCGCCACCTACGGCGTGCCCGCGGCGCTGCCGCTGGTCGAGACCATGCCGCAGCGGCCGATCAATCCGTATGGCCAGACCAAACTGGACGTGGAGAACGCGTTGCAGGCCCTTGCCCGGGCCCACGGAATGAGCTTCGCCGCGTTCCGCTATTTCAACGCCGCCGGCGCCGCGGAGGATGGCGCCATCGGCGAGGACCACGACCCCGAGACCCATCTCATCCCGCTCGCGATCGACGCCGCCCTCGGCCGGCGCCCGCCCCTGCGACTCTTCGGCACCGACTACCCCACGCTGGACGGCACCTGCCTGCGCGACTACGTGCACGTGGACGACCTGAGCCGGGCGCACATCGCCGTCTTCGACCGGCTGGCGGCGCCGGGCGCCGCGCTTTTCTACAATCTCGGCACCGGCCGGCCCACGTCGAACCGCGAGGTCATCCGCGCCGTCGAGAAGGTTTCCGGACGGAAGGTGCCGCTGGTCGAAGCGCCGCGCCGCGCCGGCGATCCGCCCGCGCTCTACGCCGACGCCTCGCGCGCGCAACGCGAGCTCGCCTGGCAGGTGAGATTCCCGGACGCCGAGTCCATCGTCGCCACCGCCTGGAGGTGGCATTCGACGCACCCGAATGGTTTCGGTGTTCGCAAGCGGTAGCGGAGGGAAGAGCGTCTGGCTGGCATCGTGCCGGCAGTGTTCCGCGCCATTCATTTGGTGGGGCCCGGGCTTCCGCCTTCGCATGAAGCCTCGGCGGACAAGTGCTCGCGGCCCAAATCAGCCGGCAGACCCAACCGGCGGCGACCCAGGTCGCGCCCGACAGGTTCTATGCGATCGCTCCCGAATGCCCGGGCGGCGCTGACGGCGCCGCGCCCTCCAAGCGGCAGCGGATTGAGGCCGCGTGCTACACTTTCAGCCCGAGCGCGTCGATGCGCTTCCGCAGCGTGGTGCGCGTGATGCCCAGCCGCTCGGAGGCACGCACGAGGTTGCCATGCTCATCCCGAAGCACGCGTTCGATCATTTCGCGCTCCAGCCGCTCCAGGACCGGCTCGGCGCTCTCGGCTTTCAGGCGGGTGTAAACGAAATCGAGCGCCTCCTGGAGGCTCAGCGCCGGCGCGGCCGCGGCGGGTTCGGGCGCGGGCGGCTCTCCCGGCGCGGCGGACGGTTCGGCCGGCGCGGCCAGGGGCGCCATCGCGGGCGCGGCCGGCTCGCCGGCCGGGGCCGCCTCGCGAATCTCCGGCGGAAGATCCTTCAGGAGAATCGCATCGCCCTGCGCGATCACGGCGCTGCGGTAGATCATGTTCTCGAGTTCGCGGACGTTGCCCGGCCACCGGTAGCGCAGCAGCACGGCCAGCGCCTCAGCCGACACCCGGGTCACGCGTGTCTTCTTCTGTTTCTGCAGCGTCTGCAGCACGTAGTCGACGATCTGCGGGATGTCCTCCGGGCGCTCGCGCAGCGGCGGCATGCGGATGCGCACCACGTTGAGACGGTAATAGAGATCCTCGCGGAAGGCGCGGCTCTTGACGATGGCTTCCAGGTCCTTGTTCGTCGCGGCGAGCACGCGCACGTCCACCCGGATGGTCTCGACGCCGCCCACGCGCTGGATCTCGCCGTCCTGCAGCACCCGGAGGATCTTCGTCTGCGTGGCCGGCGCCATGTCGCCGATCTCGTCGAGGAAGATGGTGCCGCCGTCGCACAGCTCGAACTTGCCGCTGCGCTGGCCGGTGGCCCCGGTGAACGACCCCTTCTCGTGGCCGAACAGCTCGCTCTCGATGAGGTTTTCGGGAATCGCGGCGCAGTTGACCGCGACGAACGGTTTGCCGGCGCGGTGGCTGTGCTGATAAATGCTGCGCGCCACCAGTTCCTTGCCCGTGCCGCTTTCGCCGGTGATCATCACCGTGACATCGCTGGCGGTGACCTGGCCGATGGTCTTGAAGACTTCCTGCATCGCCGCGGAACTGCCCACGATGCCCTCCTTGTAATCCTCCGTGTTCAGGATCGGCTTGTAATCGCCGGCGGCGTGCAAATCGGCACGGGTCTTGAGCGCGTGCTCCGCCAGGGCCAGCACCTTCTGCGGATCGAACGGCTTCATGATGTAGTCAAACGCGCCGTATTTCATGGCCTCGATGGCCGTTTGCGCCGTGCCGAAGGCGGTCATGAGGATCACGAGCTGACGCGGATTGACCGCGCGGATGTGCTGCAACGCCTCAATGCCGCTCATGCCGCCTAGCCGCACGTCAAGGAAGACGACGTCCGGCGGGCTGGCTCTGACCGCGGCAATGCCCTCCTCGCCGCTCGCCGCCGCCGTCACGGCATAGTCGCGCGACGACAGCACCCGCGCGAGCGAGTAGCGGATTTCGGCGTCGTCGTCGATGACGAGGATGGTGGGACGCGCGGCGGTCATGATGAAAATGCCGGGAACAATTGCGGGCGACGGAAATCGATTAGCAATCCGACTGAAAAGGGCCTTACTAGAACAAATGCTGGGGTGGTCAATTAACTTGTTCCGGGTCTTCGGCATCCGCCTGGCGGTGCATGTCAGCTTTCTGCTGCTGCTGGCCTACGTGGTCTGGGACGGCTGGCGGCAGGATGGCTGGCTGGGGGCGGGGTGGAGCACGGCCGCGGTCGTGCTGCTGTTCACCTGCATCGTGCTGCACGAGCTGGGGCATTCGCTGACCGCCCGCCGCTTCGGCATCGCCGTGCCGCGCATCCTCCTGCTGCCGATCGGCGGCATGGCGGAATTCTCGGCGATTCCGCGCCAGCCGCGCCGTGAACTCCTGATCACCCTCGCCGGCCCGGCGGTGAATTTCGCCTTCGTGCTCGGCCTCGGGCCGTTCCTGCCGCTGTCCCGTCTCGTGGCCGCCGGGGAGGTGCCGCTCACCCCGATGGGGCTGGCCCTGGAAATCTGGCTCATGAACCTGGTCATGGGCTGCTTCAACCTGCTGCCGGTCTTCCCGATGGACGGCGGCCGCATCCTGCGGGCGTTGCTCGCGACGCGCTGGCCGTACCTCAAAGCCACCTTCTGGGCCGCCTCGATTGGCAAGGTGCTCGCTGTCATCGGCGCCGGCGTCATGGCTTTCATCGTGCGCAATCCGCTCGGCGCGATTCTCTTCGCCTTCATCTTTATCGCCGGCGACCTGGAGTACCGCATGATCAAGCGCCGGGAGGAGGAGAACGCGCAGTGGGAGATGCTCATCCGCCGTCTCTACGGCGATCCCGACAACGCCGGCGACAGCCCGCCCATCAACCTGCTGCACGGGCCGAACTGATCGCGCGGCGCAGCCGGGGCTTCCCGGTCAACTCTCCGCCGGGATCGCGACCCGTTTCCTGGTGGCCGCGGCCTCGTAGATCGCGGTGAGGATGCGAATATCCCGCCGGCCCAATTCCCCTGGCACCGGGGTCGCCCGCCCGGTCAGGATGCAGTCCGCAAAATCGTCCATCTGCCGCGCCTGCTGGTTGACGGGCGGCTCATAGCGGAGCGGCCCACGGCTCGTCACCGCCTGAATGCCCTGGTACGAAAAGGCGCCCTCGGGAAATTCGATCCAACCCTTCGGCCCCTCCGCCCGAAAGTAATTGGCGCCGCGCGAGAAACTCGAAGCCCCCTCGCACGTCGCCCCGCCGGGAAACAGCATCGTCCAGCGCATCGATTCCTCGACATCCGTAAAGAAATCGGGCCGCGTCTTGGATTCCTCGTGGGCGATCACGGCGAGCGGGCTCGCACCGGCGGCCATGCAGGCGGCGTGGAGCACGTAGATTCCGAGGTCCATCATCGGCCCGCCACCCGCCAGGCGCTTCTCCGCCCGCCATTGCTTCGCGTACATCACGAAGCTGAATTCGCCCTTCATCCGCGTAAACGGACCGAACCCGGGATCGGCGGCGAGCCGCATCAGCTCCTGATGGTACGGATCGAAATGGAGCCGATAGCCGATCGAAAGCTTCACCCCGGCGTCGCGACAGGCCGCGATCATGGCATCGCAATCCGCCACGGTGCAGGCCATGGGTTTCTCGGAGATGACGTGTTTGCCGGCCTTCGCGGCGCGGATCGCGAACTGGGCGTGCAGCGCCGGCGGGGTCACCACGTAGACGATGTCGATGTCCGGGTTCTCGGCGATCCGCTCGAGGTTGTCGTAATTGTACAGATTCTTCTTCGGCAGGTCGTAGTGGCGCGCCCATCGGGCCGCCTTGTCCGGTGATCCGCTGACCACGCCGGTCAGCCGGCAGCGCTTCGTCTCCTGCAAAGCGGGCGCCAGCTCGTTCGCGCTGTAGGAACCCAGCCCCAGCAGCGCCACGCCGAGCGGTCGCGCCGGCACGGGAGGCGGGTTCGCGCCGCGGGCGGTGGAGGGAAGGAGGGAGCCGCCGGCGACCGCGAGTGAACCGAGCGAGGCCAGGCGAAGGAAGTCCCGCCGGGACGGTGATGCACGCATGGCCGGACCTTGCCTAGTCCGGGAGGATTCTCAAGCGCCGCGGGCAGAACTTCGGCGCCAACGGTGGCCAGTTCGTGCAACCGCCATTGTCCAGGCCGATCCCGCCTGACGGAGGTCGCGGGGACGCTTTTCCGCGCCGGCGGGTTTCCTTTCGGGGACGCGCGAGTAAGGTACGGGAATGCCTCGATTCTTGTGCCGCCAAATACGTGGTGAGCGGCGCCACGAGAACCGGATTGCGCTGCAATTCCGAACGGGTGCATTTACCGCTCTTTCACGGGATAGCCCTTGCGCTGAATAGAATTCTGCAATGTTCTTGCACTTGCCGACCTGGTACGTGACAGGCGGCGTTTATCATCCCATAATATCGTTCCCTCGTGAAAATCGTTCTTCGCTCCGGCAAGGGCTTCACCCTTGTCGAAATCATGATCGTGGTGGTCATCATCGGCCTTCTGGCCGCGATGGCTATTCCCGCGTTTCAGAAGGTGCGGGCGAACTCGCAGGACAAGACGGTGCTGAACAACATGCGTGTCATCGGCGCGGCTGCCGACGAGTACTTCATGGAGTACGGCACCTACACGGTGGAGATCACCTCCCTCGTTGGCTCGTCGGCCTATATCCGGGCCATCAACACCGTTGCCAACGAAGCGTATCCCGCCGTCTACACGCAAGCCAGCCCCATCATTGTGACCGGGATCGCGGGTGCCCGCACGCTGACCTTCATGCAGTAGGCGCTGATCGCCCGATCGTCGGCCGCCTGCCACCAATGCAGGCGGCGTTGCTGATTGGGCGCCACTTCCTGGACCGGGCGGGACTGCGATTCAGTTTCACGGCCTGCGTCCAGGAGAGAAATGGCGGGTGCCGGAGCGGGGCGTCGCCAGGAAATTCTCAAGGGGCGCAGCTCAGATTTGCCTTTGTGTGGCGGCCCGGATCCTGCAACCCTTCCTGCGCCCTTGGGCGCGTTGGTCTGCGTCCGCTCCCCGGCTCGCCGCGGCCCGAGGCCCGTTCCAACGTCACCCGCCGAAACGCCACCTGCCAATGAAACGAAATCCGATTGGCTGGCTCCTCCTTGCCCTGGCGGCCGGCCGTCTGCTGGCCGCTGATCAGCCCGCCGCCGCCCCGCCCGCCCCGGCCGATCCGGGGCCGAAGCCGTGGTGGCAGTCCGGCCGCTGGAGTCCGCCCGCCCCCAACCCCCGGGCCGCGCTCCTGCCCCGAATCTCGGTAAAGGGAAATCATTTCGTGAACCCGGCCGGCGAAACGGTCTTGTTGCGGGGTCTGGCGATCGCGGATCCCGACAAAGTGGCGGCCCAGGGGTACTGGAAGCGGGAACTGTTCGCCGCGGTGAAGGAGACGGGCGCCAATCTCGTGCGGATTCCCGTTCATCCGATCGCCTGGCGGGAGCGCACACCGACGAATTACCTCGAGCGGCTCGACCAGGCGGTGGACTGGTGCACGGACCTCGGGCTCTACCTGATCATCGACTGGCACTCGATCGGCAACCTGAAGAGCGGGATGTTTCAGGCGCCGATGTACGACACGAGCCTGCCGGAAACGCTGAACTTCTGGCGTTTGATCGCCCTCCGTTATCGCGCCCATCACACCGTCGCCTTCTTCGAACTGTTCAACGAACCGACCGACCTCCGCGGCATGCTGGGAACCTTCGATTGGACCAAATGGCGCGAAATGAACGAGGAGATCATTGGCGTGATGCGCGCCTGCGGCGCCGAGGCGATCCCGCTGGTGGCCGGACCGGATTGGGCTTACGACTTGGATCCGATCCGCTACGACCCGATACGGGCGGATGGCATCGGTTACGCGGTCCATCCCTACCCCAGCAAGCGCCCGCAGCCGTGGGAGCCGAAATGGGAGGCGGATTTTGCCTTCGCGGCCACGAAATACCCGGTGATCGCCACGGAGTTCGGTTTCGGACTCAAGGCGGGCGAGACGGACAACGCCGATCACTACGGCGAGCGCATCACGCGCTTCCTCGAGGAGCGAGGCATCAGCTGGGTGGGCTGGGTGTTCGATCCGAACTGGGGCCCGCCGCTCCTGACGAGCTTCGACGGGTTCGCGCTCAATCCGGCCGGTGAATTCTTCAAGACCGCGCTGCATCGCCCGCCCGCGCCATTGCTGGAGAAACCCAAAAGCTGACGGCGTCACTTCGTCAGCGGCGCGACGAACTCTCCAGCCGGCTTCCGGCTGTCGGCACGGGCAGCGTCGCGACTCCGGCGAAACCAGTCTCACCCCTTCCCGCTAATCTGCAGCCCTGGTCGGCCCGAGTCCGCCGGTCGCCCGGATCAGGGCGCCCACCTCGCGCAGGCGCTGGAGCTGCGGACCCGAGATCAGGCCGTCCGGGTCCGGAGGCACATCGAGGAGGTAGTTCGCGTTCCGGGAGAGGCAGAGTCGCAGCCGCGCCACAATCTCCTCGGCGGTCTGCAAATCGGAATCTTGCTTCACCTCGCGCCAAAACCAGCGGGCGCCGGTCTGGATCGGATCGCAAACCTCCGCCGGGAGCCGGTTGCCTCCGACCGGCAACTCGTGCAGCCAGCTGTATTCGTAGCCGAGCACGTCGGATTCCTTCAGGCTGTGCGCATTGTTTCCGAGGATGATGCAATGCGGCTGGAGCGATCGCACGAACGCCATGATCTCCGGCCAGTGCGGATCGGTGTATTTGTTCTCGTATTGGTCAATCCACAGCAGGTCGATGGGACCGTAGTTGGTCAGCATTTCGACGAGCTGCTTCTTGATGAATCCGACGTAGTCGCCGATCGCCTCCGGCGGCAGTCCGTGCAGGTTGGGTTTGCCCGGCGGCGGCGCATTGTGGTGGGCCTCGTCAGAAAAGTCCCCGGGAAAGCAGTAATAGAGTCCGACCTTGAGGCCGCGTGAGCGGCACGCGCCCACGAACTCCCGCACGATGTCCCCTTTCCCGCCGCGGAAGTTCCTAAACATCGTGATGTCGTGAGTCGTCACGGCACTGTCGTACAGCGCGATGCCCTCGGTGTGCTTCACCGTCAGGACCAAGTAGGTCATGCCGGCCGCTTTCGCCTCATCGGCCCATTGGCCGCAGTCGAGCTTGTTGGGATGGAACAGACCGGGATCCTCGTAGCCCCCGGCCCAGTCGATGTCGGCCACCGTGCCGAGATTGAAATGCAGGAACATCCCGAAGCGCCATGTCATGAAATCCTGCTGCGCCTCGCTCAGGACCGTGGAGGCGGGGGCTGACGCGGGCAGCGCCTCGCCGGCAGTCGCCGGCGCCAGCAGGCGGGCGGCGCCCAGCAGAGCAATCAGACCGGCAAGACGCGGGCGGAACAAGGATCTCATAGGCGAACATGGAAGTTGGCCGGCGGGACCCGTCAAGGCCGGGAAGTGCACCGCACTACGGAAGGCGCCGCAATGACATCCCCCGTGAGACCGCAGGCGCAACGTCTCCAGAACGGCCGCGACACCGCCGACTATCGTGAAGAGCAGGCCGGCAGTCGGAACGCGGACAAACGGCGTAACGGTGCTGGACCGGCGGCCGTCTCCAGAATTCGCAGAGCCGTGTTCACGAGAGCTTCCAGCCTCCTGTTCGCCATCGCCCTCGCCGGCTGCGTCTCGAGCCATCGCACCGTCTACGTCCCGACGGTCGGCGTGGTGCCAGCCGGCGGTCCGATCACCCCGATGCAAGCGGTCTTTGCCGCCGCCGAGCACCCGGAAGG
>DATIWI010000264.1:0-16844 GCA_035519475.1 Opitutaceae bacterium
AACGGAGTCCTCATGGGGACAGTGAAGGACGGTACCTACACCCGCGGGAATCCCGGCTTCGGGTTCAACGAAGGATGGAATGGCGACTACGGCATCAGCGAGTTCACCGCAAAAGCGACCGATGGATCGAGCTTCTGATCCGTGGGCGATGGTCGTCTTCGGGATCTCGGATTGTGGTAGCGGTCTCAGTGGGCCTCGATGAGCTTGGTTGCTCGCCGCGCGCATCCCCTCTGAGACACAGGAGTACCTGCATCGGCGCTTCTCCGCCACCCACCGGCATCCAGTCTCCCGGCAACACGTCCGCAACAGCAGCGGGGAACCGCCCCGGAACGCCTGCATCGATAAGGTGGGAGTTCCAACGGCTGGCCTGCCCGCCGTCGCCTTGAAGGCTCCGGCGCGATGACTCCGACCTTGTCGGAGTTGGTGGACCCGATGAGATTCGAACTCACGACCTCCGCAATGCCATTGCGGCGCTCTTCCAACTGAGCTACGAGCCCACAGTCGCCTGGAAGGGGTGAAAGATCAAAGATTGGGCGGCGGTGGCAAGGACTTTTTGACGGCACAGCGAGGTGGAGTGGGAAGCGCGAAGCGCCAAGCGCCGAGGACGTCGAGCTAAACGCGAGGCGCCGGGCGCAACGACCGTGGGGCGCCGCCGTCAGAACGCTTGCCGCTCCGACCCTCGCCCTTCGGGCTTAGCAGCGCGCGCTTAACGCCTGGGGCGCCGCCTCACTCATCCTTCATCCGGAACGTCAGCACCCACGTGTCATTCTTGCCGTCCGGTTTGGGCCCGATTGATCCCATCCGCTGGAAGGCTTCGACGCAGGATTCATCGAACGCCCCGTTGCCCGAAGAGCGCACGACGTGAACACGCGAGATCGACCCGTCCGCCGCGATCAGAAATTCGACGTCCGCAGTCAGAAGCTCCGAAAGCCCCGGGGGCTTCTCGTGGCTCTGGCGCAGCGCCATGACAAGGCGCGCAATGTAGCCCTCCAGCTCGGTCCGCTGCGCCGCGGTCAGCGCCCGGCCCCCCCCGCCGCCTTTGGAGCTGGCTGACCCGCCGAGCACGCCGTCGGCGATGCCTTTCGCGTTGATCTTGGGCACCGGCGTCGCCCGCGGCGCGCCGGTGCTGGCGGACTTCGCGGTTGAGGGCCGGCCGTGCTGCTTGACGAATTGATCGTACGACATCTTGGGCGCCGGCTTGGCCGGCGCCACCGGCTTGGCCTCGGGCCGTGCGGCGGGCCGCGTCACTTCGGCTGCCGGCGGTGCCTCCTCCACCCTCGCCGGTTCCACCCGGGCGGGCGGCTCGGGTATCTTGACGTCAACCGTCCCCTCCGGGCTGCCCAGAGCCGGCGCCGCCGTGGCGGTCAGATCGGTCGGGGGCCCCGCCACCAATTCAAACACCTGCACCGGCGGCGGCACATGCTGCTGCACGATGAAAGCGAGCACCACGATCGCGATCACCACCGTTCCATGGAGCAGCAGCGACAGAAAGAACGCGGCGGGCGCCCGGGCGTGCATGGTCAATTCGCCTGCGTGTCGAAGGTGATCTTGCTGAGATTATTCTTCATCAGCAGGTTCATCAGGCGAATCACCTGCTGGTACTGGAGCGTCTGGTCGGCCCGAATGCGGATAACCGGCTGCTTCTGGCGTGCTCCCAGACCGGCCACGAGCGTCTCGAGTTCGCGGAAACTCACCTTGTGCTGGCCATAGTAGTACTGGCCGGTGTGATCGATCGAGATGGGCTGAAACTCCGTCTCGCTGGGCGGCTTCGGCTGGCCGCGCTTTGTCTCCGTGGGCAGATTCACCGGGATCGTCTGCTCCTGCTGGATCAGCGGCGTCGCGATCATGAAGATGATCAGGAGCGTGAACCCCAGGTCGATGAGGTTCGTCACGTTCAGGTCCGCGATCGGATGAGTCGTGCGCTGCCGGCGGAAGGTTCGGGCCATCGGGAATTCGGCTATCGGCGATCGGCGATCAATCCTCGCCTCTTGGTCATGGGCTTGGGCCAGCCTACATCTGCATCTCGAGTTCGATGCGGTCCGCCAGGCTGCTGGCGTAATTCTCCGTCTCCGTGATCAACTGGCGGCTCCGCGCGAGGAGGATGTTGTAACCGAACACCGACGGAATCGCCACGATCAGCCCGGAGATCGTCGTGAGCAGCGCGGCGGACACGCCCGGCGCCAGCGTCTGGATGCTCGCCGTCTGCTGCACGGACACCGAACTGAACGCCTCCATCACGCCCCACACCGTGCCGAGCAGGCCAAGAAACGGCGCGCCGGAGACAATGCTGGCGAGGAAGATCATGCTCGATTCGTAGCGGAGCACCTGGCGGGCCAGCGCCCGCTGCAACGCGTTCTCGGCGTGCTCGAGGCGCGCCCGCAGCGTGTCCTCGCCGCGCTCCTTCAGGATCGCGGCGGCGCGCCAATACGCCTCGATGGCGTCGGCGAACAGATCGGCAAACGGCACCGTGCGCCGGTTGCGGAACGACTCGGGCAGGTTGAGCAGCGAGCGCTGCTCCTTCAGGCTGCGTTCGAAGCTGCGGTTGGCCTGGCTGAGATTCTTCAACTCCATGTGCTTGCCGAACATGATCGTCCATGCGATCAGGCTGAACACCGCGAGGAGCACGGTGATCACCTGGCCGACGGGATCGCAGTGCGTGAAAAGGAGCCAGGGGTTGGTGGTGGCAATCAGCGGCGCCGGCAGGGCAGACAGGAGCATAGGGTTGACTGATGGAGCGAATGATGGCAGCGCGCAACGAAAATGGTCGGACGCATGCGCGCGAATCTGATTGCGGCCCTCCCGCGCCCCTCCTCTGCTTGATTCGCTTCACCGCCATGAATTTCAGGACCCGCACCATGGAGGAACTCCGCACCCGGCGGGCCTCCATCTCCGGCAAGTTCGCCGTGGTCGGCCTCGACGGCTTCGTCGACCTGATCGTGCATCCGGTGGCAACGCGCCACGGCCAGGGCGAGGCCTTCGAGCCGATGCGCACGATCGCGGAGTTCGGCCAGCGGATGCTCGGGGCGGCCGGCAAGAGCACGAACGTCGAGCTCTATCCGGTGTTCGAGAAGCTCGGCGGCAACGGGCCGATCATGGCGACGGCGCTGCTCGCCGCCGGCCTCCGCCTGAAATACATCGGGGCGCTCGGCGCGCCCTCGCTCCATCCCGTCTTTCAGGACATGGCCCGCCGCGCCGAGGTCGTGTCGCTCTGCGAGCCGAGTTTCACGACCGCCCTGGAGTTCTCGGACGGCAAGGTGATGCTCGGACTGCTCAAGAGCTTCGACGACCTCACCTACGCCCAGATCGTCAAGGTCCTGGGCGAAGGCGCGCTCTTCGATTGCCTGGCCCGCGCCGACCTCGTCGCGCTGGTCAACTGGACGATGATCCCGAACATGACGGCCATTCTCGAGGAGCTCGTGGGGCGCGTCTTTCCCGTGCTGCCGCCCCGCGAGCGGCTGTTCTTCTTCGATCTCGCCGACCCGGAGAAGCGCTCCGACTCGGATCTCGCGCTCGTCCTCCGCGCGATCGCGCGCTTTCAAGCGTACGGTCGCGTGACCCTGGGCCTCAATCTGAAGGAAGCCCAGCGCGTGTTCGCCGTGCTGGGCTTGGGCCAGGAGACCGAGGACGAGAAGGGCCTCCGCTCGCTGGCGCGACAGATCCGCGAGAAGCTCGATATCGCGACGGTGGTCGTTCATCCCACCAAGTCCGCCGCTTGCGCCACCAAGGAGGACACCTGGTGGGTTTCCGGCCCGTTCGCCGAGAAACCGCTCATCACCACCGGCGCGGGCGATCATTTCAACGCGGGCTTCGTCACGGGCCAGCTGCTCGGGCTCGGGCCGGAATCCGCGCTCGCGCTCGGCGTGAGCACCTCGGGATTCTACGTGCGCACCGCGCGCAGCCCCTCCCTGGGTGATCTCGAAAGCTTTCTCGCCTCCTGGCGCTGAACCGCTCAGCATTTCTCGCCCATGAAAAAGTCCCAGCAGCCGGCGCGATCCGCGCGCCGCGCCCCGGCCCCGGCCGCCACCAACCACCGCGGCATCCTGATCTCCTTCGAGGGATCGGAAGGCAGCGGCAAATCCACGCAGATCGCCCACCTCGCCGAGCATCTGCAGCGCGTGGGCCGCGAAGTCATCTCCACCCGCGAGCCCGGCGGCACCGAGATCGGCGAGCAGGTGCGCAACATCATCGTCCACAACTCCCGGGGCGACGAGATGTGCGCCGAGACGGAGCTGCTGCTGTTCGCCGCCGCCCGCGCCCAACTCGTGCGCGAAGTCATCGCGCCCAATCTGCTGAAGGGCGTCGTCGTCCTGTGCGACCGCTACATCGACTCCAGCACGGTCTACCAGGGAGTGGCGCGCAATCTCTCGCGCGACCCGGTCCAGCAGATCAACCAGTTCGCGATTGGCAACGTCCTGCCCGATTTGACCGTCGTCCTCGACGTCCCCACCGCCGTCAGCCTCGCGCGCATCCGCCAGCGCGCGTCCGACCTCCCCGACCGCATGGAGCGCGAGAACATCGATTTCTACAAGAAGGTCCGCGACGGCTACCTGGTCCTCGCCCGCTCGCTGCCCAAGCGTTTCTTTGTCGTCGACGGCACCCTTTCCGAGGAAAAGATCTGCCGGCTGATCTGGGCCGAGGTCAAGAATCGCCTCGCCCTCTGATGCGGTCGCCGCCCGCCTGCCGCCTCCGCCGGTTGCGCCCCTGCGGGTGACGGCCTGTGGGCGACCTTCTCTTCTTCCCCGCCGGTTCCACCGTCCGCCACCCGCTCACGCCCCTCGGCTGATTGAAGCCCATGCCCTCTGCCGCCTGGCCCCAATCGCTCGCTGGCACCCCGGCCGTGGTTGTCCTCGAGAAGGCGCTCGCCCGCGACCGCCTCGCGCACAGCCTCCTCCTGCACGGCGACGATCTCGACACCCTCGTGCTCGTTGCCCACGCGATCGCGGACCGGCTGCTGAATCCTCCGGAGGCGGCCCAGCGCCGCCCGCCGGAACAGCATCCTGACTTCTTCGCGCTGCGGCCCCAGGGCAAAGCCCGCATCATCCCGGTCGGCGACGCTCCTAACCCCAAACCGGGCACCATGCGGGATTTTCTCCCCAAGCTCTATGTCTCCCCGTCGGTCGGCGCACGGAAGGTGGCCGTGATCTACGAGGCCGACCGGATGAACCCGGCGAGCAGCAATGCCTTCCTCAAGACGCTCGAGGAGCCGCCCGGCCTCACGACCATTCTGCTGCTCACGACCCACCCCTACGCCCTGCTGCCGACCATTCGCAGCCGTTGCCTGCATTTTCGCTTTGCCACCTCCTCCACCCCGCTCGGCCACCCCGATCTGCCCGTCTGGAAGAGCGACTATCAGGCATGGCTCGGCCGGTTGACCGAGGGCGTGGCCGGCGCCGAGGCGGTGGCGGGTGCGATCTTCGCCCTGTACGGGCTCATCGCGCGCTTCAATGCCATTCTCGCGAGCGCCACCGCGGGGATCTGGGATGTGCAGAAGGATAAGCTGCCGCCCGACCTCAGCGGCGAAGAGCAGGAGGCGATGGCAATCGGCATTGCCAACGGCATCCGCCAGAAACTCTTCACCGAGGTCGAGCGCGCGACCGTCGACTTCGCCAATCCGCGGCTCACCGCTGGCCGCGACAGCGAGGCCGGCCGGAACGTCCGCCGCGCCCTCACCGCGGCGGTGACGGAACTCGAACGGTGCTCCGGACTTCTTCGCCTGAATATGAAGGAAGCCGCCGTCCTCGAGGAGTTCCTGCTCGCCTCGCTGCGTTTGTGGACGACCAAGTAGTCGCGCTCGGCAGCGCGCCGCGCCGGGATCATCCCGGGAGCGTTTCGGCGCGCGTTCCGGGCGACGCCCGGGCGGGCCCTTCGCAAAAAGTTCCGTTGCCTCGGGTCGGTTCCTGCCCACTGTGACCGGCGCATGACGTGGGGCGAGGCCATCCTGCTGGCGTTCTCGGCCGCGGCCGCGGGAATCATCAACGCGGTGGCCGGCGGGGGCACGCTCATCTCGTTTCCCGCGTTGCTGCTGGCGCGCACGCCGTCCGTCGTCGCCAATGCCACGAGCACGCTGGCGCTGGTGATCGGCACCTTCGGGGGCGTCTATGGCTATCGCCGGCAGCTCGGCTCCGTGCGTCCGTGGCTCCGGCGCTTCGTCCCGGTGAGTCTGGTGGGCGGGCTGGTCGGCGCCGTGCTCCTCACAGCCACCGGCGAGAAGATCTTCGGCCGGCTCGTTCCGTTTCTGCTCCTGTTCGCCACGCTGGTCTTTGTTGCCCAGGGCGCGTTCCGCCGGTTCGCGGGTTTTCCGAGCGCCGCCGGAGCCGCCCCGCACCCCCATGGTCGCGCCGTCTGGGCCGCCGTGATCTTCCAGTTTCTTGTGGCGGTCTACGGCGGCTATTTCGGCGCCGGCATCGGCATTCTCATGCTCGCGTCGCTTGGATTCCTGGGCCTGACGGACATCCACGAGATGAATGCCCTGAAGACGGTGCTCGGATCGCTCATCAACGTCGTCGCCGCCGCTTATTTCATTCATGCCGGGCTGATCGACTGGTCGAAGGCCGGGATCATGACCGTGGGCGCCGTCGCCGGGTATTTCCTGGGCTCCCATTACGCCCAGCGGATCCCGCAGCGCCGCGTCCGGCAGATCATCACCGCCATCGGCTTTCTCATCTCGGCGGCCCTGTTCTACGAACAGTTCTTCCGTTGACGTGGCCGTCGCCACGCTGCCCGGCCGCGGTGCCGACAACCCACCGTCGGGAACCAAGCCCGGGGATCAGGCCGCCCCAAGGACGATTCGCACGAATTCCTCGCGCATCTCCAAGTGCGGATTGTGCCCCGACCCGGCCAGCACGGCGATCTGCGCTGCCGGGAAATGCCGGCGGATGGCCACGTGGTCCTCGGCCGTAACGAACCCCGACTTTCCCGCGAGGATGAAGCGCGTCGGGCCGGCGAAGCGGTCGTCCGGATCCAGCGGACTCCGCACGAGCTCGGGCAGCGTGCGGGTCAGCACCGGGAGGTTGACCGCCCAGCGCCACTGGCCGCCGGCGTCGCGCTCGAGGTTGGCGGCGAGAAATTTCCGCATCGCCCCGTCGTCCACGCGCGCCTCGAACCTCAGCTCCGCCTCGGCCCGCGAATGCAGCCCGTCGAGGCGCAGCTCGTTCATCGCCGCCAGCTCCGCCCGCTGCGCCACGCCCGGATAGGCCTTCGGGGCGATGTCGACCACGATCAAGGCGCCCACCCGCCCGGGATGCCGGCAGGCCAGCCGCATGGCCACCTTGCCGCCCAGACTGTGCCCGAGCAGGGTCGCCCGCGCCAATCCCCGGTGATCCAGCCACGCGAGCACGTCGTCCACGAAGGCCGGGTAGTCCATCTCAGGCGCATGCGGGGAGCGGCCGTGGTTGCGCAGGTCGAGGGCAAAGACGTGATAGCCCGCGGCGAGGGCCGCCCCGGCCGTCTGCCAGTTGCGCGACGAGCCGAGGAAGCCGTGCAGCACGACCAGCGGCGGCCGACCGTCGCCGCCGAGATCGCGATGGAACAGGACCATGCGGGAACAACAAAGGCACCAGGGCGCCAAGGTGAAGCCTTTTCCCGCCGGAATCCTCGCGCAAATTTCTTCGTGCCTTTGCGCCTTGGTTGTTCCAAATCTCCCCGCGATGTCCTCCGAGCGCCAGACTCCGATGATGCAGCAGTATTTCGAGGTCAAGCGCAGCCTCCCGCCCGGTACATTGCTGCTCTTCCGCCTGGGCGATTTCTTCGAAATGTTTTACGAGGACGCGGACGCCGGCTCCCGCTTGCTCGGCCTCACCCTCACCCGACGGCAGGACGCGCCCATGGCGGGCATCCCTTACCACGCGCTCGACAACTACGTGAGCAAGCTGCTCGCCGCCGGCCGCAAGGTCGCGGTCTGCGACCAGCAGGAGCCCGCGCGCCCCGGCCGGCTGGTTCGGCGCCGCCTCGTCCGCATCCTCAGCCCGGGCACCACGCTCGCGGCCAACCACCTCGACGCCGCGCGCAACCACTACCTGTGCGCCCTCGCCCTGGACAAGGGGGTGCTGCGCGCCGCCTGGCTCGACCTTTCGACCGGTGAATTCAAAATCGCGGCGGATACGCATCCGGAGAGCCTGCTGCCGGTGCTGGCGGCGCTCGATCCGTCCGAGGTGCTCGTGATCGAGGGATCGCTGGAGGTGTGGCGGACCGCGCCGCACGAGGAGACGGCGGTGCACGCCCTGCACGCCTTCTGCACCGGCCGCGCCTGCACCGAGCTGCCCGGCTACCATTTCGACACCGCCGCCGGCGCGCGCGCGGTCATGGAGGCTTTGGGCGTGCTGAACCTGGAGGGATTCGGGCTGGCCCACACCCACCGCGGCCTCGGCCCGGCCGGCGCCCTTGTCTACTACGCGACCGAGAATCTCTGCGGCAAGCCGGAGAACCTGCGGACCGTGCAGGAATACCGCAGCGCCCATACGCTGCTGCTCGACCCGGCGACGCTGCGCAACCTCGAGATCTTTCGATCGGTCGGCGGAGCGCGCGACGGCTCCTTGCTCGGCGCGATCAGCCGCACCATCACCGCCGCGGGCGCGCGCCTGCTCGAACGCTGGCTCGCCGCGCCCGCATTGGATCTCCCCGAGATCCGCCGCCGGCAGCAGATCGTGGGCGAGCTGCTCGCGCAGCCGGGGCGCCTCGCTGAGCTCCAGGTGCTGCTGCGCACCGTCCGCGATATCCCGCGCATTCTCGGCCGGCTCCAGAACCGCCTCCGCAATCCCCGCGAACTCGGCGGCATCCGCGACACGCTGACCCAGTTGCCCGCGATCCTGGAGGTGGTCGCGGCCTTTGAGGCGGGCTCCACCGCCCCGGTCGAGCTGACCGGCCGGCCGATCCCGGCAATCCGGGACCTGAAGGCTCGTCTGGCGGATCTGCCGGCGCTGCGCGACTTGCTGGGCCGCGCGCTCGCCGACGAGCTCCCCGGCGACCTGCTGGAGGGTGGTTATATCCGGGATGGCCACGACGCCGAAGTCGACCGCCTGCGCAGCCTCAATCGGGAGAGCAAGACGTGGCTCTCCGACCTGGAGCGCGCCGAGCAGGAGCGCACCGGCATCAAGAGCCTGAAAGTCCGCTACAACTCCGTCTTTGGCTATTATCTGGAGATCACCAAGGCCAATCTGCATCTCGTCCCGGCCGACTACATCCGGCGCCAGACCACCGTGGGCGGCGAGCGGTACGTCACCGAGGGCCTCAAGCAAAAGGAAAAGGAGATCCTCCACGCCGAGGAGCGGGCGACGGCGCGCGAGCTTGAATTGTTCAACGACCTCGTGGCCGCGATCATCGCGCAGGCCCCGGCGCTGCACCAAACCGCCGGCGCCCTGGCTGAACTCGACGTTCTCGCCGGCTGGGCGCAGCTCGCCCGCGAGTGGGACTACTGCCGGCCCGAACTCGACGAGAGCGAAGTGCTGGAAATCGTCGAAGGCCGGCATCCGGTGGTGGAGCAGATGCTCAAGGCGCCCGACGCGTCCCCCAGCCTCGGGGGCCAAGCCTTTGTGCCGAATGACGCCGCGCTCTCGTGCACGGAGACGCAGATTCTGCTCGTGACCGGCCCCAACATGGCCGGCAAATCGACCTACATCCGGCAGGTGGCGCTCATCACGTTGCTGGCCCAGATCGGCTGCTGGGTGCCCGCCAAGCGCTGCCGGATCGGGCTCGTCGACCGCATCTTCTCGCGCGTTGGCGCCAGCGACGATCTCGCCCGCGGCAATTCGACCTTCATGGTCGAGATGAATGAGACGGCCAACATTCTCAACAATTACACCGCCCGCAGCCTGCTCATCCTCGATGAGATTGGCCGCGGCACCTCGACCTATGACGGCCTCAGCATCGCCTGGGCGGTGGTCGAGCACCTCCACCACAATCCGCAGCGCGGGCCGCGCACGCTCTTCGCCACCCATTACCAGGAGCTCACGCAGCTCGAGAAGCACCTCCCGCGCCTCCGCAATTGCTCCGTCGCGGTGAAGGAGTGGAACGAGGAGATCGTCTTCGTCCGCCGCGTCGTGCCCGGCGCCGCCGATCGCAGTTACGGCATCCAGGTGGCGCGCCTCGCCGGCCTCCCGCAGAGCGTCATCGACCGCGCCAAGCTGATTCTCGGCAAGCTCGAATCCGACGACACCGAAGTGGAGCTGCCCGCGCCGGCCGCCCGCCCGCGGAAGAAACTCACCGTCCGGCCGGGCGACGCGGACCAGCTCGACCTGCTGTGACCACGCGCAGCCGCGGACTCCGCCGCCCCACGCCTCTGGAGGCGGGGCCTCTGCGTTCCCTCACGCGACCCACTTGTCACGTGTTGCCTGACAGTTGGCCTGGTTCTCGCGGAAGCCGCGCAATTCACATGTCACGTATTACGTGACATCTCATCTCCCCGCCAGCGGCGGCGCATGGGTGCGTTCGCGGTCGGTTGCGACTCCCAGGTCGAGGCAGCCGCCGGCGCCCGCTGAGTCCGTTCGTCGCTGATTCACCGGTAGGTGATCGCGCTTCGGCGGATGTCGGTCAGTCCACATGTCACGCATTACGTGACATGTCCTCTCCTCAACGCCGGCGGTTGTCGGTCAATCTGTGACGAATCGCGCGCCGACGGTGGTCTGGGCGTGCGCCGGCAGCGCCGCGCTGCCGCGGACTCCGCCGCCCCACCCCTCTGGAGGCGGGGCCGGCGCGTTCCCTCGCGCGAATCCCCTGTGACGTGTCGCCTGACATCCGGCCTGGCTCGCGTGGAAGTCGCGCAATCCACATGTCACGTATTACGTGACATCTCATCTTCCCGGCGCCGGCGCGCTGCGCGGGCCCCGTAACTCCCGCCTAAACCTACCGGCCAGCCGCGCCCGGGCGCAGGGTCCAGATGTCCCGCGCCCGGCGGACGATGTCCGCGAGGACCTCGGGCGTGACCGCTTGCTTGGGATCGTCGCCGATGCCCTTGCTCGGCTGCACGTGGGCCTCGATGCAAAGGCCGTCGGCGCCATAGGCGACGGCGGCCAGGGCGCAGGCGGTCACGTAGGCGGCCTTGCCGACGGAATGGGAGGGATCCACCACCACGGGCGCCCAGGTCTTCTCTTTCAGCAGCGGCACGATGGATTCGTCGGGATGGTTGCGGTAGCCATCGAGCGCCGGCGCCGTGCCACGCGGGCAGAGGATGATGTTGGGGTTGCCGAAATTCGCGATGTATTCGGCCGCCGAGATGAACTCGTTCAGCGTGCCCATGTGCAGGCTGCGCTTGAGCAGCACGATGGTCGCGCGCCCGGCCACGGCGCTGCCGATCTGCCGCAGCAACGAGTAATTGAGCGCATTGCGCGCGCCGACCTGCAGCATCGGCACGCCGGCGTCGAGCGCGAGCTTGAGGTGGTTTTCGTCCATCACCTCGGTGTCGACCGGCAGGCCGGTCCGCCGCGAGGCTTCCATCAGGATGTCGAGCGACTTGTCGTCCCCCTGAAAGGCGTAGGGATTGGTGCGCGGCTTCCACACGCCGCCGCGCAGGACGTGCGCCCCGGCCTCCTTCACCGCCTGGGCCGTCTCGTAGCAGTATCCGGGATTCTTCGGATCGATGGTGCACGGGCCCGCGATGACGAGCAGCTCCTTCCCCGCGGTCACGCCGCCGATCGCGATCTGGTGGGTGGCGAGGTCCGACCGGATGTCCATCAGCTTGAAGGGCGATTGGATGCGGTCGATGCGCTCGACGTACGGCAGTCCCTCCAGCCGGTTCATCATCAGCTCGTCGCGCTCGTCGCCCACGATGGCGTAGATCGTGCGCACCGCGCCGACGATGGGCTGGATGCGGCACCCGAACGCCTCCACGATCTCGGTGATCTCGCGGACTTGCTCGGGCTGGAGACGGGGACCTTTGGGGAGGATCATGGGGTCGGATCAGCGGGCGCGACGAAACGGTTGGACCACGCAGCCGGCCAATCTCCGTCCAATCAGCCCGCCCTGTCAAAGGAACTTCGTGAACTCCGCGGGCGGCGGCGCGGTGGCGGCGAACGCGAAGCGCCGGCCGCCCAGCTCGTAGCTGAAGCGCGTCGCGTGCGAGTGGAGGAAGAGACGCTTCGAGCCGGCGATCTTCGCAAACTCGCGATTGCGGCGAAACTCGCCATAGGTCTGGTCGCCGACGACCGGCAGCCCGCGGCGCGCGCATTGCACCCGCAGCTGGTGGCTGCGGCCGGTCTTGGGCTCGAGCTGCAGCAAGGCCAGCGCCGGCGGCCCGGCCTGGCGGCGCAGCACGGCGACCTCGGCCTCCGCCGGAACGCGCCCGGCCGCGCCGGTGCGGATGCGCCCGCCGCGTTTCTCCACGGCCAGGCGATCGCGCCAGACCTCCTGCGGGGCGCGCGGGGCGCCGAAGACTAGCGCTTGGTAGACTTTGTGCACCTGCCGGCGGGCAAACTGCTCCTTGACCGCGCGGGCCGCGCCTTCGTCCGCCGCCGCCAGGATCACCCCGGAGGTGGCCGAATCGAGCCGATTCAGCAGCCAGAGCCGATGCTCGTTCGCGGCGGCATCGCGCCACCCAAAGCACTCCTGCCCGCGATCGTAGGCGCAGGTCAGCAGCGCGCGGGGATCGCCTCCCGGGCCATTGGGATGCGAGAGCACGCCGGCGGGCTTGGCGAACGCCGCCACGCCATTCTCATCCCGCGTGATCAGGCGCACGCCGGGACCGAGCGGCAGCTGTTCCCAAAAATCCGCGGCGGGCGCGCTCACCAGTAGTAGAAGGCGAAGGTGATCTCCTGGTCGTTGCCCAGCACCGCGACCATTTCCTTGGTCCACGCCCGGTACGGGGCCGGCTCCTGGATCGCGCTCAGCGCCGCGCGCGTGCCGTACTCGCCCGCGTCGCCGTCGACCTTGATGATCTCCGCAATCTGTCCCTGCGAGTTGATCCGGAAGCTGATGGTCACGCGCGACGATGCTTTCGGATAAACCGCGCTCTGCGTCAGGATGCGCTCCCATTGGATCTGCACGATGTCGATCAACTCCTGCAGGTAATCGCCAAACTGGCTGAAGTGCGCATCGACCGCGATCGTCCCGGCGTTGTTCACGCCGACGGGCCGTTCCTGGAGGATGCCGGGCCGAACCTGGGTCAGCCGCGGTCGCGGCAGCGGTTGCGGACGGATCTCCGCCGTCGCTTGGGCGCCGTTACCCGTGACACTCTGCGCGTTCTTGTCGCCGGCAACGAACTTGTCGGCCCCTGTCGACGGCTCCGGCAGCTTCACCGCCTCGGTCCCGAAGGCGTCGGGGTTGTCGCCGCTCGACTTCAGATAACCCGGCAGGGGCACCTCCTGCTTGCGTGGGGCCTCGTTCTGGGCGTTGGCCTGCTGCGCCTGCGCCGGCGGGGTCGGCGCGGTGAGTTCGGGTTTCTGCAGGGACCCCGTGACGACTTGGGAATCGTTCTGAAAGTCCTTTTTCCCCTCGGTTTTCGGCATCCGCAGGGTGCTGTCCTTGTCCGGCACCGGTTGGGCCGCCTGCTGATTCTGGGCTCCGAAATTCGACGTGTTGTCGGGAATGTTGTTGTTCGCGTCCGGGTTGGTCTCAACGAAGTTGCCCAGGGCCGGCGGCCGCAGGGTCAGGCCGTCGGGATTGATTTCAATGTCGAAATTGCGGGCGTTGGTCCCCGGCTTCACAAATCGACCGGGCGAAAATTCATTGCGGAGCATCTGCGGCGCCAGCAGCAGGAGCAGCAGGTGCACCAGCACGGTCCAGATCAGGCCGATCTGCACTGACCGGCGGTCGGGATCATCGGACAGCCCGGGCATCCAGTAGCGGCGGCGGGCCGTGGTCGGTGTATCTTGCTGCAGGACGGGCATGTCAGGCGGGTTCACGGGAGTCTCTGCAAAGACCGCATCGAGTCAAAATTTGTTTCGTTTCTTCGATCGGCAGGCCCACAATATTGGTGAACGATCCGCGCCAGCCGGCAATAATGAGGTCCGTGCCCTCCTGGATGGCGTAGGCGCCGGCCTTGTCCAAGGGGTTCACCAAGGCGAAGTAGCGGTCGATCGCGGTCTCAGCGAGCGGCCGGAACGTGACCTCGCTGGCCACCCCGCTGTCGATCGCGAGGCTGGCGCACCGCCGGCGCACGGCGAGCCCCGTGTAGACGGTGTGAGTCTTGCCCGACAGCCGCCGCAGCATGTCTCGGGCGTCGGCCAGGTCGCGCGGCTTGTTCAGCACCAGGCCGTCGATGAAGACCGTCGTGTCGGCCCCCAAGACATACGCTTCCGGCTCCCGCGCGGCCACCCACTCCGCTTTGAGGGCGGCATTGTGGCGCACCATCTCGCGCGGATCGGCATCGGCCGTCTCATGCTCGGTCACGCCGGCCGGCATCACCTCGAAGGGCAACCCCAGAGTGGCGAGCAGTTCCCGCCGCCGGGGCGAGGCCGAGGCGAGAATGAGACGCGGAGGCGGGGCGGCAGGGTCGGGCATGGTCGATTCGGGCCGGCAGTGTGGCCGCGGCCGAGTCTCTCCGCAACCCTGCCGCGGGCCGGTCGGCGGCTCCCCGCCTTGCGGATTGTCAGGCGCCGCCCTCGTCTTCACAGTAGCCCCTCGGCTTCACCATGCGCATCGGCCTCGCCCAGATCAACACCACCGTCGGCGATCTCGCCGGCAACCGGCAACGGATTGCCGCCGCCTACCGGACGCTTGTCTCCCAGGGCGCTGGCCTGGTGCTGTTCCCGGAGTTGGCGGTGTGCGGCTACCCGCCGCGCGATCTGCTTTTCCGGCGCCGGTTCGTCACCGACGTGGAATCGTCCCTGGCCGAGATCGCCGCCGCGGTCGGTGAAGTGCCCGCGCTGGTCGGGTTCGTGGAAACCAACGCCACGGGCGACGGCCGGCCGTATTTCAATGCCGCCGCCTGGTGCCACCACGGCGAGGTGGCAATCGTGGCCCGCAAATGCCTGCTGCCCACCTACGACGTGTTCGACGAGGACCGCTATTTTGAGCCGGCGCCCTCGCCGCGGGTCATCGATTTCGCCGGCCAGCGCGTCGGCGTGACAATCTGCGAAGATATCTGGACCCTGCCGATGATTTCCACCCGGCGGCTGTACAACGGCCAGGATCCCATCCGGCAGCTTGCGGCGCAAAAGTGCGATGTCGTGCTCAATCTGTCAGCCAGCCCCTGGCACCACGGCAAAGGCGATGTGCGCGAATCCCTGGTGACCGCCGCCGCGAAAGCCATGCGCTGTCCCATCGTCTACTGCAACGCCGTCGGCGGCAACGACGAGCTCATCTTCGACGGCCGCTCCGTGGTGGCCTCCCCTCGGGGGGAGGTCCTCGCCGGCCTCGCGGCGTTTCGCGAGGAGCTGCGCGTCATCGATCTCGCGGCGCTGCTTGGCTCCGGCGACGCGAAGCCCGGGATCGCCGGGACCTACGCGCAGGCCGAGATGAAGGATATTTTCGACGCCCTCGTGCTCGGGCTGCACGACTACGCCAGCAAGAGCGGATTCCGGCGCGCGCTGGTCGCCCTCAGCGGCGGCATAGATTCCGCGGTCGTGGGCGTCATCGCCGCCGCGGCGTTCGGCCCGGAGAATGTCACCGGCGTCAGCCTGCCGTCGGCGATCTCCAGCCAGCACAGCCGCGACGATGCGCGGGCGCTGGCCGGCCACCTGGGCATCGCCTTCCAGACGATTCCGATTGCCGACGTCGTGGCCGCCACCGAGACGGTGCTGGGACCGCACTTCGCCGGCCGCCCGCGCGATGTCACCGAGGAGAACATCCAGGCGCGCATTCGCGGCGTCATCATGATGGCGCTCTCCAACAAGTTCGGGTCGCTCCTGCTGACCACGGGCAACAAGAGCGAGATGGCGGTCGGCTACTGCACCCTCTACGGCGACATGGCCGGGGGACTCGCGGTCATATCCGACGTTTTCAAGACGCAGATCTACGCCCTGGCCCGCTGGATCAACGAGGAGGCGCGCCGCGCCGGCCGCGCCCCGCCCATCCCCCAGAGCACCCTCGACAAGCCGCCGTCCGCCGAGCTGCGACCCGGACAGACGGACCAGGACAGCCTGCCGCCGTACGATCTGCTCGACGTGATCCTGCGCGGCTACGTGGAGGAAGGCCTCTCGCGCCGCGACCTGGTCGCGCAGGGTTTTGCCGAGGCGGTGGTCAACGATGTCGCCCGCCGCGTCGACCTCAACGAATACAAACGCAAGCAGGCCGCGCCCGGTTTGAAGATCACCCCGCTGGCCTTCGGGGTCGGCCGCCGCATCCCCATCGTGCAGAAATATGTAAGCTGACGGTGTAACCGCTAATTTTCGCTAATTCACGCTAATCATGAATACAACCGAACCCCTCCAGCAACAGGGTTACGATTTCATGGCCGCGGCTTTCGAGGTGTACAATGAAATGGGCCACGGCTTTACGGAAGACATCTACCAAGAGAGTCTGGAGAACGAGTTGGCGGATCGGTCCATCCCTTTTGTAGCCCAGAGCGAAGTGCCGATTTTCTACAAGAGCCGACCTCTGCGAAGAAAACTTCGTCCTGATTTGGTGGTGTTCGGCGACATCGTCGTCGAGCTGAAAGCGGTTTCTGCGCTCGTACCCGAGCACGATGCACAGATCCTGAATTATTTGAAGGCGGCGAAGAAGCCGGTCGGATACCTCGTCAACTTCGGCAACACGAGACGGCTGGAGTGGAAACGCTTTGCCCGGACCCGGGCGATTAGCGCCAATTAGCGCACATTAGCGGTTGAATCCATGACCTCCGAGCAGCTCTTCGAACGCGCCCTGCGGGTGATGCCCGGCGGGGTCAATTCGCCGGTGCGGGCCTTCCGCGCGGTCGGCGGCGCGCCGTTCTTCGTCACGGCCGCGCGCGGCGCCACGCTGGTGACGGCGGACGGCCG
>DATIWI010000265.1:0-3078 GCA_035519475.1 Opitutaceae bacterium
GTTTCACGCCGCGCTGCGGCGGCGCGCGCTGGCGCCCACCCTGTGGGCGGAATTGGCGGTGAGCGCGGACGCGGCGGTACGCATGAAGGGCTGCGGCTTGGTGGTGCTCAACCCGCCGTGGGGATTTGCCGAGGGCTTGCCGCCCGTGCTGGCGGCGCTGAGCAGCCTTCTCGGCGTCGACGCCGGCGCAGCCGGCCGGATGGACTGGCTGGTGCCGGAGGCGTGAGACGAGAACGCCGCTGGCAATGGCGGAGCCGTTGGCGGGAGGCTACGGTGCATTCGCGCGCAGGCGCGCTCCGACAGCCGAATAGAGATTCGAGTGGAGATTGCGCTCGCGAGGGCGGTGGCCACCGCCGTCCCGGCGGGTCTCCGGATTGGGCGGCGAGCGGCCCGTCGGAACGGCGGGCCATTGGAAGCGCGGCGGAAGCGGGTCGTTCGGCGACGACTCAGCCTAGAATGCCGCCATCTCGACCTTCCCCGGACGCGTCGGCCGCAGCGGCCGCATCGCAGTGAACGGAACGGTATTGAACAGCCGGGGGAGGGCGGGAAGCTCGGGCGGACGAAACACCGGGCGACCCCACTGTACGTCTTGCACGGGCACGACGTGAGAGTCGGGGCCACCGAGGAGGGCCCGCTGACGGGAGGAAGAAAGGCGTGGACGGAAATTCATCGGGAAAAGGTGTTGCAGTTTGATTGGTTTGCGGGCGGCGGGACCGGTCCGGAAGGCGCTGGTCAGACGCCTTCAGTAATGAGAACACAGAAGCGCGTGCAGGTTCCTCAGTTTTTTTTGGGCGTGCGTCGGGCGAGGGGCGGGGACGGAGGGCGGGAGCCGCACCGCTTGCCCGGCAGAGGACCGGGCAAGCCGTGTTTCTTTCCCGCACGATAGGTCGGGCGGGAATCGGCAGGAACAGGGTGTTCCCCCTAGATGGATCGAGCGGGTTACCCCGGGGCTACGCGACCGCGCAGGTGGCCGCCACCGCCGTCTTCTTGGGGATGGTGACGGTCAGCACGCCGCCGCGCAGCTCGGCACGCAGCGCCTCGTACGCGAGATTGAAGCCGAGGCGCAGCCGGAGCTGGTAATCGCGCTGGGCGCCCTCGAGGTGCAGGGCGCGCCAGTTGGCGCGCACCACATGGCTCTTGGGCGCGGTGACGATCAAGTCGGGTCCGCGCACCTCGAGATCGATGCCGGCGGGATCCACCCCGGGAACATAGACGACGAGTTTGAGCGCATCCATCTGCTCCTGGCAGTCGTAGTGCGGCCGGCGGAACGCGACAGGGGACGCGGAAGCCGGGGAGGGCTGCGGATGATTGCGGGAACGGATGATCGTATGCATGTGGATGTACTCCTTTCGTCGGTGTTTCACCGCCGGGTCTCCTGGGAAAACGAACGACCGGATTGACGGGGTCGTTCAGGCCAGGCAGCCGGCGTCGGTGAATTTGCTCCAGCGAGCGACGAGCGGACGCCGATGGCCGCGACAAGACTGCTGGACCGCCTTCGTGATCGAAGCGCGGGCCGCGCGGCGCATGGACTGGATCGTCCGGGTCATGGGAATGGAGCGGTGACAACATGCACAAAGCGTGCCGTGCGCCAAGTATTATTTTGAGTGTGACCAAAGTTATTGCCGCAGACTGTGCCGGCCGGCACCCTGCGGCGGCATGACGAGGCTTGCGGGATACCTGACCAACGCGTTTCCGCTCTGGGTGGTGGCGGGCGGCGTGCTCGCGCTGGTCGCGCCGGCGTGGTTCACGTGGTTCGGCCCGTGGATCGTCCCGGGGCTGGCGGTGATCATGCTGGGCATGGGCGTGACGCTGTCCGTGGAGGATTTTCGCCGCGTGCTGGTGATGCCGCGGCCCGTGGCGCTCGGTTTCGTGGCGCAGTACACGATCATGCCGTTCATGGGCTGGAGCGTTGCCCACGTGTTGCGGCTGGAGACGCCGTTTGCCGTCGGACTGATCCTGGTGGCGTGCTGCCCCGGCGGCACGGCCTCGAACGTCGTCAACTACATCGCCCGGGCCAACGTCGCGCTGTCGGTGGTCATGACCGCGGTATCGACCTTCGGGGCCGTCGTGATGACGCCGCTGCTCACGAAGGGGCTCGTCGGCACGATGGTGCGCGTGGACGCCCTCGGCCTGTTTTGGAGCACGTTCGAGGTCGTGATCATCCCGGTGGTGGCGGGTGTGCTGGTGAACCGGTTCTTCCCGCGCGCGATGAAGGCGATGCTGCCGGTGGCCCCGCTGGTTTCCGTGCTGACCATCGCGCTCATCTGCGCGTGCATCATCGGGCAGAACGCGGCGGCGATGAAGGAGAGCGCCGGCCGGCTTCTGGCGGCCGTGTTCCTCGTGCACGCCGGCGGGTTCGGCCTCGGCTATGCCGCGGCGCGGGCGTTTCGCTACGACCGCATCATCGCGCGCACGGTGTCGATCGAGGTGGGCATGCAGAACTCCGGCCTCGGAGTCGTGCTGGCCCGGCGGCATTTCGCGGACCCGCTGACCGCCGTGCCCTGCGCCATCTCGAGCGTGTTTCACTCCGTGATCGGCAGCATCCTGGCGGGCTACTGGCGGCTGCAGGGCCCGGGGCCGCGTTAGGGGAAGGCGCGGCGCGGGATTGCTTCGCGCGCGCTCCGCGCCCACGCTCAGGTTTCCCTTTCACCCGCCGCTCCCATGCTCTCCGACGCCGCCACGACCCTCGCCGAACTCAAACAACGCGTGCTCGCCTTCGTCCGCGAGCGCGACTGGGAACAGTTCCACTCGCCGAAGAACCTCAGCATGGCCCTGGCCGCCGAGGCGGCGGAGCTGATGGAACATTTTCTCTGGACCGGCGGTGACGCGTCGCACGCCCGGGCGCGGGAGGCGGCGCGCCGGCGTGAGATCGAGGACGAACTTGCCGACGTGGTGATCTATGCGCTCGAATTCGCGAACGTCACCGGCACCGATCTTGCCGCGGCCATCGAGGCCAAGCTCGCGGCCAACGCGCGGAAATACCCGGTGGAGAAGGCCCGCGGCCGGGCGGACAAGTACACCGAGCTTTAGGCGAAGGCCAGAGGCCAGCTTGCCGCGCCGAAGCGCTTGGGCGAAGGC
>DATIWI010000266.1:0-21810 GCA_035519475.1 Opitutaceae bacterium
GCAATCTGGCTGCTGCTCGCAACCGTGGCGCCGGCGCTTGGCCGCCGGCTGGGCCCGCTGTTCGTCCTCTACGCGGGCACGGTGCTGGCCCTCCCGTACACGTGGGAGAACACGCTCTGGGGCATCCAGTCGCTGGTCTTCGTGCAGGTTGGCCTGTCGGTGGTCTATCTCTGGGCGGCCGCCACGCGCCGCCGCTTTACCGCGGGCTGGTGGGCCGGGCAGCTGGCCGGGGGCCTGGTCATCTTCACCCAGCAGTCCAGCGTGCTCGTCCACGCCACCGTCGTGCTCCTGCTCGGCTGGCGCTGGTGGCGCCGGGACGGGGACCGCAGGGTGAACGGCGCCGGCCTCGGCATTGCCGCCTTGTGGTCGCTGGTCTATTTCGCCTTCGCGCCGCCGCTCACCGTCACCGCCTTTCTCAAGGCCGATTCGTGGCAGGTGGCGCTCGACGTGGGCCTGCGCCAGCTCGGCTGGCCGCTGCCGCACCCGGGCTGGGCCTTCCTGATCTACCTTCCCTGGCTGTGGCTGGCCGCCGGGCGTCTGCGCCGCCACCGTCTCAATGAGAGCGAGGCTTTTGTGCTCGCCGTCGGACTGTGGGTCGGCGCCCAGGCCGCCGCCATCGGCTACGGGCGCGGCGGCGACACGGTCGGCTTCGTCTCCCGTTACTGCGACTTCCTCGCCCTCGGTTTTCTGGCCAATGCCGCCTGCCTCGGCCTCCTCTGGCGGACCGCCTCGGCGCGGCCCGTGCGCGCCGCCCTCGTGGCGCTCGCGGCCGCCTGGTTCGGCCTGACCGCTCCCGGCCTGTGGCATGAGTCTGTCGAGAGCCACGCCGGCTACAACCTGGAGCGCCGGCCCGAGATCAATCTCCGCAATCTCCAGGCGGTGCGCGGCTTCCTCCGGACCGGCGACTCCGCCTATCTGGCCCAGAACAAGATTGGCGACACACTCTACACCTATCCTCCCACCCTCATCGACTTGCTGGGCAAATCCCGCTTTCGCGCCCTGCTTCCGCCGGAAACGGGCGCCGCGGAGGCGCGTCCGGACCAGGGCCGGCTCGGGGCGGTCGCACGGTTCTTCCCTGCGGCCAGCCGCGGGCTGGTCGCGGCGGCGCTGCTCGGCTGGCTCCTGGCCTGTGGATTCCTTGAGCGCGCGCCGGCCGTTCCCGCCCCGGTGGAGCCACCAGCCGTATTCGGGCAACCCTGGTGGGACGGCTTTAGAATATGGAGCCTGGTCACGGTGCTGGCCGTCGCGGCGCTGCTGGCCTGGCCCCAGCCCTTCGAATTTGACCAGCAGCAGCGGTGGCAGACTGCCTACGCCCCCGCCTCCGACCAGGTGGAATTCGTCGATCCCGTTTTTCAGAGTACCGCCGGACGAGGGTTCCGGTCCGAGGAAGCCGTCGGCGCCGTCGCGACCGTTCCCGCCTCCGTTCGTCCCTTCTGGTACGGCACGCTTCTCGGGGGAAGCGAACGTTTCCAGGGAATCCTCCGCAGCGCGCCGGTGCCCGTGCGGCATCGCTTCCTCTTCACGCCGGTCAGCGGCTGGCCCAACTGGCCCGGCAACGCGATTCGCTGGCGCTTCGAGAATCCCGCCACCGGCGAGGAACAGTGGCGCGCCGTGTCGTGCCCCCCGACCGAGCCGCGCGAAGCCGTGCTCATGTGGGCGGAGGATGTCGCGCCTTTCCTGGGCTGGCGCGCCTCGCTGCATCTGTTCGACGGCTTGGCCGACGAACACGGCTGGGTGGGCATCGCGCGCCCCGCCGCCTCGGATGACGCCGATTTCGGACGCCGCTGGCTGGCCCGGCTCCGCGCGGGCAAGACCGAGCCGACCCATCACGTCCTGTTGGGCTTGGCGCTCGGCACGCTGGCGGTCTGGCTCGTCCTGGTCGCCGGGCGGCTCCGCCACCGCTCCGCGCCCGATCGGCCGGCGCCGCCGCGCCCGGCCGGCTGAACCCAACGGGCGATTGCCAGCCGTTCGCCCGCCGGCCATCCGAGGCTTGTCGTTGTCTCAACTTGTCCATTTCGTTCCGGTCTGATGCCCGCTCTTGCTGACGGCGCCGCCGCCACCCTTGACCTCAGCGTGGTGCTGCCTTGTCTCAACGAGGCGCGTACCATCGCCGCCTGCGTCCAGGAAGCCACGGCGGCGATGGCGCGGGCGGGCATCGCAGGCGAGGTGGTGGTGGCCGACAACGGGAGCACCGACGGTTCGGCCGCGGCGGCCACCCTCGCGGGTGCCCGCGTGATCTCCGTCGCCGCCCGGGGCTACGGGAGCGCCCTGCGTGCCGGCATCGAGGTGGCGCACGGTCGCTACATCGTCATGGGTGACGCGGATGCCAGCTACGACTTCTCCCATATTCCGCAATTCCTCGAGCGGCTGCGCGCCGGTTTTGACCTGGCGATGGGCAACCGCTTCCGCGGCGGCATCCAGCGCGGCGCCATGCCCTGGAAGAACCGGCTCATCGGCAACCCGGCGCTCTCGTGGCTCGGCCGGCTCTTCTTCAGGACGCCCGTAGGCGACTTTCATTGCGGCCTGCGCGGCTTCTCCATCGAGGCTTACCGCCGCATGGATTTGCGCACCAATGGCATGGAGTTTGCCTCGGAGATGGTGATCAAGGCGGCGCTGCTCGGGCTGCGGGTTACGGAGGTGCCCACGGTGCTGCGCCGCGACGGGCGCGACCGGCCATCGCACCTTCGCCCGTGGCGCGACGGCTGGCGGCACCTTCGGTTCATGCTGTTGTTCAGCCCGCGCTGGCTCTTTCTCTATCCGGGCCTTGCCCTGATGGCCGCCGGCTTGCTGATTGGCGGCCTCCTTCTGCCCGGTCCGCTCGCCGTCGGCCATGTCTATTTCGACATCAACACCCTGCTGTTTGCCGCCATCGCCGTGCTGGTCGGCTTTCAGGCCGTGGCCTTCGCCGTGCTAAGCAAATTCTTCGCCATCCGCGCCGGCCTGCGGGCGCCCGAGGCCCGGTTTGAACGCTGGCTGCGCATCGTCACGCTCGAGGTCGGATTGACGGCCGGCCTGCTGCTGGTGGCGGGCGGGTTGGGATTGTCGATCTTCTCGGTGTGGCTGTGGCGCCAGCGCGGCTTCGGGCCGCTAGTCCCCGGCCAGATGCTGCGCTGGGTGGTTCCTGGCGCGCTCAGCCTGACGTTGGGGTGCCAGGTCATCCTCACGAGCTTTTTTCTGAGTGTGCTCCGGCTGGATACGCGCAAGGATTCCCCATGACTCTCTTCCGAAAGGACTGCGGGTGGCTCTGGGCGGCCGCGCTGCTGACGCTGGCCAAGCTGTGGCTGACGCAGGGCCAGGCCATCTTTGCGATTGGCACCGCCGGCCACGACGACCAGCTCTTCGTCAAACTTGCCGATTCGCTCCTGCGCGGCGAATGGCTGGGCCCCTATGACCAGCTCACGCTGGCCAAGGGACCGTTCTACTCCCTCTGGATCGCGTTGATCTTCCTCGTCGGACTCCCGCTCAGCTTCGCGCAACAGCTGGCCTATGCCGGCGCCTGTGCGGTCGTGGTGCGCGCGCTCGCGCCTCTGCTGAAAACCGGGCCGGGTTGGCTGGCCGCCTATGCCCTCCTGCTCTGGAACCCGATGTCGTTCGAGGCCTCCTCCCTCGGGCGCGTTCTGCGGCAGCACGTCTCCACGCCGCTCGCCCTTCTGATCTTCGCCGGGCTGATCGCGCTCTACACGCGCCGGGGCGAGCCGTTCCGCCGGCTGGCGCCATGGGCGGCCATGCTGGGCGCGGCGCTCGGGGCGTTCTGGCTGAGCCGCGAAGACGGCGAGTGGCTCGCGCCGAGCGTGGCGTTGCTGGGGGTCGCCGTCGTGGTTGGTGCGGTGCGGAGCCCGGCCGGGACGTGGCGCACGCTGCTGCGCGCGGGCGGGCTGGCCGCGCTGTCCGGCCTGCTTCCGGTCGCGCTGGTCTCCTGGGAGAACGCCCGCCATTACCAGTGGTTCGGGACGGTGGAACTCCGCGCCGACGAATTCAAGGACGCCTATGGCGCCCTGCTGCGCGTCCGGGTCGGGCCCGAGATTCCCTTCGTCCCGGTCACGCGGCAGGCGCGCGAGGCCATCTACGCCGTCAGCCCGACCTTCGCGCAGCTGCGCCCGCATCTGGATGGCCCCATTGGCGAAGGCTGGGCCGGCGCCTCCAATTTCGTCACCCATCTGCCGGCGGAACAGCGGCAGATCGGGGGCGGCTGGTTCATGTGGGCGTTGCGCGACTCGGTGGCGGCGGTGGGCTACTGTCACAATGCCGGCGATGCGCTCGCCTTCTACCACCGGCTCGCGATGGAGGTGAACCAGGCGTGTGACGATGGCCGCCTGCCGGCGGGGCCGCGCCGCAGCGGCCTCCGGCCGCCCTGGCGATCCGGGCTCACTCGGGAGTGGCTGGGCGCCGCGGTCATGTTCGTCGATCACTTCGTGTCGTTCCGGGGTTTCAGCGCCTATCCGCCGCCCAGCATCGGCAATCACGACGAACTCACGCTGTTCGCCGATGTCACGCGCGACCGGCTCGCGCCGTCCCCGGCGATCGAAACGGCCAACCCCCGCCAGGCGGCCCTCGACGCGTGGAAACTCGCCGTCCTGCAGGCGGCCGGCAAGGTCCTGCGGCAGCTGTTGTTCTGGCTCGCCGCGGCGGCCCAGGTCGTCGCCCTGGTGCGCGCCGTCAACCTCGCCTGGCAGCGGCGCCTCACCTACCTCTTTGTCGTCGCCGCCGCCGCGTGGGCCGCCTGTGCTGCGACCATCCTCATCTATGCGCTGATCCATGTGACCTCCTTTCCGGCGCTGGCCGTCGCCTACCTCGACTCCGCCTATCCGTTGCTGATCCTGTTTGTGATCGCCGTGTTCCTCGACGTCGTTTGGGCGTGGTGGCCGCTGCTCGCCCGCCCACGCCCGGGCGGCGCGACGCCGGCGGCGACTTCGTGACTGGCACATGATCTGCCGGAGAATTGACGCAGAATTCGACCGGGCACCCGCCACGACTTGACGGCGGCATAACATAGTCGCCGCAAGAGTTGGCCCTGAATCGCGGCGCCGCCGAGTGCGAGAGCGAATTCTCGTGGGGCTTCCTGCCGCCCGAGCCGTCTGCCCGCGGCAGACCGCCGTGTCAGCCTCCCAAACCGCCGCCGGCAGACGGGCCAGCCGTTGCTCCAAGTCAATCAGGCTCATAGAGTTTCGATGGATCCGTAAAATCCTGCTTGCCGGCATACATATAAACCGTTACGTAACTGTATATCATATATGCCATATAAGTCGCTAACTAAGACCGACATCCTACGCGCCCTGAACCGCATGGGAGAGCTCGCGCAGTCCAAAGGCCTAACCCTCGACGTGGCCCTCTATGGAGGAGCCGTATTCACGGTGGTGTACGACTCGCGCGAGTCGACCAAGGATGTTGATGCGATCGTGCGCCCGAGCGAACCCGTGCATCAGTTGGCGCTGCAGGTGGCCCGCGAGCAGGACCTGCCGGAGGACTGGTTAAGCGACGACGTGCGCCAGTTCCTCGCAACCAACGAGGCAAAGCGCCGGCTCGCCTCCTTGGAAATCGGACCCGGTCTCGTTGTCTCCGTGCCGACCGCTGCCTACCTCTTGGCCCTCAAGGTCCAGGCCTGCCGCGCCCCGTTGCCCGGCTATGCCGGCGACCAGGAGGACATTCTTTTCTTGGTGCGCAAGATGGAGCTCAAGACCCTCGCCGAGGTCGAGAAGCACTACCACCGCTTCTTCCCTCGCGACGAACTCCCCGAGCGCTGTCGCATCGCCATCGAGGCGATCCTAGAGAAAGTCCACAGAATATGAGCATCCGCCCGCAAACCCTCCAGGACACGGCCGCGGCCGGCGTGGACTCGCTCGCCGACTTTGGCCGCAGCTTCCGCGACTGGCTCCACGCGCTAGCCCGGTTCACTTCGCGGGTGCAAGTGGCCTCGGCCCTCCAGGCGCGACCGGCCCCGCTCGCGGGGCGTTTTTCGGATGGGGCGGTGGCTGATGCCTGGCTTGCGGCGTATGCGGAACTTCTGGCGGCGAAGATTCGCCAGCCAGCGCCCGAGTGGGCGTTTGATCCGAGCCGCGTGGCGCCTGAGCCGTGGTTCGCCGAAGATGCGCCCGCCTTGCGCGCCCTAGCCCTTGTCCGATCTCCCCTGCCTTTCAAGAGGAGAAACTTGTTCACGTCGGCCGTGGAACTGCCCCTGCGATTGCGCGCTGGTCGGCCGGCCGTGTCCGAGGAGCAGAAACGCCGGGCGAACGCCGAGCGCCAACGGCGGTTTCGCGTACGGCGCCAGCAAGAGTTGGCTCGCCTGCGCGAGCTCGCTCGAGTCGCCTGACATGAGCCGGTTCCGATCGGGCGGCGCTGATGCGTCGTTCCGACTATTCGGCAGGGTTGGTCCCCCCGGGGCAGCCCGAGAAAAGTTGTGGCGTCGCAGCCGCGGCTCGCGCATAGGATGGGCGCCCGCCATGAAGCCCCTGCCGACGCCGTGCACCCTCTCGGTCATCGTGCCCGTGTACAACGAGGGCGCGACGGCCCGGCAGACCCTCGACGCGCTGTTGGCCAAGGCGATTCCCGGCGTGCACTTCGAGGTGGTCATCGTCGAAAGCAACTCGACCGACGGCACCCGCGACATCGTGCTCGGCTATCGCGGTCGTCCCGGAGTGCAGCTGATCCTGGAGGACCGGCCGCGCGGCAAGGGCCACGCCGTGCGGGCCGGCTTCGCGCAGGCCAGCGGCGACATTCTCCTCATTCAAGACGCCGATCTCGAATATGACTTGGGCGACTATGACCTGCTGCTGGCGCCGATCCTGGCCGGCCGGCACGCGTTCGTGCTCGGCTCGCGCCACGGGAAGAGCCCCGGCGCGATCCGCAAATTCGCCGGCCAGCCGCTGCAGGCGCTCGTGCTGAACCTGGCCCACTGGGTCTTTGCGCTGCTGATCAACGCCTCCCTGGGAATCTGGCTGCGTGACCCCTTCACCATGTACAAGGTGTTCCGCCGGGAATGCCTCGAGGGCCTGACCTTCACCTGCAACCGGTTCGATTTCGACTGGGAGCTGCTGATCAAGCTCGTGCGGAGGGGCTACCGGCCGGTCGAAATCCCGGTTTCGTATCGTTCGCGGTCGTTCAAGGAGGGCAAAAAGATCCGCATGTTCTACGACCCGCTGACGTGGCTGGCCGCCTGGGCCAAGGCCCGCCTCGGTCCCCTGTGATTGCGTTTCGTCCCTCCTCCAGTTCTCCTCTTCCCCCATGCCGAAGAATACCAAGACCATGCTTGTTACCGGATCATCGGGCCTCATCGGCTCCGAAGTGAGCGCCTACTTCGCGCGCGAGCTCGGCTACCAGGTTCATGGCATCGACAACAACCAGCGCGCGGTCTTCTTCGGGCCGCCGGGCGACACCCGCTGGAACCAGCGTCGGCTGCAGCAGGAGCTGCCGGGATTTGTCCACCACGAGCTCGACATCCGCGACCGGGCGGGCGTGCTCGCGCTGGTCCGGGAGCTCCGCCCCGGGGCGATTGTGCACACCGCCGCCCAGCCCAGCCACGACCGCGCCGCCGCCATCCCCTTCGACGACTTCGACACCAACGCCGGAGGCACGCTCAACCTGCTGGAGGCCGCACGCCAAGCCTGCCCCGAGTCGCCCTTCGTGCACATGTCCACCAACAAGGTCTATGGCGATGCCCCCAATCAGATCCGCCTGTTGGAACTCGCCACGCGCTGGGACTACGCCGATCCCGCCTACGCCCAGGGCATTCCCGAGACCTTCACGATCGACCAGTCCAAGCATTCGCTCTTCGGCGCGTCCAAGGTCGCCGCTGACGTCATGGTGCAGGAGTACGGCCGCTACTTCGGCCTGCCCACCTGCTGCCTCCGCGGCGGCTGTCTCACCGGCCCCAACCACAGCGGCGTCGAGCTGCACGGCTTCCTCAGCTACCTCGTCAAATGCAACCTGGAGGGCCGCGAGTACCGCGTCTTCGGCTACAAGGGCAAGCAGGTGCGCGACAACATCCACTCGCTGGACGTGGCCCGGTTCATGGCCGCGTTCGTGGCGCAGCCGCGCGCGGGCGAGGTCTACAATCTCGGCGGCGGCAAGGCCAACGCCTGCTCGATCCTCGAGGCGTTCCAGTTCACCGAACGCCTCACCGGCCGGCCGCAGGTGCACACCTACATCGAGCAGAACCGCATCGGCGACCACATCTGCTATTACTCCGATCTGCGCAAGATGCGCGCCCACTACCCGCAGTGGGACATCAGCGTGAGCCTGGAGGAGACCATTCGCCAGATTGTCGCGGCCTGGACGCGCCGCAGCCGCGCCGGCTGACGCTTTCCCCTTTCCCTGCCCCGGCACTCCTGCTTTGCTCGCCCGCCATGAGGATTCTGCTTTCCGGCGTGTGCGGCTTCGCGGGCAGCACGGTCGCCCGGGCGCTGCTGGAGTCGGGAAAGGGCCACGAGATTGTCGGCTTCGATAACTTCATCCGCCCGGGCAGCGAGACGAACCGCGCGGAGCTCAAGCGGCTCGGCGTGCGCCTCTTCCACGCCGATGTCCGGCTGGCCAGCGACCTGGAGGAGTTGCCGGACGCGGACTGGGTCATCGACGCCGCCGCCCAGGCGAGCGTGCTCGCGGGCGTGGACGGCCGCACCAGCAGCCGTCAGCTGGTCGAGCACAATCTCGCCGGCACGGTCAACCTGCTGGAGTACTGCAAGCTTCGCCGCGCCGGCTGCATCTTGCTCAGCACGAGCCGGGTGTATGCGATCGGCCCGCTCGCCGCGCTGCCTGTCGTGGTCGAGCACCACGCCTTCAAACCCGATCCCGGCCAGCCGCTGCCGCCCGGCCTGTCCGCCGCCGGCCTCGACGAGACCTTTGCCACCGCCGCGCCGGTCTCCCTCTACGGCGCCACCAAGCTCGCCTCCGAGGCGCTCGCCCTGGAATACGGCGAGGCGTTCAATCTGCCGGTCTTCATCAACCGCTGCGGTGTGCTCGCCGGCGCCGGCCAGTTCGGCCGGCCCGATCAGGGCATCTTCGCCTACTGGCTCAACTCGTGGCTGCGCCGCCGCCCCCTGCGCTATCTCGGGTTCGGCGGCCAGGGTCATCAGGTGCGCGACTGCCTGCATCCGCGCGACCTGCAGCCCCTGCTCGAACAGCAGCTGGCGGCCCCCCGGCTCGCGCCTGCCGACCGCGTGGTAAACCTGTCCGGCGGCGCCGTCTCGGCCCGGTCGCTGCGCCAGTTGAGCGACTGGTGCGCCGCGCGTTTCGGCCCGCACGCGGTGGCGGCCGACGGCTCCGCCCGGCCGTTCGACATTCCCTGGATCGTCCTCGACCACGCCAAGGCCACCCGCCTCTGGGGCTGGCGCCCGCAGACGCCGGTCACGGCGATTCTCGACGAGATCGCCGCGCACGCGCAGGCGCACCCCGAGTGGCTCGATCTCTCCGCGGCCGGTTGACCGGGGCGCTGCGCCCGCCGCCATGCACCAGACCGAAAAGGACCTCGTCCGGATCTATCGCCGCCGCTTCGCCGCCTCCGCCGCCTATCGCTGGCAGGTGTGGTCGGTCCTGAGCCGCGACTTCTTTCAGCGCTGGATTCCCGCCGGCGCCACCGTGCTCGACCTCGGCTGCGGCTACGGCGAATTCATCAACCAGATCCAGGCGGGCCGGAAACTGGCAATGGATTTGAACCCCGAGGTGGCGGAGCATCTCGCCGCCAACGTCGAGTTTCTCCGCCAGGACTGCTCGCTCGAATGGCCGCTGCCCCCGGCCACCCTCGACGTCGTCTTCTCCAGCAACTTCTTCGAGCACTTGCCCGACAAGCTGCGCCTGACCCAGACCCTGCACCAGCTTCAGCGCTGCCTGAAGCCGGGCGGGCGCCTGATCGCCATGGGCCCGAACATCCGCTACCTCCCCGGCATCTACTGGGACTTCTACGATCATCATATTGTGCTGACCGAGGCTTCGCTGGGCGAGGCGCTGGAGATGACGGGTTTTACGCTCGAATATGTCACCGCCCGCTTTCTGCCCTACACCATCGTCAACGTCCGCCGCTATCCGCTCTGGATGGTGCGGTGGTATCTCGCCCTTCCCTGGCTCTGGCGGATCCTCGGCCGCCAGTTTCTGATCGTGGGGCGCAAGCCGTCCGCCGGATCGACCGCGCCGCTATGAGTCCCGCCGGCCCGCCTCCCGCCCCCGCGCCGCCGCTGGCGCTGTTCAGCGTGGTCATGCCCGCGCGCGACGAGGAGGCCTCGCTGCCCGCCACGGTGCGGGACCTCCACCTGATCTTCCTGCGCGAAGGGGTGCCGCACGAGATCGTCGTCGTGGACGACGGCAGCCGCGATGGGACCTGGCAGGCGCTGCAGACGCTGCGGGCGACGGTGCCCACCCTCGTGCCGGTGCGGAATCCCGGGCCGCACGGGTTCGGGCGCGCCGTCGTGTGCGGGTTGAACCAGATCAAGGGCGATGCCTGCGTCATCATGATGGCCGACGCCTCCGATTCACCGGAGGATGCGGTCCGCTACTGGCGGCTGCTGGGCGCAGGCTGGGAATGCGTGTTCGGCAGCCGTTTCATCAAGGGCGCGCGGGTGATCGACTATCCGCGCGTCAAGCTGGTCATCAACCGGCTCGCGAATCTCTTCATCAAACTGCTGTTTCGCATTCCGCTCAACGACACCACCAACGCCTTCAAGGCCTACCGCCGCGGCGTGATCGACGGCTGCCGGCCTTTCCTCTCGCCGCATTTCAACCTCACCGTCGAAATCCCGCTCAAGGCGATCGTGCGGGGGTACTCGTGGACCGTCACGCCCATCACCTGGCAGAACCGCAAGCACGGGGAGGCCAAGCTCAAGATCAAGGAGATGGGCAGCCGCTATTTCTTCATCTGCATGTACGTGTGGCTGGAGAAATATTTCAGCCGCGGCGACTACCGCCGGAAGTGATTGCGCCGGCTGCGCCGCCTCCGATCATCCCCGCTGCCGCATGAAAGTCACCCCGTGCCCCCTCGAGGGCTTGCTGCTCATCGAGCCGACCGTCTTCGGCGACTCGCGCGGCTTCTTCCTGGAATCGTGGAACCGGCAGCGGTACCGCGACGCCGGCATCGCCGCCGATTTCGTGCAGGACAACTTCTCCTGGTCCTGCCGCGGGACGCTGCGCGGGATGCACTTTCAGAATCCGATGCCCCAGGGCAAGCTCGTGTCGGTCTGGCACGGCGAGGTGTGGGACGTCGCCGTCGACCTCCGCCGCCGTTCGCCGACCTTCGGCCGCTGGTTCGGCGTCACGCTCTCGGCCGAGAACAAGCGCCAGTTCTACGCCCCGCCCGGATTCGCCCACGGCTTCGTCGTGCTGAGCGAGAACGCCCTCTTCCACTACAAATGCACCGATTTCTACTCGGCCAGGGACGAACTCGGCTTCCGCTGGGACGACCCCGCCGTCGGCATCGCCTGGCCGCCCGTCGCGCACCCGATTCTCTCATCCCGCGATTCCGCGAGCCCGCGGCTCGCTGACCTTCCCCCGGATCGCTTGTTCTAGGCCGCGACCATGCGGTTGACTGCGGCTTTCATCTCATGATTTCCCCCAGGATTCTTCTGTTCGGCAAGATCGGCCAGGTCGGCTGGGAACTCCGGCGCACCCTCGCGCCGTTCGGCCAGCTGACCGCCGTGGATTTTCCCGAGGTGGACTTCACCCGGCCCGACTCCATCCGGAAATGGATTCAAGACACCTCGCCGGAGATCATCGTCAACGCCGCGGCCTACACGGCGGTCGACAAGGCCGAGTCTGAGCTGGCGCTGGCCACAAAGATCAATGGCGATGCGCCCGGCGTCATGGCCGAGGAGGCGAAGCGCCGGAGCGCGCTGCTCGTCCACTATTCGACCGACTACGTGTTCGACGGCGCCAAAACCACGCCCTACGTCGAGGAGGACCGGCCGAACCCCCTCAGCGCCTACGGCCGGTCCAAACTCGCCGGCGACCAGGCCATCCAGCGCTCCGGCTGCAGGCATCTCATCTTCCGGTTGTGCTGGGTGTACGGCGCCCGGGGAGGCAATTTCATGCTGACGATGATGCGGCTGGCCCGCGAGCGGGAGATCCTCCGCGTCGTCACCGACCAGATCGGCTGCCCGACCACCGCGCGCCTGATCGCCGAGACGACCGCGCTCGCGCTCCAGCAGGCGCGCGATCCCGGCCTCGCCGCGCGCGCCAGCGGCGTCTACCACCTCTGCTGCGCGGGCCGGGCGAGCTGGCACGAGTTTGCCCGCGCCATCATCGACCTGATGCCCGCCGCGGAGCGGAAGTGCCGCACCATCGAGGCCATCTCTTCGGCCGACTACCCCACGCCCGCCAAACGCCCCGCCTACTCCGTGATGTCCTGCGCCAAGCTCCAGGGTACGTTTGGTCTCACCCTTCCCGATTGGCGCGACGCCCTCCGGCTAGTGCTCGAAACCTGACCCGCTCCTGACCTTCGCCCCTCTTCGCGATCCTCGCGGTTGCTCCTCGCCATGAACCTCCTCGTTACCGGCGGCTGCGGCTTCATCGGCTCCAATTTCATCCGGCAGCGGCTGGCCGAGGCCGGCTCGCCGCTGCGCCGGCTCGTCAACCTCGACAAGCTCACCTACGCGGGCAACCCGGGCAATCTCGCCGATCTCGCGGCCGATCCCCGCTATGTCTTCGCGCAGGGCGACATTGGCGACGCCGCGCTCGTCGCGCGCCTGCTGGCCGAGCACGCGATTGACGCGGTGATCAACTTCGCCGCCGAGTCGCACGTCGACCGGTCCATCGACTCGCCGGAACCCTTTGTCGAGACCAACGTGGTCGGCACCCTTCGCCTCCTGAATTGCGCGCGGCAGCATTGGGCGAAGCTACCCGAGGCCCGCCGCACCGCCTTCCGCTTCCTCCACGTCTCGACCGACGAGGTCTATGGCACGCTCGGCCCGGACGATCCCGCCTTCTCCGAGACGACCCCCTACGCGCCCAACAGCCCCTATGCGGCCTCCAAGGCCGCGAGCGATCATCTCGTCCGCGCCTTCCACCACACCTACGGCCTGCCGGTCCTGACCACCAACTGCTCGAACAACTACGGCCCCTACCAGTTCCCGGAGAAAGTGATTCCCCTCGTGATCCTCAATGCCCTCGAGGGCCGGCCGCTGCCCGTCTACGGCGACGGCCTCCAGGTGCGCGACTGGCTGTACGTCGAGGATCATTGCGCGGCCATCTGGCTCGTGCTGCAGCGCGGCCGCGTCGACGAGACCTACAATATCGGTGGCCTCAGCGAAAAACGGAACCTCGACCTGGTGAAGACCCTCTGCGGTCTGCTCGACCAGCGGGCGCCGCGCCCGGGCGGCGCCGCGCACGCCGCGCTGATCCAGTTCGTGCGGGACCGCCCCGGTCACGACCGGCGCTACGCCATCGATTGCGGCAAGATCCGGCGCGAACTCGGGTGGGCGCCGCGCGAGTCGTTCGCCACCGGCCTCGCCCGGACCGTCGACTGGTATCTCGCCCACCGCGACTGGTGCCGCGACATCACGGAACGACGCTACGCCCGCGAGCGGCTGGGCACCGGCGGCTGACGCCTTTCCACGATTAAGGTGTAAAGTTTAAGGTTTTAGGTTATGAAACTGCCACCCTATGGCATACCAATCCTTTGAAAACCTTGAAGTGTGGCACCTGGCACGGAAATTCGCAGCGGATGTGTACCGTGCCATCGATGGTTGTCGCGATTACAGCTTCCGCGGCCAAATCACGGCGGCGGCATGCTCGATTTCCAACAATATCGCGGAAGGCTCCGAACGGATCCGCCGCAGGGAATTTATCCAGTTCCTCGGTTATGCGAAGGGCTCCGCCGGCGAAGCCCGCAATCAGCTCTATTTGGCGGAAGATCTCGGCTACCTCACACCGGAAGTCGCGGAGCGCTTGCGCAATGCTGTCCGTCTGATAAGTGGCAAGACATTCGCCCTCATTCGCAGCCTCGAGGCCACCTGCTGACCTTACACATTACACCTTAAACCTTACTCGATCCTTTTTGTGCAACGCAAAGGCATCCTCCTCGCCGGCGGCTCCGGCACCCGGCTCTACCCGCTGACCATCGCGGTGTCCAAGCAGCTCATGCCCGTCTACGACAAGCCGATGGTCTACTACCCCCTCTCGACGCTGATGCTGGCGGGCATCCGCGAGATCCTGCTGATCTCCACGCCGCAGGACCTGCCGCTCTTCCAGCGCCTGTTCGGCGACGGCAGCCATCTCGGCCTCACGATCGCCTATGCCGCGCAGCCGCGGCCCGAGGGTCTGGCGCAGGCGTTTCACATCGGCGCCGATTTCGTGGCCGGCCGCCCCTCCGCGCTCGTCCTCGGCGACAATCTTTTCTACGGCCACGACCTCGCTCGCTCGTTGCAGGCCGCCAGCGCCCGCCCCGCCGGCGCCACGATTTTCGGCTACCATGTCGCCAATCCCGGCGCCTATGGCGTCGTCGAGTTCGCGCCCGACGGCCGCGTTCTCTCCATCGAGGAGAAGCCGGCGCAGCCCAAATCGCCCTACGCCGTGCCGGGGCTGTATTTCTACGACGAACAGGCGGTGGCGCTCGCCCGCTCGCTCCGACCCTCCGCCCGCGGGGAACTGGAGATCACCGATCTCAACCGTCTCTATCTGGAGCGCGGCCAGTTGCACGTCGAGCTCCTCGGCCGCGGCACCGCCTGGCTCGACACCGGCACGCACGAGGCCCTCATCGAGGCCGCCCAGTTCGTCCACGTCATCGAGAGCCGCCAGGGCCTGCAGATCGCCTGCTTGGAGGAAATCGCTTTCCGGCAGGGCTGGATCTCGCGCGACACGCTGCGCGCCCGCATCAGCTTCCTCGGCAAGACCGCCTACGCCCGCTATCTGGAAACCCTGTGACCGGGCCGACGCTTCAGCCGAACCTCCTACGGGCCCCGGTCAGTTCCCGCCGCCGCGGACACTTCCCACCGTGACCCTGGCCCGCCCGATGCAGCTCTCGATCGTCACTCCGCTCTACAATCGCCTCGATCTCACGCAGGCGTTCGTCGCGGCGCTGCGGGCCTCGCTGCCGCCGGGGATCGCGTGGGAATGCCTGCTGGTGAACGACGGCTCGACCGACGGCACCCGGGACTGGCTCGGGTCCGTCGCGCCGCCGTTTCGCGCGCTCCACCACGAACGCAATCTCGGCTTTGCCGCCGCCATCAACCGCGGCGCCCGCGAGGCGCAGGGCGAAGTCCTCGCCCTGCTCAACAACGACCTGGTGCTCCCGCCGGGCTGGCTGCCGCCCCTGCTGGCCGCGCTGCGCGCACCCCGCGTCGGCCTGGTCGGCAACGTCCAGCGCCGGGTTGCCGACGGGGGGATCGACCACGCCGGGATCGCCGTCGATGCCGCGGCCAAGCTGGCGCACGTGCGCACGCTGCCGCGCCGCGCGCATGGCGTGCGCCCCGCCTTCGCCGTCACCGCCGCGTGCTGCCTCGTGCGGCGGGCGGACTTCGCGGCGTTTGGCGGCTTCGACGAGGCCTTCGAAAACGGCGGCGAGGACGTCGATTTCGCTCTCAAATTGCGCGCGCGCGGGCGGCGGACGGTCGTCTGCCTCGACAGCGTCGTGCGCCACCATGTCAGCGCCTCGCGCGGCCCCACCTCGCTCCGCGACGAACAGAACAGCCACCGGCTCTATCAACGCTGGCGCGAAGCCATCATCCGCGAGGCCGCCCTGGCCTGGGCTCGGGAGGCGGTTCGCCCCGCCCGCGCGCGCACCGGCTTGGTGGCGCTGCGCGCCGCCGCGGCCTGCCTGCCGGCCGCCGCCGGCCTGACCCGGAAGCCGCCGGCCGTGGCCCGGCTCCATGCCACCCACGCCTTCTTCCGCGAGGAACTCCGCTGGCGGAAGCTGTTCCGGGAGGGCGGCGACGCCGGCTTGCCGTGGACCCCGAGCCAGTATCGCTGCGACCGTTTCTTTCTGGACGAAACCAACTCCGACACCGCCTGGCTCCGCGACGAGGCGGTCATCGAGTTGCCGCCGGATTTCCCGGTGTCCAATTTCTTCCTCAACGGCTTCCTGCTGCCGGCCGATCCCGCGGAGCCGGTGTCGGCCGGCGCCCTCGGGCTGCACGTCCGCATCAACGGGGTGCAGACCGCCGCGGTCTTCCCGCTGGCGGAGGATCATTTCAACTTCGGCCTCGACGCGCCCGCGTCGCTGCCCGACCGGCCCACGCGCGTCGAAGTGAGACTGCTCGGCGTCGGCCGGACCAATTTCCTCGCGTGGCTCGGCCGGGTCATCGCCGAGTGGCCGCTGCCGCGCCGGTGGCGCGAGGCGGCGGGCGCCTACCGCCGCCAGCGGCTCAACCGCCGGCTGCGCCTCTCGCAAGTCGTCGCCGACGACGAGGTGATCTTCGACTTCAAGTACCAGCCCGCCCTCGCGCCGAAGCTGCGCAAGCTCGGCGCGCCCGGCGGTGTAAATCTTGTCGGCTGGTTCCGCGGCGAGCTCGGCATCGGCGAATCCGTGCGCTGCATGGCCCGGGCGTGCGACGCCGTCGGCCTGCCCGCCGCGCTGGTGGAATTGAAGCTGCCTTGTCTCAACCGCAGCAGCGACACCACCTACGCCACCCGCCTGCAGGCGGCGAATCCCCACCCGGTGAACATCTTCCACCTGGATCCGCCGGTCGCCCAGGACATCGATCATCACCACGGGCCCGCCTTCCGGGCCGACCGCTACAACATCGCCTACTGGGCGTGGGAGCTGCCGGAGTTCCCTGACGGCTGGGTGAGCAAGCACCGCTATTTTGACGAGATCTGGTCCCCGTCCGAATTCGCCCGCGCCGCCATCGCCGCCAAGGTGCCCAAGCCCGTGTTGGCCATGCCCCACGCGATCGACTTCCCCGTGCCCCGCGGGGATTTTCGCGCCAAATTCGGGCTGCCCGAACGCACCTTTCTGTTTCTCTTCATCTACGATTTCAACTCGGCGCAGGAGCGCAAGAATCCGGGCGCGGTGATCCGCGCCTTTCGCCATGCCTTCGCGGCCGGTGGTCCGGTCGGACTGGTGATCAAATCCCACAACCCCGAGCGCGATCCTGCCGCCTGCGCCGCGCTCGAGGCGGAGCTGGCCGGCGTGCCCGGCGCGCACCTCATCACCCGCACCCTGGCGCGCAGCGAAGTCTACGAGCTTCAGCAGGCCTGCGACTGCTTTGTCTCGCTGCACCGGGCCGAGGGCTTCGGCCTCAACGTGGCCGAGGCCATGTTCCTCGGCCGGCCGGTCATCGCCACCGACTGGTCCGGCACGGCCGAGTTCGTCAACGCCGCTAACGGCTGCCCCGTCAACTACCGGCTCGTGACGCTCGACCGCGACTACGGCCCCTATCGCCGCGGACAGACCTGGGCCGACGCCGATATCGACCACGCGGTCCATTGGATGCGCCGCCTGGTGGAGGATGGCGCCCTCCGGGAGCGCCTCGGCGCGCAGGCGGCGGCGGACATCCGCCAGCGTTTCTCCCCCGTTGCGGTCGGCCGCCGCTACCTGCGGCGGCTGGAGGCGTTCGCCCTCTGGTAGGGCAGCCTCTCCCGCATTCCCAGGTCAGGATTGGAGTCGCTTGGGTTGATCCGTAGCCGCCTTCCGTCCGTTGTCATCGCGAGGCGCGTACAGCGCGCCGTGGCGATCCAGCCAGCCTTCGCCATGGCTCCGGCTCGGTCCGTCGTTCGGGCGCAGCCGCGCTGGAGTTCGGAGAACGACGGCGGGCTGGATTGCTTCGAAGCCCACGCCGCGGCGGCGGCGCTCCTCGCAATGACAGGCGCACGGCTATGAAATGACTTAAGCCGCTGGAGCCCGCCGGAACGGCGGGCTCCGCCGTCGGCACAAAACGATCGCCGGGAAAGCGCGCTTCCCGTCTGCCCGCGCTTCCGCGCTCAGCGCCGACCGGCGCACCACTCCAGAACGTGCCGGCAGACCAATTCGACATCGGCCAGGCCCAGCCCGGGATGCATCGGCAGGCACAACAGCTCGCGGCAGGCCTGCTCGGTCACCGGCAGGTGGAGACCGTCGTCGCGATACGCCGGCTGGCGGTGGATCGGCACGGGGTAAAGCACCGCCGTCTGTATGCCGGCGCCCGCCAGATGGGTCCGCAACGCCTCCCGCGCCGGCGTGCGCACCACGAATTGATGCCACACGCATTGCCCCTCGGCCGGCACCGTCGGCAACTCCAAGCCCGCGTCGGCGAGCCGCCGCAGATACTCTGCCGCCAGCGTCCGCCGGCGCTGGTTGTCGGTGTCGAGCCGCGCGAGCTTTACGCGGAGGATCGCCGCCTGCAATTCGTCCAGCCGGCTGTTCTTGCCCGGCGCCTCGCTGACGTACCGCTGGCGCCAGCCATACTGCCGCAACCGGCGGACCTGTTCGGCCAACCGCGGGTCGCTGGTGGCGACCGCGCCGCCATCGCCGATCGCCCCGAGGTTCTTGGTGGGATAAAAGCTGAAGGCGGCGGCCACGCCCAACGCGCCCACGCGGCGGCCGCCGATGGTCGCGCCATGGGCCTGGGCGCAATCTTCGATCACCGCCAGGCCGTGCGCCGCGGCGATCGCCCCGATCCGCGGCAGATCCGCCGGGTGCCCGTAGAGATGCACCGGCACCACGGCCGTTGGCTTCGCGTCGCCCGCCCTGACCAGGCACGCCTCGAGCGCCGCGGGATCCATCGTCAGGGATTGCGGATCGACGTCGACGAACACCGCCTTGGCGCCGGCCAGCTCGATCGCCGCCACCGTGGCCGTGGCGGTGTGGGCCACCGTCACGACGCGGTCCCCCGGTTTGATGCCGGCGGCGCGCAACGCCAGTTCCAAGGCGTCCGTGCCGCTGGCCACGCTCACGACGTGGGCCGCCCCGAGGTACTTGGCGAACTCGCGCTCGAACGCCTCCACCTCCGGCCCCAGGATGTACTGCCCGCTGTCCAGCACCCGCCGGATCGCGGCCAGGATCTCGTCGGCCGCCGCCTGGTAGGCGGCGCGCGGGTCGGCCGTCTGCAACTGGAGCGGCGCCGTCATAAGTAGTGCGGCAGCTCGCCTCGGTAATAGGCCAGCGTGCGCGCGAGCGCGGTGCGCAGCGGAACGCGCGGCCGCCAGCCCAGCGTGCGCGCGATCAAGCCGTAGTCCGCGTAGAAATCGCCCACGTCGATCTTCCGGCGGGCCGCCGGGTAGGCCCGCCTGACGTAGCGGCCGGCGCCGTTGAGCTCGACCAGCAGATCCGCGAGGTCGCGCAGACTGATCCGCTCCCGCCCGCCAAGGTTGAAGATCCGGCCGACCGCGGCGGGCGCCGTCGCCGCCAGCAGGAAGGCGTCGACCGCGTCGCTGACGTAGGTGAAATCGCGGACCTGCTTCCCGCCCCACACCTCGAACGGGCGTCCCTCCACCAGGGCGCGGATCCAGACGCCCAGAAAGGTCTGCCGCGCGTCCTTCACGCGCATGCCCGGGCCGATCGTGTTCGTCAGCCGCAGCACGCAGCTCGGAATGCCGTGCACCTCGTGGTACAGCAGGTGGTAGGATTCGCCCGCCAGCTTGTTGATGCCGTTGACGTCGACCGGCCGCGGCGGGTGCTGTTCGTCGACGGGCAGCCGGTCGGGCCGGCCGTAGATCTGCCGCGTGCTGGCGAAGACGATGCGGATGCCGGGATTGTGCCGCCGGCACGCCTCGAGGATCGACAACTGCGCCCGCGTGTTGATGTCCAGGTCCGTCTGCGGATCGGTCATCGAATCGAGGTGGCTCGTCTGCCCGGCGAGGTTGAACAGCACGTGCTGGCCGGCGACGAACTGCGGCAGGCTGTGCTCGTCGCGGACGTCCGCGATGTGCAGGCGCACCTTGCGATCGAGGCCGGCGAGGTTGCGCAGATTGCCGCCGTATTCCGGGATCAGGCTGTCCACGATGGTCACCCGCGCGCCCCACCGCACGAGCCGCCGCGCCAGGTGCGAACCGATGAAGCCGGCGCCGCCGGTGATGAGGACGCGCCGGCCGGCGAAGGATTTCGCGAGCGACCCTGCCATGCGGCCGGAATGCTGGGCGGGCGTGTGCGCAAACGCCATCCCGAAAACGCCGCGCCGCGGAACTGGAGCCAGATCCAAGCCTTGAAGTCTTTGGCCGCAAAGAGGCACGAGAAATCGTCGGCCGCTCTGATCGAGACTTTGGACGCGCCCATAGGCGCGGCGGCGACGTCGTTTCAGGCCACTCTCCGGAAAGCTCGAGAATGTCTTGTGCTTTTTGCGCCTTCTTGTGGCCACGAAGATCGGGGCCTGGACGCGGGCGCATTCGCGGTTCAGGAGCCCGCGCGGGAAATGCCTTGAGGCGCCCCCGCGCTCTGGTAAGTCGGAGCTGCGCTCCAGAAATACAGATCGCCGCATGAAATCCCGCCCAGTGCATGGTCATGACGAAACCGGCGGGATCATCCCGAGCGCGCCCGGCGTTTCCCGCGTTTTGCGCTCTCCCGGCGTTTCACGCTTTTCCGCTCTTCCCGCTTTCCCGCTTTTCCCATGAACGTTCCCTACTTCGACCTGCCGGCGCAGATTCGCGCCCTCCGCCCCGAACTGGATGCCGCGATTGCGCGCACCCTCGACGCGTGCTCGTTCTGCCTCGGGCCGGACGTGGCCGCCTTTGAGCGTGACTTCGCCGCGTTCGTGGGCGGCGCGCACTGCGTGGGCTTCAACAGCGGCACGTCCGCGCTGCACGTCGCCCTCCGCCTGCTCGAGGTCGGCCCGGGCGACGAGGTTATCACCACGCCGTTCACGTTCGTCGCCACGAGCTGGGCCATCGCCTACGTCGGCGCGCGCCCCGTCTACGTCGATATCGACGAGGAAACCATGAACCTCGATCCGCGCCTGCTCGAGAAGGCCGTCACGCCGCGCACCAAGGCGGTGATGCCGGTGCATCTCTACGGGAATCCCTTCGACCTCGATCCGATCCTCGCGATCTGCCGCGCGCACAAGCTGCCGCTGGTCGAGGACACCGCCCAGGCGCACGGCGCGCGCTACCGTGGCCGGCCCGTCGGCACCTTCGGCGACATGAGCGCCTTCAGTTTCTATCCCGGCAAGAACCTCGGCGCCTGCGGCGAGGGCGGCGCGCTCGTGACCAACCGCGCCGATTACGCCGCTCGCGCCCGCGCGCTGCGTGACCACGGCTCCAGCGTGCGCTATTACCATGACGAGGTCGGCTACAACTACCGGATGGAGGGAATCCAAGGCGCCACTCTCGGCGTGAAGCTCAAGCACCTGCCCGCCTGGAACACCGCGCGCCGCCGCCTCGCCGGGCGCTACCGCGAACTGCTCGCGCCCGCCACCGCGACGGGCCTGCGCCTGCCGCGCGAAGGCGCCGGCGCGGAGAGCGTCTACCACCTCTATGTGGTCCGCCACCCCGCGCGCGACCAACTCCGCGAGCATCTCGCCACCCGGGGCGTCGGCACGGCCATGCACTACCCGGTGCCGCTCCACCTCCAGAAATGCTTCGCCTCGCTCGGGCACAAGCCCGGGGATTTCCCCGTGGCCGAGCGCGCCGCGCGCGAATGCCTGAGCCTGCCCATCTATCCGGAACTCACCGACGAGCAGATCGAGTACGTCGCCGCCGCGATCCGCGAGTTCAAGGCCTGCTGATCGGTCCGTCGTTCGGATTCAACCTCCACGGCAAACCGCCACCTTGCCCGCCTTCGCCGTTCTCCGCGATTTCTGCGCGGAGTACCTCAATGTCAATTCTCGCAACTTGACTCCTTTTCTAATGCGTAAATACGATCACGGCTGACGCACGCCGGCGAGCCAATTGGCCAAGGCGCGGCCGCTATCACAGTATGTCACCGCCTCTTCCCGCGGGATCCGCCGCGTAAGAAACAATACGAAGAGGAGAAGATTCCAGACCACCGCG
>DATIWI010000267.1:0-36667 GCA_035519475.1 Opitutaceae bacterium
GTAAGGCGATTTTGACGAATTTTTCCTTCACATGAGCATATCGACCAGTGGCTTACCAGGATTGGGGTTTACCATCCATTTACAAACCAAGGGAACAAGCGTAACTTTCGCCACTCTCAGACAGTTGAACCTAACAAACCATGCTAGAAACCGTCATTGTCCTTGCTCTGCTCTCCGCCTTGGTGGCGACTGAGTCCGATCACGACCGACGATTGGAATAGGTACCCGTCCTGCGCCATACCGTCCGGTCAGACGCCTCTCCCGCCAAGACCAACAGCAGCGATTATCAGAAAACAACCAAGGCCGCCCCCCTCGCGGGAGGCGGCCTTGTTCATTTTACCCTTCGCAAATCAAGGGAATTCGACCCACCGCGCTGATTCCTCTCCGATTCGACCACGACAACCGCCAGCGAGACCGTCATCGGCACTGGACGGTCGCCGGGGCCAGTTGGCGCGAACTGCTACCGCGCAGCCGGGTTGCCAACCATCGTACCAAATGCGCCTGTTGGTGAAACCGGGATCGAATACATTTATCCTGATCGCTGACCGAAACCGTGGGCCACGCAGGCCAATTCGCCGCCCGGAATCTGGTTTGACCACGCGCCCCGCGGGCGGCTCATACGCGTGCGTACCGGCGCAGGTACTTCAGCGCCACCAAAAACTCGCGCGGCAAGGGGGCACGCAGGGTCACGCGGCTGCGGCTCTCCGGGTGCGTCACAGTCAGTTCGCTGGCGTGAAGGGCCAGGCGCCCGAGCAGCGGCCGTTCGGTTGCCCGGCCCTTGTAACCGCGCTTCAGATGGGAGAGAAGCAGGGCGGTGTCATTGCCGTAGAAGGAGTCGTTCAGGATGGGATGTCCGCGGACTGCCAGATGCACACGGATCTGGTGGGTGCGCCCCGTGAGCGGCCGGCATTCCAGCCAGGCAAAGCCTCGGAATCGTTCCAGCACGCGAAAACGCGTGGCGCTCGATTTGCCGCCCTTCCTCGCCGCCCGCATCAGACCCGGGCGATGTTCATCGTCGGCGAGGGCAAGCTCCACGGAGAACTCGTCCGGCACCGCGGTGCCCACCACCAGCGCGTGATAGGTTTTCTCCGCCGCCTTTGCCTGGAACTGGCCGCTGAGGAAATCGAGCGCGAATTTCGTTTTGGCGCACAGCAGGACGCCGCTCGTATCGGCGTCGAGCCGGTGCACGTTCGCCACGTTCGTTCCCCGCCGGGCGTGCACCAGCGCCATCAGATTCTCGCGGGTCCGATCCCAGCGGTCGGGCGCCACCAGCAGCCCGCTCGGCTTGTCAAACGCGAGCAGCGCGGCGTCCTCATAGATGATCGGGGGCAGGCCCACGCCCCCTCCAATGAGAAGATCCTCAGTAAAAGTCACGGGAAAGTTGCGGCGCGTGGAAGCCGGATGCCCTGACCAGACTTCTCCCGTCTCGCCCCGCGCGCCGCGACCCGGCCCTGCTGCCTCGCCCCGCTGCTCACGCGAGGCATCAGCCACCGGCACCCCCTTTCGGGTCCGCCCGATCCACCCCGGTGCGTGCCGCCTTGGTTCGACGCCCGATCTGGATTCATCGCGCAGATTTCAGTGGCGAGTTTTCGCGGCGGTTAAAATCGGGTAAGCCGCAACCGATGGCGTGAATTCGCTTGCGACACCCCGGTGGGTGGCTTCGTTTGGCCGCAGAGGTTTCGCCATGATCGTGCCGCCCAGAGGCTTGGTGCGCTTCGCCGCCAGCTTGCTGTCGGCGCGCGCTGCGCGGCGGCTGCGGCGGGTTGATGCCGGCCTCGCGGCCCAACGCCGCGCGTTTGCGGCTCTCACCCGCCGGATCGCCACGACCGCGTTCGGCCGGGAGATGGGCGTCGAGGCGGGTGTGCGCTACGAGACTTTTCGCACCCGCGTGGCGCCGCAAACCTACGAGATGCTGGCGCCCCGCCTTGAACGGATGCGCCAGGGCGAACCCGACGTGCTTTGGCCCGGCCGCTGCTCGTTCTTCGTCGTCTCGTCCGGGACCACGACCGGGCGCGCCCGGTGCCTGCCAGTCACGGGCGATTTGCTGGCGCACTTCCGGCGCGCCGGGCTTGATGCCCTGCTCTCCTATACCGCGCGGGTGGGTCACACCGGCGTCCTCCTTGGCCGTCATCTCTTTCTCGGCGGTTCCACCGCCCTCAGCCCGGTGACGGAGGCCAAGCCGCAGCCCGCCTACTCTGGCGAACTGGCCGGACTCCTGGCCCTCAACCTGCCTGCCTGGGCGGCGCGACACCTCTACGAACCCGGCGCCACCATCGGCCAGATGACCGACTGGCCCGCCAAGCTTGAAGCCATCGCCGAACGCACCCTGCCCCGGGATATCTCGCTCGTCGCGGGCCTGCCCCACGCCATCCTGGCGCTGGTGGAGGTGCTGCGGGCGCTGGCGACTCACCGGGGAACCCCCGTGCCCCATCTCAAGGCGCTATGGCCGAATCTCGAATGTCTGGTCCACGGCGGCGCCCCCTTGGAACCTTTCGCGGATGAACTGCGCGTGGCCGTCGGCCCCGAGGTCTGCCTCCACGAGGTCTACCCGGCGTCCGAGGGATTCATCGCGGCGCAGGACACCGACGCTGCCAGCGGGCTGCGGCTGATGGCGTCAGCGGGACTTTTCTTCGAATTTCTGCCGATGGCATCGTTTGAGGAGGGTAACCTCGGCAACCTGGGGGCGAAGATCATGCCACTCGACGACGTCCAGACGGGCGTCGATTACGCGCTGCTGCTGACCACGCCCGCCGGTCTGTGCCGCTATGTCCTTGGCGACGTCGTGCGTTTTCTCTCCACCGAGGTGCCGCGCCTGATTTATGTCGGCCGCACCGCCCTGCAGCTCAACGCCTTTGGCGAGCACCTGATCGAGAAGGACCTCACCGATTGCCTCCTCGTGGTCTGCCGGCGCCATGGCTGGACCATCGTCAATTTCCACGTCGCGCCCGTTTTCGCGGGCACGCTGACCGGTCAGATGCATGGCGGTCACGAGTGGTGGATCGAGCTGAAGGTTCCCACCATCGAGACGCCGACGGCCAACGTCATCAGCCCCGAGCTTGATGCCGAACTCATGCACCGCAACGACAGCTACGCAGCGAAGCGGAAGGGTCGCGGCCTCGAGCCTCCGGCGGTGCGACTGGTCATGCCCGGAGTTTTCGAACAGTGGATGAGAAGGAACGGCCGTTGGGGCGGACAACACCAGATGCCCCGTTGCCGTCCCGATCGCGTGGTGGCCGACCAGCTCGCCGAATTGTCACGCTTCTACGTGGAGGCCCGGCCGGCCTACTTTGTCCGGCGTGGCTAGAAAAGCGCAGCGGCGCCGGCCCCGTCGCGCTGGCACGCACGATGCTTTTGCCATCGTCACCGGTCGGGCCAGCCCAGAAACGCCAGACCGGGACGACATGGAGGTTCGGAGATCTCCGAACCGAGAAAGAGAGGGGCCGGCGTTAGGGGTTATCGCCGGCCCCTTCCGTTCTTACCGGTCCGGCGACAATCTGCTCCCGGCAAGCACGCGGCGCCACGGATCGAGTGTCGCTGTCCCGCGGCAATCCGCCCGCGGCCTACGTCCCGCCACGCGAGCCTCCCCGCCCGACCCCGGCAGGAGCTATTCCAGAAACGGCTTCAGCACGGCTTCAAATTCCTCCGCCGGCAGCGCGCCCACCTTGCGGTAACGGATGGTTCCCTTCCGATCGATGATGAACGTCGTTGGGATGGCTTCCACCCCGCCGAAGGCCGCGGTGATCTGCTCGTCGCCCATGACAACCTGGTAGTTGATTTTCTGCTCGGCGATGAACTTCTTCACGACCGCCGGGCCGCCCTGGTCCAGCGATACGCCCACGATCGCCAGCCCAGCCGGGCCGTGCTTCTGCTGCAGGGCCACATAACCGGGGATCTCCGAGCGACACGGCCCGCACCACGTCGCCCAAAAATCGAGCACCACGACCTTGCCTTTGTACTGCTCGAAGCTGACGGCCTTGCCGTCGACATCGTTCAGCGTCCAAGCGGGGGCCGGGGCCGGTTTGAAGTCATCGGCGGCGCGCAGCCCCGGGGCGAGCAGCACCAGGGCGGCGACAGCGAGGCCGGTGGATATCGAATGGCGCGGGATCATGGTCAGGGAGGTCATACAGCGTGTACGAACCCCCAACCCCCGCAACCATTCCCGCAAGATTCGCGTCAGGACCTCGCCCCGCCGAAGCGCGGCAGGAGGTCATGCGTGGAGACGGCCGCCACGCCGAGAAATCCCACTCCCTTGATCAGCAACACCAGCGTGATCAGCAGCATGCCCTCGCGCCCAAAATAGGCCGCTCCCACCAGCATGCAGGCGCCCAGCGCCACTTCACCGCAAAGGACGGCGGTGAACAGGACCCGGCTGCGCAGCCGTCCGAGCAGGCCACCGAGCTCCGCGGCGCGGCCGCCGTTTTTCGGGGTGCGCACGAACTCCCCGCCGCTCGTCAGCATGCCCTCCAGCGCGGCGAGGCAGCAGGTGACGCTCATGGCCGCCCCGAACGCCATGACCAGCGGCGCCGCCGCGAGCCATAGCAGCCCCTCGCGCCACCGGCGCCGATGAAAATACTGCCCGGTGACATAGAGCGCCATCGTCGCCGCGCCCAGGAGGATGATCGTGATCGGGTTGAACCACCACCAGACCCCGCTGGGCTGCGCGCTGAGGACAAACAGGCACGGCACGAGCAGGACCGCAAACAGCACGAGCAGGGGATGCACCAGTCCGGTGGCGAGGTGACTCACCGCCTCGCGCTTCACCCGCGCCGGCAGCCGGCTGGCCAGGATCCGGCGCCATAACTTGCGTGCCACCTGGATGCCGCCCTTCGTCCAGCGGCGCTGCTGCGATTTGAAGGCCGTCAGGCTTTCGGGCAGCTCGGAAAGCACCGGATAATCGTCGCGATACACGAACCGCCAGCCGCGGAGTTGGGCCCGATAGCTCACATCGAGATCCTCCGTGACCGTGTCGTCCGCCCAGCCCCCGGCGCCTTCCAGCGCCGCCCGCCGCCAGATGCCGGCGGTGCCGTTGAAGTTGAAGAACAGGCCGCCCGCGTGCCGGGCCGCCTGCTCGACGATGAAATGCGCGTCGAGAAACACCGCCTGAAAGCGGGTGAGGAGGCTGGCCTCGCGGTTGGCAAAATCCCACCGGGCTTGCACCACCCCCACCCGGGGATCGGCCAAATGTGGCATGAGCGTCTCCAGAAAATCCGGCGCCGGCCGGAAGTCCGCGTCGAACACCGCCACAAACTCCGCCTCGCTCACTTGCATGCCCGCGGCGAGGGCGCCGGCCTTGTAGCCGACCCGGTCCGCGCGGCGCAGATGCCGGCAGACGGTGGCGCGCGCGGGATGCGCCGCCAACCACTGCTCCACGATGGCGGGCGTCTCGTCGGTGGAATCGTCGAGCACCTGGATCTCCAGCCGGTCCGCCGGCCAGCGCAGCGCCGTGACGCACTCCAGCAGCCCCTCGACCACCTGCGGCTCGTTGTAGACCGGGCATTGGACGCACACCCGCGGCCGGGGACCGGTCCACGGCGGCGGCACCGGCGTTTCGTCGCGGCAATAGCGGGCGTACAGCCACAGGATTTTCAGCCGGTGCGCGGCGAAAAACACCAACCCGGCCAGCGTCAGCGCATAGACCGCAAGCAGCGCGGCAGCCATGCGCTGAGAGAGCCGCAGCCGCGCTGGCAGGTCAAGGCCGCAAATCGGCCGGCCCCTCCCGACGCCGCTTAGATCCGCTGACTCTCGGATAAATCGGTGCCCAAGGTCTCGATGAATTTCTTCATGGCCGGGGTCAGCACCCGGCCCTTGCGATGCAGAATGGCCAGCGGGCGGGTGAACTCCTTGCCCTTGAAATGCACGGCGGTGAGAGTGCCCTGCCTGACCTCCTGCGTCACGGTGGCCTGGGGCACGATGGCGACGCCGGCGTCGATTTCTACCGCGCGCTTCACCGTCTCGATGTTGTCAAATTCCATCACCGGCTCGATCTCGATCCTGTTCTCCCGAAAGATCTGGTCGACGGCCTTGCGCGTGGGAATGTCGGGATCAAAGCCGATGAACTTGTGCCCGGCCAGCGCCTGCAGCTGCACCTCCCCCGTCTTCGCCAGCGGGTGGCTCGGATGGGTGATCAGAACCAGATGATCGTTGCGGAACGGAATCATCTCGATCTGGCGCACCTTCACCGGGAACGCCACGAGACCAAAGTCGACCGAGTTGTGCAGGATGTCCTCGTAGACGAGGTTCGACCGGCGGTACTCCACCCGGACGTTGACCGAAGGATAGTCATGCAGGAACTTCTTGATGAACGGCGGAAGCTCATGGAGGCCGATCGAGTAGATCGTCGAGATACGGATCGTGCCGCTGATCACCTTCTTCATCTCCTGCAGCTCGCTCAGAAGCTTCTCGTACTGGTGCAGGATCTCCTTCGCCGCCTCGTAAACCCGCAGGCCCTCGCGGGTGAGCTGAAACTGCTTCTGGCTGCGGTCAATGAGCAGCGTCTTGAAATGCCGCTCCATCGCACGCGCCTGTTGACTGACCGCCGACTGTGTGATGCCGTTCAGTTTGGCCGATTTTGAGAAGCTCTTGGTCTCGACGAGGTCGGCGAAGATTTTGAAGTTCTCCACTTGCATGGTTAGCGATTTTTTCGGCCCCATTATCAAGTGCACTAATTGGTGTGCAATCTTTTAAGAAGGCCCCTTAATGTTCGTTAATTATGAAACTTTTAGGGGGCGGGCCGATGCCGTGCGAGCGCAAATCGCCCAAGCCTGCCAGCGGGCCGGCCGGCAGCCGGAAAGTGTGCAGTTGTTGGCAGTGACCAAGACCCACCCTCCCCTCGCGGTCGAGTACGCCGCCCGCTATGGTCTCCCTGCGGTTGGTGAGAATCGAGTGCAGGAGGGCGTGGAAAAGCGCGCGCAGTGCACCGCGTCGATCCGCTGGGAACTCATCGGCCACCTGCAGTCGAACAAGGCCCGGCTCGCGACGACTCATTTCGACCGCATCCAGAGCGTCGACAGCGTCAAGCTGTTGACGATCCTTGACCGGGCGGTCGGTGAGCAGAACCGCCGTCTGGCCATCCTGCTGCAGTTCAATGCCGGTCACGACCCCAAGAAGTTTGGGGCCGAGCCGGCCGATGCGCCCCGGTTGCTTGAGGCCGCCCTCGCCTTGCCCCACCTGCAGGTCGACGGCCTCATGGCCCTCGCGCCGCTGTCCGGCGACCCCGGCGTGGCCCAGCGCACCTTTGCCGGCCTGCGCGAACTGCGCGACCGGCTCGCCAGCCAGTTTGGGGTTCCGCTGGCTGAACTCTCCATGGGCATGACCTCCGATCTCGCGGTGGCGGTCGCCGAGGGCAGCACTCTGGTGCGCGTTGGGACCGCACTTTTTGGCCCCCGCAGTTGAGCGGCCACCCGGCGAGGGCCGCCCTCACCGTCGGGGGTGCGTCTCATGCGAATTTAACCACCCCACGGCGGTTTCCGGATTGCCCCGCCCCCCAATCCGCCTTCCGCTGGGATCGTGGATACCGCCACGCCGCCAGCCCCGCCGCACACCGCGCTGCTCGCGCTTCTTGACGATGTCGCTCCCGCGGTCCGCACTGCCTTGCTGGCCGAATTCGCCCGGCAGGGTCCGACGGCGATTTCCTTCCTGCAACCGATCGCGCGGGGGCAGGATCGCCGCCTGGCGTGGCATGCGGCGTGGTTCTTGCGCGAATTGAAGTTCAGCGATCCCGTCGCCGAGTTCACAGGATTCATCCGCTCCCTCAACTACGAGCTCGAGACCGGCGCGCTCCTGCTCAGCCGCATTGCCTCGCCCGAGCTGGACGTTGGCGCGTGTTGCCGTCTGCTCGACGCCATCGCGGCGCGCTGCCGCGGGCTGATCCTCGAGCCTTCCACCGCGCGCGACCGGTGCCGGGTGCTCAACCGCGTCCTCTTTCACGAATATGGCTTCCGGGGCAACGTCGAGCACTACACCGACCCTTTGAACAGCTTTCTTGACCAGGTGCTCCTGCGCCGCCGGGGGCTGCCGATCACGCTGAGCATCGTCTACCTCCTTGTGGCCCAGCGCATCGGGCTCGCGCTGGAACCCGTCGGCCTGCCGCGGCATTTCGTCGTCGGGTGCTTCCTCGAGGACAAGCCGTTCTTCATCGACCCGTTCGACCAGGGCGCCTTCCGCACGCCCGGGGAGTTGTTCCTGGCCCTCCAGCAAAACCACATCAACCCCAAGCTCACCGACCTCGCCCCCACGCCGGTGCGCGAGGTGCTCTGCCGCTGCTGTCGCAACCTCGCCCATCATTACGCCGCCGCGCAGGATCACGGCCGCGCGCAGCTCTTTGCCGAGCTGGTCGAGGAGTTTGAGGCCACCTATGAACGGCACGCCTCGGGCTGACGGTTGCGGATTGCGAATTCCGGGCGGCGGATAAAGGCTTCCGGCGCGCCGCCCCTCCGGCTCACGGCGATCTCCGCCAGCGTTCGGCCGGCAGGGCGCGCCCTCCTGGCCATGGCCACTCCCACTGATCTCGTCTACACTCCCGAGGATCTGGAACGCCAGTCGTTCGCCGACCCCGCCCTGGCCGTGCTCGGCCACCCCGTCGATCACTCCATCAGCCCGGCGATGCACAACGCTGCGCTCGCGGAGATGGCGCTGAGCGACACCCGCTTCGCCACCTGGCGCTACTTCAAATTCGACGTGGCGCCGGAGGATCTGCCCCGCACCCTCGAACGTTTCCACGCCCGTGGTTTCCTCGGGGTCAACCTCACCGTGCCCCACAAGGTGATCGCGTTCGGCCACGTGGCGGAGATCGATGCCGCGGCGCGGCCGATTGGAGCCGTCAACACGCTGCTGCGACTGCCGCGGGGCTGGCGCGGGTACAACACCGACGGCCATGGCCTGGCCACGGCGGTGCGCGAAGAACTCGGCGCCACGCTGGCGGGCGCGGCGGTGGTGCTCCTCGGTGCGGGGGGCGCCGCGCGCGCCGCCGCCGTGGAATGCCTGCAGCGCGGCTGCTCCTCGCTCTGGATCTCCAACCGCACCCCCGCGCGGCTCGATGCCCTGCTCCCCGTCCTGCACCCGCTGGCCGCCGCCGTGCGGCTGCAGGGCTTCGACCCGCTCGCGCCGCCGAGGGATCTCCCCGCCGGCGCGCTCGTGATCAACGCCACGTCGCTCGGGCTCCGGCCCAACGATCCTCCGCCGATCGATCTGGCGCGCCTGCCGCGGCCGGCGGGGGTTTTCGACATGATCTACACGCCGGCGAAGACCGCGCTGCTGCGCGCGGCCGCCGCCCTCGGCGTGCCGCATGCGGATGGCCTCTCCATGCTCGTGCACCAGGGGGCGCGGGCGCTGGAGATTTGGAGCGCCGCCCGCGTGCCGGTCGCTGCCATGCAGCGCGCCGCCCGGCAGGCCCTGGGTTGGGCGTGACAGCCCCGGTTTGACTTTCCGGAATCCGCCCGCCGCAATCGACTCGCCCCATGCCCGATTTCGCTGCGTTTGCCGCCGCCTTCCCCTGGTTCTTCCCGCTCGTCGTCTTCCTGCTGGGCGCCTGCGTGGGGAGTTTTCTCAACGTCTGCATCTATCGCATTCCGGCCGGCCAATCGGTGGTGACGCCGGGCTCCCACTGCGCCTGTGGCGCGCCAATCAAGTGGCACGACAACATCCCGATCCTGAGCTGGTTTGTCCTGCGCGGCCGGGCGCGTTGTTGCGGGCGCCGCTTCAGTTTCCGCTATCCCTTTGTCGAAGCACTCACCGCGGCGCTCTTTGTCTCCTGCTGGCTGCTGTTCCCGCCGGCCAAGGCGCTTTGCGGCATGCTGCTCTGCGCCGCCCTGGTGGGCGCGACCTTCATCGACTTGGATCACATGGTCATTCCGGATGCGTTCACCCTCTGGCTGGGCGTGGCCGGGGTGGTGCTCTCCTGTGCGGTGCCGGCGCTGCACGGGCGGGAGCATGAGCTGTTCGTTATCGCCAGCCTGCGGGCGGGCATCGACAGTGTGGGAGGGCTGCTCGTCGGCTCAGGGCTGGTCTTGTGGATCGCGTTGCTGGCCGAGGCAGTCCTGAAGAAGGAGGCGATGGGGTTTGGCGACGTGAAGTTCGTCGGCGCCATCGGCGCCTTCACGGGCTGGCACGGCGCGGCCGCGGCGGTGTTTGGCGGCGCCATCATCGGCACGGTGTGGTTCGCGCTCGCCCTGCTCTGGCAGGGGCTCTTCCGCCGGCCCGCGCCCGCGGCGGCACCGGCCCCAGATGCAGCTCCCGGCGCCTCCACTTCCACGCCTGGCTCCGCCGAAACGGCGGCGGCGGGCAGCACGCCGCCCGCGACCGCCCCCGCGCCCATCGGTTTCGGCGTGCACGTGCCCTTCGGCCCGATGCTCGCGGCCGGCGGCCTGCTCTATTTCCTGGTCGCGCACCGCTGGCTCGACGCCTACTTCGCCAGCATCGCCGAGCTGCTGTAGCTCCCCGCGCCGGCGTGGCGGCGGCGTCCCGGGCGGCGGCCTCCGCCGGCGACTGGGAACCGGCGGGGGAGCTGCCCCCTGAGATCAACGGAGCGAAAACGTGGCGCTCACCGTGGTGGTGATTGTCTTCTCGGGCGACGAAGTGTCGTTGTTACCCTCCCAACTGGTCGCCGTCGAGTAGCGGGGATTGATCTGCACCACACCCATCCGGGCCGAGCGCAGCCCCTTGAGGTGGCGCCCGCCCTGGGCCGCAATCTGTTCCGCGCGCGCCCGGGCATCCCTGGTCGCCTCGGCCATCAGCTCGACCTTCGCCTCCCCCGCCTTCGTGTAGATGAAGTCGATCTGTTCGGAGACGAACGCGACGCCCTGCTCCAAAAGCTCCGTGGAATCGCTGGCGATGCGCGGCAGCTGCTCGACCTTGGGCGAAACGACCTCCACCCCCTGGCTGATGCGGTAGCCGAGCAATTTGGTCGTGGTGTCGTCATCGCGATTAGGCCGGCTGCGGATTTCACTGATCTGCACGGGCCGGACCTGGAAGTCCTGGAGCCCGCGCAGCCGCAACCACCCTTCGACCTTGCCCCGGTCGTCCTTGAGGCGTTGCTGCGCCTCCATGAGCGTGTCGGCCTGCACCGCGAAACGCGCCCGCCAGATCACCAGGTCGCTGGTGACATCGCGACGGGCGGAGCCGGTGATGGAGATGACCTGCGATTCGTAGAGCCGCGTCCAGGTGTTCGCCAGAATCAATGACGCGAGGCAGAGGCCGGCAGCAAGAAACAGGCCGGCCAGCAAGCCGAAAAGTTGGGGGCGAAGTGTTTCCATGGTGAAAGGGCCTACCGCGCGGGCGGCGGCATCTCAGTCGCCGAGGCACGTGCCCACCCGGCGGGCCGCCAGGACCCATTGGTGGTCCGGCGGCACCGTCTTGAGCCGGCCCGCGACCTCCGCGAGGGGCACCGCCTTCACGCCATTGCCGCGCGCGGCCACCATCACGCCGAAGATCCCCTCGTGGATGAACCCGGCGCAGGCCGTGCCCAGCCGCGTCGCCAGCAGGCGGTCAGCGACCGACGGGGTGCCGCCCCGCTGCACGTAGCCGAGAATGGTGACGCGCGCCTCCAGACTTGTGAGTTCCTCCAGCTGCTTCGCCAGGCGCAACGTGTTGCCGGCATGCCGGGACTCGAGCGCCGCCAGCTCGACGCGGGCCTGCTCCTTCTCCGTCTCGGTGGTCGCCTCCCGCCGGCGCTTTTCGACCGCGGCAAAGGCCAGGGCGTCGTGGCGGGACTTCGCGCCCTCGGCCACCGCCACGATGCTGAAATTGGTGCCGGTCCGGGAGCGCCGGCGGATGGCCGCGACCACCTGGCCCACGTCGTAGGGAATCTCGGGGATCAGGATCACGTCGGCGCCGCCGGCGATGCCGGCGCCCAGCGCGAGCCAGCCGGCGCGGTGGCCCATGATTTCCGCGATCACAATGCGGTGGTGGCTGTGGGCCGTGCTGTGCAGGCGATCGAGCGCCTCCGTGGCAATGCCGAGGGCGGTGTCGAAGCCGATCGTGGCATCGGTCAGCGCCACGTCGTTGTCGATCGTCTTCGGCAGCGTGATGATGTGCAGGCCCTTTTCCACCAGCCGCAGCGCGTTCTTGTGGGTGCCGCCGCCTCCGATGCAGACCAGCGCATCGAGGCCGAGCCTCTTGTAGTTCGCGGCGATCACGCCGGTCATGTCGCGAACCCGGCCGCCGATCTCCATGCGGTGCGGTTTGTCCCGGCTCGTGCCGAGGACCGTGCCGCCCACGGTCAGGATGCCCGCGAGCCGGCCCTTGTCGAAGCGCACCCAGCGGTTCTGGGCCAAGCCGAGAAAGCCGTCGCGGAACCCGATGATTTCCCAGCCGTACTCGCCGATGGCCGCCTTGCCCACCGCGCGGATGGCGGCGTTCAGGCCGGGGCTGTCGCCGCTGGCGGTGAGGATCCCGATGCGTTTGACGGACCGCTTGCTCATGGTGCCGTGCGCTGCAGGGTCGACAGTGAGGAAAAATCCGCCGACTCCAAGAAAAACACTCGCCCCGCGGATCGGGCGCAGCGCGGGCCGCTAGGATCGCGCCGCCCACAGGCCAATCGCGGTCGCGGTCATCGCGATGAGCGCCTTGATCAATGATTCACCGGCGATGAAGCCGGCGGCGAGCGGCGTGTTGTAGGCGTCGGCGCTCCGGGGATGCACCTTCGTCCATACCCACGAAATCACGGCCCCCGCGGCAAAGGCCTGGCAGTTGCTGTACACCATCACCCAGGACAATCCGAGGCCCATCGCTGACGGCAGGTACGGGCCGGCCCTGGGCAGCAGTCGGCCGAGCAGCGGCAGGGTCACCCCGACCAGCGCGCCAATGACGATGGCGAGGCGGGCGCTGGCCGGAAGCTGGTCGAGCCCCCCACCCGCGAGCAATTCGGCCACGGCGCGCCACATGTTGGTCGCCGGCGGATTGAAGGCTTCCAGCTTCTCCTTCGTCGGCACCATGAGATACCAGGCGGGCACGACCGCCAAGGTGCCGAAGAAGATGCCGATGAACTGGGCGAGGAATTGCTTGCGGGGGTTGGCGCCGAGCAGGTAACCGCTCTTGAGGTCGAGGAGCAGGTCGGCGCTCGAGGACGCCGCGTTGGCGCCGGTGGAGGCCGCCATGAGGTTGTGCTCCAGGGCCACGTGCATGCTCGAAGCGGCAGGCGGCGACAGCACCGCAAACAGCAGCTGCATGATCTTCCCCATGGCGCCGATCGGGTTCGTGTCGGTCTCGCCGGTGGCGCGACTTGCCACCAAGCTCAAGACGAAGGACATGCCCACGGCGATCAGCCCGAGCCAAAGGCTGATGCGAAAGGCGACGAATTGAACCGCGAGGAGCCCGACCGTGATGGGGACGAGACCGGCCACCAGCCAGCTCAGCGGTACTTCGAGGGCGGCCATGCGCCGGCTGAGTTGCGATTCCGCATCTTCCTGCTGGCTGCGGCTGGGAACACGAAAGGAGCGGGCGATGGTCCGCCACTGGAGCGCGAGGGCGGCGAGGCTGGAAAACACCATGGTGGCGGTCCCGCCCCACAAGGCCCAGCGCGGCAGATGATAGATCGCGCCTCCGCCGATGAGCGGGATGGAGAGGCGGTAAGCGGACTCCCCGGCGTGGCTCGCATCCATCGCAATGAGGGCCGGCCCGATCCAGCAATAGAGCAGGAGCGAGCCGGCCAGCATGGAGAGGCAGACGCGCACGCCGATGATCATGCCCGCGCCGATCAGGAGCACGCTGGGTTCGAAGCCAAACCCCATCAGCTGACGGCCATTGACGGCGGCATAGCCGGTGGCCGGGATCAGCTCGGGCAGATGCAGCCCGGTCTTGAGGAAGAACCGGTCGAGGGCGCCAAGGGTTCCCTCAGCGGTATTGAGGATACCGACCACGAGGCCGGCCACGAGACCGCCGATCAGCACATAAGCCTTGCGCACGGCCTCAGCTCCGCGGCTGTAGAGGCTCTTCAGCGTGATCGCCGCCGCCATGCCCGAGGGAAAGGGCAATTTCTCGCGGTTGATCATCTGACGCTTCATCGGCACAGCCAGAAAGACGCCGAGGGCACCACTGAACAGCGTGAAGGTCGCGACGACCCACACCGGCTGGTGATGTCCTTCCAATAGCAGCAGGGCGCCGAAAGCCGTCCCAATCGTGGAGCCCGTCGAATAGCCCGCCGCCGAGGCGGTGGACTGCATGCAGTTGTTCTCGAGCACCGACATCTCCGAGAGCCGCCGGCCTGAGAGGAAACGCAGGGTGTTCCAGATGACGTAGGAAAGGACGCAGGCGGTGATCGCCACGCCAAAGGACCAGCCAATCTTCAGCGTGGTGTAGAGATTGGCGGCGCTCATCAGCATGCCGAGAAAAGCGCCGATGAGAACCGCCCGAAGCGTCAACTGCCGCGCGGTGTCGCCTTGGTAAACATAGCGGTGCCAGTCCGCCTCGCTCCGCGCCGGATCACAGGCGATCGCGAGCGGCTCGACGGAGTCGGCGGGCGCGGTGGGGTGCGACGACGGCGCGTCCGGAGTCGCGAAGGCAGGCGGTGAACTCATTCGTGAAACTGGATGTCACCCGCCGAGCGTGACGAAAGGCGCCGCAGTATCGGGGCGCGAACACCGAACGCGAGGGCTGACGGTGGAAGGGAATATAGCACGACCAGCGCAAGTTCGCACCGCCCCGGCGCCTTTCCCGGCTGCATTCGATCCCCGCAAGCCATGCCGGTCATTAGGACATCACGCGTCGACGATTTCCGCACCGTCATCGGTCGTGCAATGCAGCACCTCGGGTTTGGATCCGAAGCGCCTGGCGTAGACCGTGGCGACGCGCGCGGCGTGCGCGGACGAAAAATCGCCGTCGGTCAACGCCATGACGGCCCCGCCAAATCCGCCGCCGGTGAGTCGCGCCCCAAAGACGTGCGCCGAGCTCGTGAGCGTGTCGACCAGCAGGTCGAGTTCCGCGGTGCTGTTTTCAAACTGCGTCTGCGAACTCCGATGCGACGCAGTGAGCAGCCGGCCCACCTCGGCCAGATCGCCGCGCGCGAGCGCTGCCCGGACCTGGGCAACCCGCTCGATCTCGTCGATGACATGTTTCGCACGGCGGTAGCCAATCTCGGATAGACGGCCCCGGCGCTGTTCGAGCTGTGCCGGCGTCACATCGGCCAGCAAGTCGACGCCCAGCGCCCGGGCAGCCTCCGCACATTCGCGATGCCGGGCCGCATAGAGACCGTCAACGAGGGCGTGTTTCGCGTGCGGATTGAAAACCCAGAAGTGCGCGCCCGCCGGCATGGGCACGGTCTCGAAACGCGGACCGCGGCAGTCGATGAAGACGAGGTGATCCTTCTTGCCAAAGCCCGAAACGCCCTGATCCAGAATGCCGCAGGGCACGCCGACGAAGGAGTTCTCCGCATGCCGCCCCAGTTTCACCACCGTCTCGCGGGGCGGCTGTTCACCAGTCAACGCCAGGAAGGCCAGGGCAGACGCCAGCTCCATGGCAGCGCTGCTGCTCAGCCCGGCTCCCACCGGCAGGTCCGAGACGGCCAGAAAATCGAGGCCTGCGGGCCGGGCCAGTCTGAATTCCTTGAAACTCACCCAAACGCCGAGCGGGTAGTTGACCCATCGCCGTTCGCCGGTTTGCCGTCGGGGATTTCCCGCGGGGACCGTCGCGACGCCGTCCTGCGCGGCGCTGGCAAATCGAAGCTTGTTGCCCGCCGTGCCGTTCACGGCAACCCACACGCCGCGATTGATCGCGGCGCCGAGCACGGTGCCTCCGTTGTAGTCAGTATGGTTGCCGATGAACTCGATGCGCCCGGGCGCCCGCGCAATCGCCTGGGGCGTGCACCCATAGAGCGAGGCAAACTGTTTAATAAGTTGTGCCTTCATGCCTGAATCTAAGGAAACAGATGCGAGAGCTTCGGTATGTTTCATTCGGTTGGCGAGTCCGTTTCTCAAGTCGATTGCATGCCGGTTGGCAACTGGGTTCATTTCTACTCGATTCGGCGATTCCTCGCTCGCAAGGCAGAGGAATGCCTCTGATTCTTACGGTATGATTCAATTCTTAATTATCTACTCAAAGCGCACTTAGGCGATATTCCGCGGTGTTCCCGGAAGTTGGATTTGACGAATCTCCCATCCTGATTCTTGTTCTGTCGTATAACACTTTCCCACTTCTCCCGCCTAGCGGGAGTTTTTGGGGTAACCAAGAAAGCAATAGCGGGCCGGTTAGGGGTAGCCGGCCCGCTTTATTTTGCACTTGGAAAGTCGTGCCCGGCGACCGGCGCCGGTCCGTGAATCATGGGCTTGATTGTGATCACCGCTGCCAGCAATTTGCCCGTTCGGTGCAGAGGACTTCTGATCTCAACGTCATCGCCACTCGGCCGCTCCCGACCCCCCGGGAACTCCTGCGCGAGTTGCCCAAATCCGCGGCACAGGCCCAATTCATCACGCGGGCCCGAAAGGAGATTCACAATCTGATCTTCGGCGATGACCGCCGCCTGCTGCTCATCGTCGGCCCCTGCTCCATTCACGACCTCGCCGCCGGTCGCGACTATGGCCAGCGTCTGGCCCGACTCGCTCGCGAGGTCGCCGACCGCGTGTTGATCGTCATGCGCGTCTATTTTGAGAAACCGCGGACCGCCGTGGGCTGGAAAGGGCTCATCATGGATCCCCACCTCGACGGGACGTACGACATTGCCGAGGGCCTCCGCCTGGCGCGCACCTTTCTGCGCGATGTGCTCGATCTCGGCCTGCCCACCGCCACGGAACTGCTCGATCCCATTACGCCGCAGTATATCGCCGACCTTGTCTGTTGGTGCGCGATTGGCGCGCGCACCGCGGAATCGCAGACCCACCGGCAGATGGCCTCGGGTCTGTCCATGCCCCTCGGCTTCAAAAACCGCACCGATGGAGACCTGCTGACCGCCGTGAACGCCATTCGCGCCGCGTCGCAGCCCCAGACTTTCTTCGGCATCAGCCTCGATGGCGCCGCGTCCGCCATCGTCACCCGCGGCAATCGCAACTGTCACATTGTTCTCCGCGGCGGCACCGCCGGCCCCAATTTCGGGCCCGCTTTCATCCGCGAGACGGAACGCCTCCTCGGGGAAGCCGGCCTGCCGAAAGCCATCCTCGTGGATTGCAGCCACGACAACTCCGCGAAACAGCCGGAGCGGCAACCCGAGGTACTGCACTCGGTTCTCGCGCAGATTGCCGCCGGCAACACCTCCATCATGGGGGCCATGATCGAGAGCAACCTCTCCGCCGGCAGCCAGCCCTTCCCCCAGCCCCGCGTGCAGCTCCGCTACGGTGTCTCTATCACCGACGCCTGTATCGACTGGGCCACGACCGAGGCGGCCATCCGCGAGGTGTATGGCGCCTTGAGCTCGCGGTTCCGTTCTTGATCGCTCGACCCCGGCCAGCCCCGGCCATCCTCCCCTTCGCCTTTCCAGAACGATGCCGGCCGAAGGCCACACCGATCTCCCGCCGCCATGAAGACTCCCCTCCGTGTCGCCGTCACGGGCGCCGCCGGCCAGATCGGCTACTCGCTCCTGTTCCGGATCGCCGCGGGCGGCATGTTTGGCCCCGACCAGCCGGTCATCCTCCATCTGGTGGAGATCGAGCCCGCGCTCAAGGCGCTGCACGGCGTCCTCATGGAACTCGATGATTGCGCGTTTCCCCTTCTCCGCGGCATCGTCCCCACCGCCTCGCTCGACGAGGGCTTTCGCGGCGTCAACTGGGCCCTGCTGATCGGTTCCGTGCCGCGCAAGGCGGGCATGGAGCGCCGGGATCTCCTCGGCATCAACGGCCGGGTGTTCACGAGCCAGGGTCAGGCCATCGCCCGGACCGCTGCGCCGGATATTCGCGTCCTGGTAGTGGGAAATCCCTGCAACACCAACTGCCTGATCGCGATGAGGAACGCTCGATCGATTCCGGCCGATCGGTGGTTCGCGATGACCATGCTCGACCAGAACCGCGCCAAGACGCAGCTTGCCCGAAAAGCGGGCGTGCCCGTCTCCGCCGTGACCAATGTCGCGGTGTGGGGCAACCACAGCACGACCTTGTACCCCGATTTCCACAACGCGCGGATCAACGGCCGGAACGCCCCGGCGGTCATCCAGGACGACGCGTGGTTCACCGAAGTCTTCATTCCGACCGTCCAGAAGCGCGGCGCGTCCATCCTCGAGGCGCGGGGCGCCAGTTCCGCCGCCTCGGCGGCCACTGCGATCATCGATACGGTGCGCGCGCTCACCACGCCCTCGCCGGCCGATGATTGCTTCAGTGTCGCGGTCTGCTCCGAGGGCGCCTACGGCATCACCCCGGGCCTGATCTACTCCTTTCCCCTCCGCGGCGACGGCCAGAAGTGGTCCGTGGTGCCGGGATGGCCGATCAACACGTTCGCCCGCGCCCGCTTGGCCGCCACCGAGCAGGAATTGCAGATGGAAAAATCCCTCGTGGCGGAGCTCCTGCCGGGCTGAGGCCGCGGGCGGGATCCCTCCCGGGCGGCGGAGGGCGTGGCCCGCTCTCGACGACGCGGCCATTGCCCGTTTCTCTGCCTGCCATCGCCATGTTGACCCTGGCCGGCATTGCCAAACGCTTCGGCACGCGGACGCTGTTCGCGGAGGTCGCATTCACGGTCGTGCGCGGCGACCGCCTCGGACTCGTCGGCGCCAACGGCGCGGGCAAGTCCACCCTCTTTCGGCTCATTCTGGACGAGGAGTCGCCCGACGAAGGCACCCTCACCTGGCAGCGCGGCACCACCGTCGGTTTCCTGCCTCAAGAGACTGCACCGATCGGCGACGAAACCATCCTACAGATTGCGACGGGGATCAGCGCGGCGATCCCCGCTCGCGCCGGCCCCGCCGCCGCCGGTTCTCCGCCGCACGATCCCGAGGATTATCGGGTGGAGCCCCGCGCCCGGCAGATCCTGGCGGGCCTCGGTTTCCGCCCGGGCGACGACGATCGTCCGGCCCGCGCCTTTTCCGGCGGCTGGGTGATGCGGGCGCATCTCGCCCGGCTGCTGGTGCAGTCGCCCGACCTGCTCCTGCTCGACGAGCCGACCAACCATCTCGATCTGGAGGCGCTGCTGTGGTTTCAGGATCACCTCTCCCGCTATCCGGGCGCCCTCGTGATGATCTCGCACGATCGCGCCTTCCTCAACGCCCTGTGCACCGGCGTGCTCGAACTGCGTCGCGAACGCCTTTGGCGCTGGCATGGCAACTATGACGAGTTCATCCGCCAGCGCGATGCCCACGAAGCGCATCAACGCGCCGCCTGGAAGAACCAGCAGCGCGAGGTCGCCCATCTGCAGCGCTTCATCGACCGCTTCGGGGCCAAGGCGTCGCTCGCCTCGCGCGCCAAGTCCAAGGAAAGGCAGATCGCGCACATCCTCGCCGCGGCCATCGACGCGCCCGAAGCGGAGGTCGCCCGCCTGCGTTTCCGCTTTCCGCAGGCGCCGCGCAGCGGCCGGCGGGTGGTGACCCTCACCGATGTGACCCAAGCGTACGACGACCGTGTCGTCTACCGCGGGCTGCACTTCGCCGCGGAGCGCGGCCAGCGCATCGTGCTGGTCGGTCCCAACGGCGCCGGCAAGTCGACCCTGCTCAAAATCCTCGCCGGCGTCGTTCCCCTCCAGGCCGGCACCCGCGAACTCGGCCACAACGTGCGGGCCGGCTATTACTCCCAGAATCGCATCGAGGTGCTGCCGCCCGGCCGCACCGTCCTCGAGGCGGCCCTCGAAATGCGCGCCCCCAACCCCGAACTCACCGAGCAGGCGGCGCGCACGCTCCTCGGCGCCTTCCTTTTCCGGAAGGACGATGTCTTCAAGCCGATCGGGATCCTCAGCGGCGGCGAGAAGTCGCGTCTCGCCCTCGCCCGGCTCTTGCTCGCCCCGCCCAATTTGCTGCTCATGGACGAGCCCGGCACGCATCTCGACATTCCCAGCACCGACGCTCTCCTCGCCGCGCTCGATGCCTACACGGGTACGCTGATCTTCATCAGCCACGACGTCTACTTCATCCGCGCGATCGCCAACCGCGTGCTGCACATCGCCGCGGGCCGCCTCACTCCCTATCACGGCAATTACGACTATTACCTGGAGAAATCCCACGCCACCGACGGCCGCGCCGCCGTGGAAAGCGGCGGCGACCAACCGGTCCCACCCGCGCGCGCCGCGGCACTACTCCGGCGGCCGGCGTTGGCGCCAGCCGCCTCCCGAGCGCGGGAGCGCCGCCGGGCGGACGCCCAGGCGCGCGCCGCCAAATCCGCCGCGTTGAAACACCTGCGCGGCCAGGTGCACGACCTCGAACAGGAGATCGGCGCCCTCGAGGAGCGCCAGGCGCAGCTCACCGCCCTGCTCGAGACGCCGGCGACCTACGCGGAACCGGGCCGACCCGCCGAGTTGAATCGCGAATTGACGGGCGTCGTCAATCGCCTGCATGCCGCCAACGCCGAATGGGAGGCCGCGGCCAGCGAACTCGAATCCTTGGAACGACGGTGAGCACACCGCCCGCCCGCTCTTTCAACCGCAAACCGCGGCGGTGGCCACCGGCGGGGATCCCGCTCCCACGCCAGCCTGCAGATCGGCGAACCGGTCGCGCAGCGCGCCGATCACGAGGCGCGCGACCGTCTGGGGCGACATCCGGTCCGTGTTGATCACGAGGTCGTACGTGTGCGGGTCCTCAATGTCCTGCTCAAACCGTGTCCGCAGGTGGCGCTGGCGGCCCCGATCCATCTTGCGAATGTATTCCTCCGCCTCCGCCGCGCTGCAGTCGAGCAATCCCATCATGCGCTTCGTGCGCACTTCCAGGGACGCCACCAGCCGCACATGCAGGCCGCTGGGCAGGGAACGGGAGATCAGGAAGGAGGCGCGCCCGACGAGGATGACCCGGCCCATGTGGGCGAGTTGCAGAATGGCCTCCGCGACCTGGCGTTCCAAGTCCCAAAGCGGCGGATGCAGGCCGACCAATTCGCCGATCACCGCCTTGATCTCGGAGATCTTGTCCTCCGGCAGGTGTTCGGCCAGGCGCTCGGGCAGATTGCGCCGCGCGAGGGCCTGGACGAGCAGGTTCTTGTCGAGAAACACCCAGCCCTGACCCTCCTCGCCGAACGCCTCGTCCAACTGCGGGATCAGCAGCGTGCCGAGGGTGGTGGCGCCCGCCCCGGTCTCGCGCGACAGCGTGATGAACGGACGCGCGTCAACCGCATGACTGGCGAACCCCGGCTGCGGATTCTGCAGCCGGGCCTCCAGAACCGACAATCCCCGCTCGAGATAAGTGCGCTGAGGCATAAGGCACCTCCTGACTGACTGACTGATGACCGTGACATTGCTGTCACACTGCTGAAGCTAGCCTGTTTCGTGCCGGAGCAAAGGGATGCGCTGATCCATAAGCCGGGCTCCATCTCCGTTTTCGCAGCAAAAGTTGTCGCAATGACCAAAGCTCGGCCGTGGAGCGGCCGAGCCGTTTCTTAGCGCCAAACGTCCGGGTTTGCCAGCCGGAACCAATCGCCCACCTTCATCCCACCTCTTCCACGGACACCTGATGCGGCTGGCCGTCGACCGTGAGCGCGAGTCGGCTGATCTTCTTGCTGGTGCCGGGGATCACCGGCTGCACGCTCTGCGGGGCCCGGACCGCGGGCTGCGGCGCCGCAGCCACCGGGCCAGAGACGGCGGCCCCCGCCGGCGGGGTGCCTTTCCGGTACAGGCTTTCCACCTCGCGCGGAAACATGGCGTAGATGACGCAGTGCTCGTCGTCGGCCGGCAGGCCTTTCTCGGCCAGTTCGGCGCGCAACTTGGACATGCGCGGTTCCAACGCGTCCGCCGGGCGGCCCGTGTAGCGCGGCTTGCCACTCAATTTTTCCGCCAAAACAAGAACCTCGGGATCGACCGGGCCGGGTGTCCGCCCGTAATACCCCAGCGCGACCTTCATGGCCTCCGGGGAGAAATTCTTCCAGCGTCCAAACTTGACGTTGAGCATCGCCTGCACGCCCACGATCTGCGACGTCGGCGTCACGAGCGGAATCCAGCCCAGACACTGCCGCACATAGGGCATCTCGCGCATGACCTCGACAAATCGATCCGCCATCTTCTGCTCCTTGAGCTGATTGCGAAAGTTGCTGATCATGCCGCCGGGCACCTGGTAGGTCAGCACATCGTTGTCCACCACCTCGTTGCGCGGACTGGTGAACGGCGCCAATTCGGCGTAGATGCGCGTGAGCACTTCGCGGAGGTGACGCAGTGTCGCGAGGTCGTACTGCGGCCGGCGGGGGTGCAAAGAGAGCGCATCGAGCATTCGCCAGGTGTCGGGCTGACCCGTGCCGTTGGCGAAAGGTGCGATCGAGGTGTCCACCGCATCGACGCCCGCCTCGATGGCCGCGTAATAGGCCGCGGCCCCGAAACCCGCCGTGTCGTGGGTGTGCACGACCACGGGGATCTTCACGCGGCCCTTGAGCCCGCGCACGATCTGATAGGCCACGTGCGGCGGCAGCAGCCCGGCCATGTCCTTGACGCAGATTGAATCGCATCCCATGGCCTCAATCTCGACACCCAGTTCGATCAGCATCTCTGGCGTGTGCACCGGGCTGGTCGTGTAGCACACGGTCCCCTGGGCGTGCCGGCCCGCCCGCTTCACGGCCCGGATCGCCGTCGCGATGTTGCGCAGGTCGTTGAGCGCATCGAACACGCGAAAGATGTCCATGCCGTGGCGGGCAGCCGCGGCGACAAACGCCTCGACGACGTCGTCCGGGAAGTTGGTGTATTGGACGATATTCTGCCCCCGCAGCAGCATGGTGTGCGGAGTCCGCGGGGCCAGCCGCTTCAACGCATCGAGCCGGGCAAACGGAAACTCCCCGAGGTAGCGCACGCCGGCGTCGATGGTCGCGCCGCCCCACGTCTCCAGCGAACCGAAGCCCATCGTGTCGAGTTCGGGGGCCACCGCCTCCATCTGCTTGGTCGACATCCGGGTGGCCGCCAGCGATTGGTGCCCGTCGCGCAGGACGGTGTTGTTGAAGACGACCGGGTTCGTGCTCATGGCAGATCGGATGCCACAACCTGCACGATCCGCGTCGTGTCCACAATCCCAACCCGGCGCGACCGCCCGCGGCTCCCGCACTACAAGCGAGGGTTTTCAGCGCTGTTAGGCCGGCTGCAACGCCGTCCTAGGCGGTGGCTGCGGGCCGGGGCCGCGAGCCACCCGGCTTCTTGGCGAGCCAGATGATCCCCAAGATCACGGCCAACGGTATCCAGATTGGCGAAAGCACGGCCAGAAGCACGGCGGCCGCTGCGAGCAGCCCGGCCACGACCCCGGCTCCGACCGCGCCCGCTGTGACCAGTCCGGCCACGAACAGCATGCCCAGCACCAGCATCAGCACCAAGCCCACGAAGAGCGGCACGATCGCCACCGGCCACACGTGGATCACGATGACACCGAGCGCGATCGCGAGGAACACCTTCAGGGAAACGACAAGGAAAGTCTTCACGTCTTCAGAACCCGCCAAGCTCCCGAAAGTCGCAGTCCGGTCCTGCGAATCCGCCCGATGGCGCAGAAGAGCTTTTCGTCCGCCCCGCTTCGTGTTCTTGTGTGTTCGTGGATGCGCCTGCGCCCCTTCCCGTGGTCTGCGCGCTGATCGAGCGCGATGGCCGTATCCTGCTCGCCCGGCGTCCGATCCACAAACATCTCGCCCTGCAATGGGAGTTTCCGGGCGGCAAGGTCGCTGCGGGTGAGGCGGCCGAGGCCGCACTTATCCGCGAAATCAAGGAGGAACTCGTCTGCGACATCACCATCGTGCGGGCACTCCCCCGCGTGGCCCACACTTATGACCGCACTGCCATCGAGATGATCCCCTTCGTGTGCCGGCTCGCGCCCGGCTCGCCCGAACCCAGTCCGGCCGAGCACGTCGCCATCACCTGGGTGCAGCCCCGGGATCTCCAGAAATATGATCTGGCGGCCGCCGACCGGCCGGTGGTCGCGGCCTATCTGCGGGACTCGCCGGCCTGAACCGACGGCCCGCGGTTCGTCCGGCCTCCCCACACCCACCGAGTCGCCCAGGCGCATTCGAGGCCGAAGGTCAGGTAGCCGGCGTAGCCCAGCAAGGGCATCTCGAAAACCCGCCAGCGCTGCACGAAGGGCACCGTGTAGACCCATTTCGCCGCGCTGTGCAGGTTCCAAAGCTCCCAGAAAAGGCCGCACACGAGCGCCGCCAGGGCCCACGAACCAGCCTCGCGCCAGTCGCCCGCCGCGATCTGGCGCCACCAACCGTCCGCCCGGCCCAGGATGAGCCAGCCCACCCCGATCAAGAGCGGAGCCGCCCACAGGGCGGGATAAAAGTAGAGCGGCTGCGCTCCGGTGAATCCCAACCCCGCCACCCCGATCGCGATCATCGTCGACCCCGTGCCGGGATGATCGAGCCATCGCCAGCGGGCTCCAGCGCCCAGTTGCACCTGCAAGCGCGACAGGGTGCCGAGCCAGGCGCGCACGGCGACCACCGCAGGCAGCACGGTCGAGAAACAGACCGTCGAATGGATCGCATATTCCCATCGCCCCGCGTCCGTGACTCCGAGGTAGTGCCAGTTCCGCACGAAGCGATTCAGCCATTCAAAGACCCACCAGAATGCTGCGCTGGCCGCGAAGAGCCGGAGCCAGTCCGCCGGCGGCCGCGGCCCGGCGCCACCACCCCACGTCGTGAGTGCTTGCGCGCAGACGATGAATCCCAGCCACAACGGTGTGAACGTATAGCGCTGGCCCCACGCGAACCATGACTGTCGCGTCCACGCGAGCCACCACCAGGCGAGCGTCCAGACGATCGCAGCCCAGCCCCACCGCGGAAACCGCCGCTGCTTGAAAGTCGAAGGCCCGCGACCGGCAGGGTCTGGCGACGGGACCGCCCCGGGCTTCGCTCGCGCCCGCGCGGCTGGGCGGCGCCCGGCGAGCCAGGATGCGCCGATGAGCGCGCCCGCTCCCAGCACGAGTCCGGCCGCAAGCCAGGAGAAACGCGAATAATCCTGCGGTATCTCCAACGGCGGCGGAAAACGAAGCTGCGGGCCCAAGCTGCGACCGGCCACAAGCGCTCCCGCCACCGGCAGCCCCAGACACGCGGCCGCAACGCCGATCACCGAGATTGCCGAGGGCTGGCGCACAGTTGGAGCCTAGCCGCGGCGGCCTGGCTGGCAACCGTCGGCCCGCCTGCCCCCAAGGCATCCGCTCAGCCGGTGGCTTCCCTCAATGGCCGCGAAACGGCGGCGGGAACGCCGTCCGCGCCGCCGAGAAACCGTCGACATCGCGGAGAATATTCGGTGCGTCGACCCGGCGGAACACGCTGTCGCGGATGTCCACGCCGCGCACGGGCATGGCCGCCAACCCTTCGATCCAGATCGCGCGCTCACAGTGATCGCAATCGAGGCGGTCGATCGCGACCTCGCGCACCTGCGGCCAGCGGTCGCCCTGTTCCACCGCCTCATCATAGCGCAGATCGATCCGCACCGCGGCCTCGCACGCCCGGCGGGCGGCGATGTCCCGCAGATGGATCTGCTCGACAATCCCGCCGCGCGTTGAGTTGCCTTTGATGCGCACGACGTGGTCGAGTTGCGCCCCGTCCAGAGTGCAGCGCTCGACGAAAACCCGGCGGATGTGGCCCGAGATTTCGCTGCCGATCGCCACGGCACTGTGGCCGCCCCGCATCCGGCAGTTGCGAATCACGATGTCTTCCGCGGGCGTGTTGATCCGCCAGCCATCGTGGTTGCGGCCCGCCTTGATTGCCAGGCAATCGTCCCCCGTATCAAACAGGCACTCCTCCACCAAAACCTCCCGCGAGGAATCCGCCACACAGCCGTCGTTGTTCGGACCCGGGCTGATCACCTGCACCCGCCGCACCGCGACCGCCCGGCACAGCACGGGATGAATTCCCCACATGGGGGTATTCCGCAGGGTGACCCCTTCGACCAGAACATCGCGGCAGCGATAGAACTGGATGAACATCGGCCGCAGTCGATCCTGCCCGGTGAGCAAACGCTCCCCCACGGGAAGCCCTGATTCAGCCCAGCGATGCAGCCGCTCGCGCGCCGCCGCTTGATGCGGCTCGCCCCGCGTCCAGCCGGTGGCGAGCCCATCTTCCCACGGCCCGGCCCAATGCCACCATCGGCCCGGGCCCGCCTGGCCATCCAGCACCCCCCCGCCCGTGACCGCGACTTTCTCCTGATCGAGAGCGTAGATCAGCGGGGACAGACCCATGCATTCGATGCCCTCCCAGCGCGTCAGCACCGGAGGCAAATAGCGACACGAATCCGTGGTGAAGCGCAGGGTTGCCCCCCCCACGACATGGAGATTCACCCTGCTCCGCAGCCGCAGGGGGCCGGTCAAAAAATCACCCGGCGGCACCACCACGCGACCGCCGCCGTCCTCCGCGCACGCGGTCAGGGCCCGGCTGATGGCCGCGTGGTCGTCGGTGCGGCCATCACCCACCGCGCCGTAATCGGTTACCACGTGGTCCCGCGCAGGAAAGGAAAGCTCCGGGATCCGCGCCCGGATCGCCGCCGCGCCCGCCCACGGATCATCCGTGAGCCGCTTCCGGGCTCGCCGCGGCGGTTCTCCCCCGCGCTGAGCGGAGGCGCCGGCGGCGGCCGGAGAGGCAAGATCGGGTCTCGGGGGCGGCATGGGGGCGGAGGGCCGGGGTAACGCCAGATTGACTGCTTGGGGCGCCCTAAGCAGGATTCGCGGACAGGTGTCCGCGTCAAGCGCTATCGGGACGGGTTCCGGCCTGCTCCCGATTTGACAGTCCTGCGCCCGCGGACCAAGTATCGCCTTCCCCGCCGTGACCAATTCGAAGTCCATGCCGCCCCGGATCACGTCCACGGCAGAATTCGCCCGCTACGTCGGGCTGGCCCGCACCACGGTTTCGCGCGTGCTGAACCGGCAGCCCGGCCTGAAGCAAGCGACCATCGATCGTGTCCAGCAGGCGCTCGCCGAGACGGGCTTCACGCCCAATGCCTACGCCACCCTGCTCAAGGGCAAGGGCACCTCGAGCATCGGCATCTGCCTGGAGAACCTGCTGACTCCGCCGATCCTGCTCAAGCTCGCCGCCCTGCAACGGCAGCTGCGCGACCAGGGCTACACCTCGTTGATCGAGGTGTACGAGCGGGGACAGAGCCGGACGATCCTCCGCCACTTTCTTTCCATGCGGGTACAAGCGGTCGTGTTCATCGGCCATTTCGACACGACGGAATTGGAGGCGCGGATCCGGGAACTCGGTGGCCACAAGACGCCCCATCTGGTCATCGACCACCACGGCATTCCCCACGCCAACACGGTGACCCTCGACCGGGCGCAGGCCATGCTCGAGATGATGAATCACCTCCTCGATCTGGGGCATCATGCGTTCGGTCTGCTCGGCATCCCGTTGGACCATCCCAGCCGCCTCGAACGCATTCACGGGATTCGGCGGGCGCTCAGCGCGCACGGCCTGGACCTGCCGGCCTGCACCCGCTCCTTTGACGCCCAATGCCTGCGCACGCAGGACTTCGAGTTCGGCCACACTCTGGCCCGCCAATTCCTCGAGCTGAAGCAGCCGCCGACCGCCTACGTTGCCCTCAACGACGAGATTGCCATCGGCGCCATCCGGGCCTTGCAGGAAGCCGGTGTGACCGTGCCGGGGCACGCCTCGGTGACGGGTTTCAACAACCAGGACCTCGCGACGATGATGGCCCCGCCCCTCACCACGGTTGACCAGCAGATCGAGCCGACGATCAAGACCGCGATGCAGGTGCTGATGGCCCAGGTGCGCGACGGCATGCCGGCCCGGCCGATTCTGCGGACGATCAAGCCGAAGTTGATCATCCGCCAGTCGACGGGCCGGGCCGCCCGCTGATCGACGGCGCGGGCCCCGCGGCCTCGCGCGATGTCGGCGGCGCCGATCGTTCTGTCCTTTCTTCCCGCCCTCCGTCCTCGATCCTCCCAGGAACATGTCCGCCCTGCTTCCCCGCCTCGCCCTCGCCATCGGCCTGCTCGCGCCCGCCGGCCGGTTCGCCCGTGCCGCCGAGGCGGCGCCCGCCCCTCCTGCTCCGCTGAAGGACTCCCATGGCAACACGTTGCGCCGGGCCCCGACCGGTCACATTACGAACTACGATGAAGACAAGGTGCCTCCCTATACGCTGCCGGATCCGCTGATTCTGCAGAACGGGCAGCCGGTGCGCGACGCGGACACCTGGTTCAAACAGCGGCGGCCGGAAATCCTCCGGCTATACGAGAGCGAAATCTATGGTCGCGTGCCGCCGCGCGCGCCCAAGGCGACGTTTCAGGTGATCGAAACAGATCCCAAGGCGATGGCTGGCCTGGCGGTGCGCAAGCTGGTCCTCGTGCATTTCGGCGACAAGCCGGACGGTCCCACGGTCCATCTGCACGTCTATCTGCCGGCCCAGGCGACGGCCCCGGTGCCGGTGCTGCTGCACCTGGTCTTCTTCAACAATCCGCCCCTGGCGGGCGGGCCGCCGGCGCGGGGCGTGGATGGGAGTCCGGCCTTTCGCGAAGCGGGGCCCATCGCGGACATTCTCGCCCGCGGCTACGGCTATGCCACCTTTCGCTACAGCGAGGTTCAACCCGACCAGCCGGACACCTTCGATGCCGGGGTCATCGGACTGGCGCTGGCGCCCGGCCAGACCAAACCTGCCCCGGATGAGTGGGGCACCATCAGCGCGTGGGCTTGGGGCGCGAGCCGTGTGCTCGACGGCCTGGAAAAAGACCCCGCGGTGGATGCGCGACGCGTGGCGCTGATCGGCCACTCGCGCCTCGGCAAAACCGTTCTCTGGGCCGGCGCGAGCGACCCGCGCTTCGCGCTGGTGTTCTCGAGTGGCAGCGGGGAAATGGGTGCCGCGCTGGCCCGCCGCGATTTCGGCGAAACCGTCGACGATCTGGCGGCCAACTATGGCTATCAGTTCGCCGGCAATTTCCAGAAATACCCGGGCCACTGGACAGACCTGCCGGTGGACGCCCACCTGTTGATCGCCCTCCTCGCACCGCGCCCAGTCTTCATCATTGATGGCACCGAGAATCTCTGGGGCGACCCTCGCGGCGAATTTCTTGCCGCCGTTGCGGCGGGGCCGGTCTACCGGTTGCTCGGCCGACCCGACCTCGGCGCCACCGACGGACCACCGCTCGATACGCCACTCATCACGGGCGAACTGGGCTTCTACTATCACACCGGCGGGCACACCATCACCGCCGCCGATTGGAGCGCTTTTCTCACCTTCGTCGACCGGCACCTGAAGCCGGCGCGTTGAGCGTCGCCACCGGCCGGTCGCCGCAGAGGAGCAAAGGCAGCGACCGTGGATCCCAGGTCGAGGCGGTCACGTCCCGGCCGCCCGGTCGCGGGGGCTTCCGGCGGCGAACCCCAACGTGAGGCCGGCCGCGAAGCCCGCAAGGTGCGCTTCGACATCCGTGTTTGGCCCGCCCGCGCCGAACAATCCCAGCAGGGTCAGGCCGGCGGCCAGCGGCACCAGCACCGGGCGCCAGCGCCGCGGACGGTGTCTCTGTTGGAGCACGCGCGCCGCCCGGCCGGTGAGCAATCCCAGCGCGGCAAAGATCGCCGTGGATGCGCCGAGCGACCGGTAGGGGAAAGGGTAGTTCAGCGCGGCCGTGGCGAAATTTCCCGTCAGCGCCGCGAGTGCCAACAGCCCCCACCCCCGCCGCCGGCCGAGCGTCGAGATCGCGGCGGAAAAGGCGAGGAGTCCGCTGATGCCGTTGGAAACCAGATGCTCCACGTTGGCGTGCAGAAATAGCGCCGTGCCCAGCCGCCAGATTTCGCCGCGATCAAACACGGCGCGCGCGTCCAGGACCCCCGCCTGCTCCAAAACCCCCGGCCATTCCTGCTGGAACCCGAACACCACCAGGACCGCGGCGGCCCACAGCAATGGGGTCAGCAATTCGAGCTGGCCCCTGGCGGCCACCTCCCGCGGCGGCCGGGGCGGCCAGCCGATGCTCTCGCGGTCGAAGCACGCCAGCTGCTCGCGGACCGCCCCGAGCGCCGGCGGTTCCACGAGCAGCCGGTAGCCCGTCTCCGCCGGAACCAGCCAGTACGACCACCCCATCGCCAGTACCACCAAGCCGTGGTCGAAACCCTCCGCGGCGGTCGGGTACACCCCCGCTTCCACGAGTTCGTCGGGAACGCGCTCGCTGTGGTGGTCGGCCGGCGCCTCGGGCGGAGCCATGCCGCGGATTGCATCAGCAAAGCATCGGCAGCACGAAACCAAACTGCATGCGCCCGGTCCCCCTAACGCGATGGTCCCTTTGCCCTCTTGATTGACTCGGGTCGTCGTGCAGCGTAATCCCCGAACCCCGTCGCACCCCTCACCACCATTCGCCATGAATATCCGCCGCCTGCTCCTCGCCGCGCTTGCCGCCACTCTCGCCGCCACCACCGCCGTCGCCGGCGATCCCTCCGGCACGTGGAGATGGTCCGTCAGCACCCCGAACGGCGATCTCGAGACCACCCTCAAGCTCACCCTGAAGGACGGCCAGATCGCCGGCACCTACAGTAATGTCTTCGGCGATGCCTCGATCACCAATGCCTCGTTTAAGGGCGAGGCAATTGCCTTTGAAGTTCAACGCGAATTCGACGGGAACAAGTTCGTCCTGAGATATCAGGGCAAACTCGCGGGCGACGCGATCAAGGGTACCATCGAAGCGCCCAGCTTCGACGGCGGTGAGCCGCGCAAACTCGAGTGGAACGCCCGGCGGGTCGCCGAGCCCGCGCCCGTCCCCGCCAAGACGTCCGGGTGATCCGCGCCGATCAATGCCGTCGCGACCGGCTCACTTGAGCAGCCGCCGGGCGAAGGAGAAGCGATAGGCGCCCGCGGAAAGCGTGAGGCTGGTGACGGTTGCGTCGCCGGCCGGCAGGCGCTTGCCGGATTGCCGCACCTCCTGGGGCGGAACCGGAAGCGTGAGGACGGCGGACGAGTTCGGCGGAATGGTAACGTCGTACAACATCTGATCGCCCTCGGCGTGCCAGTGCGAGGATATCACGCCGTAGGGTGAATCGAGGGTCGCCTTCACATATTCAAGGCGGGAAGTGAATTGCGGCCGGAGCCAGAAGCGCTTGTAGCCTGGGTGATCCTCGTCGGGTTGAATGCCCGCCGCCCCCGCGTAGAGCCAGGCGCCCACCGAGCCCAGCGAGTAGTGGTTGAAGGAGTTCATCGCTGGATCCTGAAAGCCGCGCTCGGGGGTCCAGCCATCCCAGCGCTCCCAGATCGTGCTGGCGCCGTTCTTGACCGAGAAGAGCCACGCGGGGTACGTATCGGTCAGCACGAGCTGCCAGGCGAGGTCAGGACGTCCGATCTGCGCCAGCACGGGACAGATGAGTCCGACGCCGACAAATCCGGTGGTCAGGTGGCCGCTTTGCTCGACGTCCCCGGCGAGGCGTCGGGCCGCGGCGGCGCGGAGATTCTGCGGCAGCAAATCGAATTGGAGCGCCAGCAGGTAGGCGGTCTGCGTGTCGCCCTTGATCACGCCCTCGGGCCCGACGAAGGCCCGGTTGAAGGCGGCGCTGATGTCGCGGAAGAGCTGGTCGTACCTGGCCGCGTCATCGGTCTTGCCGAGAACGGCGGCTGCTTTCGCCAGCAACTGCGCGGAATGGGCGAAATAGGCGGTGTCGACGACGTCGACGGGCGTCCGGCGCGGGGCCAGGTGGTCGCCGACGCCACCCGTGCGAATCAGGTCGCTGGCATTGCGCCGGCTGAATTCCACCCAGCGGGCCATGGCGGCGTAGTTGTCCGCGAGGAACGCCTTGTCGCCATAGGCGCCGTACATCACCCACGGGATGATGACGCCGGCATCGCCCCACACGGGCCACGCCGGTTGGGGACGGTCGACGCGCGGGGAGACGTCGGCGTAATCGCCCTGCGGACTCTGGCCATCGTTCACGTCGACCATCCATTTGGTGAAAAAGGCGGCGACGTCGGCGTTGGCGGCCGCCGTGGGCGCGAAGACCTGCGCATCGCCCATCCATCCCATGCGCTCATCGCGCTGCGGGCAATCGGTCGGCACGCTCAGAAAATTGCCGCGCTGGCTCCAGGCAATGTTCTCGAACAGGCGGTTGAGGCCCGCATCGGAGCATTCAAAGGTCCCGGTCGGCCGCAGATCGGAGCCGACCACGATGGCGCGAAGGTCTTCGGGCGTCAGCGTTCCGGGGTAATCCCCGACCTCGACATAACGGAACCCGTGGAAGGTGAAGTGCGGCTCGAAGGTTTCCACCCCGCTCGCGCCGGCGAGAATGAAAGTATCCGTCGACAGCGCCGGGCGCAGGTTGGCCGTGTAGAGCGAGCCGTCCGCATTGAGCATCTCGGCGTGGCGCAGAGTGAGGGCGGTGCCCGCGGGCCCGCGGGCGCCGATCCGCACGTGCCCCACCAAATTCTGGCCAAAATCAACGACCCAGGCGGTGCCATGGCGAGTAATTGCCTTCGGGCTCACTTCGCGCAGCCGGCGCACCGGGGGGCCGAGCTGCGGCACGAGCGCCATTTCGTGGCGCTCGGCCACCGCAGGAGTCCAAGCGACGCCGTCGAACCCGGGCTGATCCCAGCGCGGGACGGCCCGGCGGGCATCAATGACCTCGCCCCATTGTTCGTCCGAGCCGACGATCTCGCCCGCGCCCGCCCGCCACGATTCATCGGTTGGAATGACTTGGCTGGAGCCATCGGCGTAGGTGATTTCGAGTTGGGCGTTGAACGCAGGGCGTGCGCCGTATTGCGCCAGCCCCATCCAACCGAGGCGTCCGGCGTACCAGCCGTCGCCGAGCACGACGCCAACGGCATTGGCCCCGCTTTTCAGCAGGCGCGTCACGTCGTAGGTCTGAACCATCACGCGCTTGTTGTAGTCGGTCCACCCGGGATTCAACACGGTGTCGCTGACGGGCTGCCCGTTGAGGGACGCCTCGTAAACGCCGAGCGCCGTGGCGTAGAGGCGCGCCTGGGCTACCCGGCCCTTCACGAGGAAGTTCTTCCGCAGGTAGCGGCCGGGACCGATGGTGTTGTCCGCGTACGCGGACGGCTGCGCCGCATAAGGGCCCAGCACGGTCGCTCCCGGCCAGGCGGTGTCATCAAAGCCGGTTGCGAACCAGTCACCCGCGGGCGCCACTGCGGCCTTCCAGGTGCCGTCGGTGTCGAATTCGAAACGCCGGCCGTCTTCCAGCTCGATGGCACCGTGTGCCGCGATGGCGTTGCGGCCGGCCGCGTCCGCCTCGTGGCGGAGCGCGCCGCGCACCGCCGCCGAGGCGATGGCAAGGATGTTCCGGCCGGGTCGCAAGGCAGACCGCAGGTCCGCACGGAGGGGTGCCGTGCGGCTGCTCGGACCCTGCCGGGTGGGCTCGCCGTTGGCGTAGAGGGTGATCAACCCGTCGGCCGCGACATCAACCGCGGCGCGCCGCACCGTGGCATCCGCCGGAAGGTCGAGCGCAAAACGAACCGCGGCTGCCTGCCCGGCTCCCGAACCGGCGTTGATCCACGATGCCCGGGCCAGGGCCTCCCGCTCGACATCGTACCGGGGAAGGTCCGCCGTGATCCACTGACCCTCCCACTCAGTCGCGGGATCCAGCAGGCCCAGTTCGAACTGCGCCGGCTTGCTCCACGCGGTGGCGTCGCCGTCTCGGTCCCAGATCCTCACCTGCCAGAATACCCGCGCGCGAGGGCCGAGGGGATTGCCCCCCCAAGGGACGAGCACGGATTGATCGGAGGCCTTCTTGCCGGAATTCCAGAGGTCGGGACGGCCGGCCGCGAGGGCGGCCGCGGAGGACGCGGCCCGGACCTGCCAGGCGGTCTGAAGCTCGCCGGCCCGGCCGGAAATGAGTTTCCAGGACAGGCGCGGCCGCTGCACGCCGATTCCGATGGGATTGACCAGATGCTCGCAGGTGAGCGCTCCAAAGCGGACTGGCGATTCCGCCGGCGCGGTGAGCGGGCAGCACAGCAGAAAGAAAGCCAACGAAACAACGCGGAGGATCATGAACAAGCCCGGCGAGACGATAATCGGACGTCGCGCCAGTTCCAAGAGCGAACGCAGGTATTCACGCGCGGCGCCGCCGCTGCGCATCGCATTCAAGGATCCAAATCACCGCCCGCGAGCGCGGCGAGCGTCTGGCGGCCAGGAAGGAGATAGTAGCCTCCGCCGCGAACGGTAACCCATTTCTGCAGGCCGCAGACACGGCGACGAAGCGGATTCCGGGGGATCGAAAAACGACGCCCGTCGTCCGGCAGGCCGTCGCCGGCCGCGATCGGGTCCACCTCGTTGTTCAGTCCGTGAAACTTCGGGTTGTTCAGCCAGGTCTGCTGCACGAATTCGAACTGGCGTGCCAGATCCGCGCACAGGGCGATGAAGAGCAGGCCGCGCGACTCCGCCGCCGCCCCGCGCACGGTCTCCCCCGGACGCGCGGCGTCCGGATACCAGGAGGCGTCCGCCGGCGGGCCGTACCGCCGGCCGCGCCGCAACAGCCGCCGCCGCGCGACCGTCGTGAGCGATGCCGCCGGATCGTCCGTCAACCCGTCGCGTGGATTGGCCCGCCGGATGTGCGCGCCCGCCGGACACTGCTCGCCGCGAAGATCGCCGGCAAAGGTCAGCCGGCCCGAGACGATCGATGGGTGCCGTTCCGGCGGGGGCTGCGGCGCCGAACCGGTGGCGGGCATGCCGTTGGGCCAGCGGCCGACCGCCTTCGCCGCCAGCCACACGGCTTCCTCATCGTCAGCCGCCTGGCTCCGCCAGAATCTCCAGAAACCGGCGATGTCCTGCTCGAGTTGCCGCACCGCCACATAGGTGCCGTCGCGGACGAGCGCGGGCGCGGGCGTGACGACGCCATTCGCGTCGCGGTAGCCTGGCAGGATCTCGCCCGGCGCCAACACATCCACCCCGGGCTCGGCGGGCCGGCCATCGCCGAGATCAAGGCGCATGCGCACCAGGCCGTCGCTGAAACCGAACGGTTCGCGGCCGTCGCTGGGCACGTGCAGCGCGAGCTCGCCGGCCACCGACCAGCCCGGCGCCAGCAGGGCCTCCACGGTGGCGCGTTCGGCCTGCAACGGTTCCGGCGCAGCGGCGTAAATGAGCACCAGCGCATGGGTGTCCCGATCGCTCCAGCTCCACTTGGCGGGGGCGTTCGCGCCGAGATCCCCGAGGGCGCGGCTGCGCTGCGGCGCCGCCATCCCCTGCCAGAAGGCACCCGTCGCGGGCGCCGTTTCCGCGCCGGGAATCCCGAGGACCCGGAGGCCGGCGGCCGAGAGGAGCACTTGCACGGCGCGCTTGCGGGCGCCGCCCCCGAGGCCAAACGCCACGTGTTCGCTGGCCAGCACGCCGAGCGCGCGGCGCGCCGCCGCCGGCTGCGCCACCCGGAGCCAGAGCGCGGCCGTCCACGGCAAGCCGGAGTGCCCGCTGAAGACCAGCGCTTGGATCTCGGAGGGGGATGGATGTTCCGGGTTTGTCACAAGGATTGTGTCCAGAGGCGGGCTTCGTCCTCGCTCAGCGCGTCGGCAACGAGGCCGGCGCGAATGCGCGCGTTGGCGAGAATCTCGCTCACCGCGAGATCGGGGTAGGCGTTGTACCACAGCAACTCTGCGAGCTGGTAGCGGCGGATCATTCCGCGCCAGCGGGCGTCAAAGGTGGCGGGATCGGCCTGGCCGAACAGCCACCGCGTCGGCGGGCAGCCGGCCAGGTTGGAGGAGATCGGCACGACGGCCCGGCTGCCGGCGCCGATGAAGTCGTCGAGGTAGCGGTTGAGGCTTCCGTCGTAGTCGCTGAGGAACAGCATCGACCGGCCGCCGTCGACCTGGAAGATCCGCGCGTAGTGGATGGTGTCGATGTCGGCGAGCGCGCCGGCGGTCCAGAAATGCCGCGTGCCCCGCTCCGATCCCCAAAGGATGACCGCCATCAATCGCCGACGGCTCCACCACGGTTTCACCGGAACGTAAAGCGTGACCGTGTTTTTGAGGTGGCGATCCTCCTCCGCCTCGAACCGGGCAACCGCCTGCGGGTCGGGCGCTGGCGCGACCAGATCCCGCTCCAGCGCCTCGACCACGCGGACGCCGGCCAGCGCCAATCCGGTCGGGACTCCGCCGTAAACCCACCAGAGGCCCCACCCGAACCAGGTGGCGCCGCGCGCGAGGCGGTCGCCGACCCGGCCGATCGCCGCGGCCATGTCGCGCGCCAGCACACCCATGGCGGGGAAGGCCAGCGTCAGCGCCAGGTCGATGATCCGGAGCACTTCGGCCCACCGCGGGCGCTTCGCCGGCGCTTCCAGTGGCAGCGTGCCGGCGCCGGGGTCGCGCCGGAGTTCGTCGCGCAGCTGGCGGCGGATCGTCTCCGCCGGCGTGCCCGCGGGCCACGGATCGCCGGCGAGGCGCGCGTCAATCCGCCGCCCGAGTTCCTCCCGTAGCCGCGCCTCGGCGAGAATCTCCCCGACGGATTTGTTGATGGCTCCGAGGTAAAGCGTGTTCTCGCGCACACGCTGGCACGCGATCGCGTCGATCAGCGCGGCCCGCTCGCGCGGCAGGCCCGCCGCCGCTAAGACTTCCGTCAGCTCCGCGCCCGCGGAATCAAACAGGCTGGCCAGGTGCTCGCGCAACGGCCGGTCGTGGACCGTGTTGAAGAGGAGGCGGGTCACCCCGCCGTTGCGCGCGTCGGGCGGCAGGATCACGAGGCGGAAGGAATGGAGATCCGCCACCCCGCGGAGGGCCGGGCGCAGGGCCGCCACCGCCCCCGCGAGGCGCG
>DATIWI010000268.1:0-2394 GCA_035519475.1 Opitutaceae bacterium
GCAGGGCCACGCGGTGCGCGCGGGCGCGGGGGTGCGGTGGCGCGATTTCACCATGCCGGCCTCGGTGCTGAGCGAGCGCCTCTTTGGCGCCAGGCCTCCGGCCACGGGAACCGGCCTCTGGTATGCCGCGGACACCCCGGATCTGGAGGAGATGAACCGCCGCAGCACGGCGGCCATTCTGTCCGGGGCGTCCGGCTACGAGCAGGAATTCCCCGTGCTGCGCGGAGAAAAGACGCTCTGGCTGCACGAACAGGTGTCGATCACGCCGGCGGGACCGGGCGAGTGGAACCTGGTCGGTGTCCTGATGGATGTGACCGCGCGCCATGAGGCGGAAGACGCGCGGAAGGCGACGGAGGCGCAGCTGCAGCAGATCCTCGATCGGGCGGACTGCATGCTGTGGCGGGCCCGCGTGACCGAGGCCGACGGCCAGTTCAGCTGGCTGTTTGACGTTCCGGCCTCGGGCCTGCAGCGGCGGATCTTTGGGAGCGAGAGGCTCGTCGCGTCGCCCACCCTGTACGAGAAGTTCACGGTGCCGGAGATCGCCCAGATGTATGTGCTGGGATCGGCCGCGCTCCAGGGGGGTGCCCCGGGTTACGAGCACGAGTTCCGCATCGTGAAACCCGAGCGCACCTACTGGTTGCACGAGCGCGCCACCATCACGCCGCAGGGGCCCGGCCGCTGGCTGGTCTTCGGCTTGGTCATCGACATTTCGGCCGTGAAGGAGGCGGAGCAGGTGATCCGGAACAGCGAGGCGCGCTATCGCGATCTCTTCGAGGGCGCGGTGGAGGGCGTGTACCAATCGGTCCCCGAGGGGAACTTCGTGCGGGTGAATCCCTCGATGGCCCGCCTCTTTGGTTTCGCGACCCCCGCCGAATTCCTGACCTGGCCGGGCGCGCTGGCCGACTCGCTCTACGTCAAGCCGGGCCGGCGCGCCGAGTTCTTCGCCGAACTGGGGTCGAATGACAGCGTGACCGGTTTTGAATCGGAGGTGCGGTGCCGCGACGGCACCACGAAATGGATCAGCGAAGACGTCCGGGCCGTGCGGGACGCCGAGGGCCGGCTGTTGTATCTGCAGGGTTTCCTGAGCGACGTGACCACCCGGCGCAAGGCGCTGGAGGCGTTGCGGGAATCCGAGGCCCGCTACCGCGCGCTCTTCGAGAACATTCCCGTCGCGATCCTCGAGCTGGATTTCCGCGAGATCGGGCGGCGCCTGCAGCTGCTGTACGCCGCCGGGGTCCGCGATCTGTCGGCCCATCTGTCCGCCCACCCGGAGGACCTGGCCGCGCTGAAGGAGGAGGTGCACGTGGCGGCCGTCAACGAGACGGCGGTGCGGTGGTATCAGGCGGAATCGAAGGAGCCCTTCCAGAGCGGGCTGTCGCGGCTGTTTGCGGCCGATGTGCTGCGGGTGCTCCAGCTCTTCCTCGAGTCGATCTGGCAGGGGCGCAACGACGGCGAGGCCGAGGTGGCGACGCAGGATTTCGCGGGCGGCCGTCATCACACCTACCTGCGGTGGTGGATGGCGCGCTCGGAGGAGCGGCTCAAGGTCGGCAACGCCGTCGTCGCCGCCGTGGATCTGACCGACCTCAAGCGCGCCGAAGCGGCGCTGGCCGCCGAGAAGGAGCGTCTCGCCGTCACCCTGCGGGCGATGACGGAAGGCGTCATCACCACGGACACCCAGGGCGCGGTGCAATTCATGAACCGCGCGGCCGCCGAGATCACCCAGCAGGACACCGCCACCGTGATCGGCCGGAACATCGCCGACGTGTGCGTCCTCCGGGACACACGCTCGAGCGAAAGCCTGACGCTGCCCACCGCCCAGGTGCTCGGGGGCGGCGCCCTGGTGGACCTGCCGCCGCACACCACCCTGGTGGGGCGCAACGGCGCGACGAGCCTCGTCGAGGGATGCTGCGTGCCCGTGCGCGATGCGGACAGCGAGCTGGTGGGCACCGTGCTGGTCATCCGCGACGTGACGGTCCGCCACCGGTTCGAGGAGGAGCTGCAGCGCGCGTCCCGGCTCGAATCGGTCGGCATCCTGGCGGGCGGCATCGCCCACGATTTCAACAACATTCTGACGGCGATCATGGGCAACATCACGCTGGCGCTGCTCGACGGCGAGGCCCTCACGAAGGTGGGCCGCTACCTGCGGGACGCGGAGCGCGCGGCCCTGCGGGCCCGCGATCTCACGCAGCAGCTGCTGACGTTTGCCAAGGGCGGGGACCCGGTGCGCGCGGCGGTGCTGTTGCCGGAAATCGTCACCGAGGTCGCGCAGTTTGCCCTGCACGGCTCGCGCGTGAAGTGCGAATTCGACCTGCCGGACGGCCTCTGGCTGGCCGATGCCGACCGGGGCCAGCTCGGCCAGGTGGTGCAGAACCTGGTGATCAACGCCGTCCAGGC
>DATIWI010000269.1:0-3549 GCA_035519475.1 Opitutaceae bacterium
TCCACCCCTTCGGCATTCTTCACGGGGGAGAAATCGTCCGGCCGCCGCGTCTCGATCACCAGGGCGTTCGCCGCGAAAGGCAGCGCGTCGAAGACAAACATCTCGAATTTGGCCCCGTTCGGCTGGGCGGGCTTCACCGGATTGCCGGCGGCGTCCACCGTGGCAATCTTCTTGTCCGCCCGATGGAAGGGCAACGCGGTCTCGCCACTGGTCGCGGCCCCTTCCCGCCCGCCGGCCATGCGCCGCACGAACTCGCGGTCGAGCACGTGAATGGCGATGCTGCCCGCCAGATACCGCAGCCGGCCCGTCCGCGGGTCCACTTCGCGCTGCATCGCGAGCGGCAGATCGCTGTACTCGATGACCACCAGCCGGCCGCGCTGCAGGCAGAAGTGGCCGAGCTTCTCCTCGACGTAGGCCTTGGGCACCATCTTGGCGGACATCTCGGCGCGCCGGAGCAGATGCCAGCCGATGAATTCCGGATCGACACAGCGCACGAGCGGATTGTCGACCTGGAAGTAGCTCAACGTGTCGATACCCTCGCCGCGCATGAGGTCGAGCGCGCCGCTGCGGTGCAGCGCGCGCAGCGAACCGCCGTGGCCATCGGGGCTCATGGCGATCGCGTCTTTCGCCTCGAGCAGAATTCGGCCCGTGAAATCCACCGCCGGCATGCGGCCCTGCGGAAAGAAATGCACCCGCGCCCGGTCCAGCCCGAAGCACCGGTGCTCGGCGAAGTAGGCCTCCGTCGCCGCGTGGTTCGCGTGGCTCGTCATGATGAACCAGTGCAACGGCCGGCGGTGGCGACGCCCCACCGCCGCGATCTTCTCCGCGAACACCTGAAAGAGCGGTTTGTTCTTCAGCGGAGTGACCGGAAAAGTTCCCTTGGGTCCATCATAGCCAAGGCGCGTGCCCTGGCCTCCCGCCACGGTGAAGGCCGCCACCCGGCCCGCCCGCAGCGCCTCCGCGCCGACAGCCCTTGCCCTTGCCCATGCCTCCGGATTACCGCCGCTCTCCGGCCGCGGCACGTAGGGCGCAGGCTCGAGACCGCTTAGATCGACGCCGGGAGCCGCATCCCGCCCCAAAAGCATCCGCGTCAGCCTCGCCACCTCATCCAGATTGATTTCCGCCGCCTGCGCGAGCAACCGGCGCCGCGCATCCTCATCCAACTGACTCCAAAATGCAAACACCTGGCTTTGTCCGGCCCGGGCAAACTGCTCCAGCAGCGGTTGCGGCGTGGCACTCATGCGGGCACGAGGGAAGGTGCAGCCCTCCTACGGGGCAACTTTTTTCCCGCCCGCGCCGGTCTTGGCGCCGCGCTACCTTGTCCGCGGATTCTGGACCGGTTCCGGGAAGCGAAAGATCAGTTCCGTCGGCTTGGCGTAGCGCAACTGCACGCGAATGACTTTCGCCACATATTCCGGATCGGTGCGCAGCCGCTGCAACTCCCGTTCGTGCTCACTGAGCCGCTGTTCCGCCTGCGCCAGCCGCTGCCGGCTCTCCGCCTCCAGCCGCTGCAATTGGGTGTATTCTTGATAGGTGCGAAAAAAGAACATCCCGGAAATCAGACCCACGCCGACAAACAGCACGGTGTAGGTCCAGAGGATGAGGCGGCGCGCGGTCACGATGGAATGGCATTCGATAAGCCGTCCTCCCGCCCAACCGCAACTTTTTTTCGGTTCGCCGCCCGATTGGGAAGCAACGGTAAATCTTGCGACTCCGAGGGTTGTCCGCTTGCCTCAGCCTGCGTAGTCACCGCATAGTGGCCGGCCTTCGGTCCCGCAACCCTTTCCGCATCATGTACCAGAGCTTCTACGGCCTGACGGAGATGCCGTTTAACATCACTCCGGACCCGAAGTTTCTCTACTTGAGCCCGTCGCACCAGGAGGCTCTCCAGCACCTCAAGTACGGCGTGCAGGAAAAGAAGGGTTTCATCGTGCTGATCGGGGAGGTCGGCTGCGGCAAGACCACCATTTGCCGGCGTTTCATCAACGAACTCGATGATGCGCACTACGACACCGCCCTGATTCTCAACACCCGCATCACCGAGCTGGAGATGCTGCGGGCCATCCTTGAGGAATTGGGGGAGACCCACCTCGCCCAGGGCCAGCACGATCTGGCCGCCCAGATCAACCGCGTCCTGCTCGACCGCATCAACCAGGGGCGCGACATCGTCCTCGTCATCGACGAAGCGCAGAATCTCTCTTTCAAGGTCCTCGAGCAGATCCGCCTCCTCTCCAACCTCGAGACCGACAAACAAAAGCTCCTCCAGATCGTGCTCATCGGGCAGCCCGAGCTGAAGGAGCTGCTCGGGCAGGATCGCTTGCGGCAGCTCCGGCAGCGCATCCTCGTTCACTCCGAGCTTCGCCCGCTCACTCTCCAGGACACCACCCACTACGTCCAGCACCGGCTGACCCTCGCCGGCGCCAGCGGCCGGCCCTTCTTCACCTCCGCGGCGATGCGGTCCGTCCACCGCGTGAGCAAGGGAATTCCCCGCATCATCAACAATCTCTGCGACAAGGCCCTGCTGTCGGCCTTTGTCCGCGACTCCGACGAGGTCAACTACTGGGACGTCCGCCGCGCGGTCAAGGAGGTCTCGACCCTCGCCTGATTGCGGGATTGCAGACGCCGCGCCGCCCCCTCAGAAGATTCGCCACCCGCGGACCACGCACGCCGAATGAGCCTCATCAACGACGCCCTGAAAAAGGCCCAGAAGCTGCAGAACCAGCAGCCGCCGGCCTCGGTGTCACCCGCCAGTCCGGCTGCCGGGACTCCGGTCGCGCCCACGGTCATTCGGCGGGGCAAGCCGATCGGATTTGAAACGATGCTGCTCGGGCTCGTCGCCGCGGTGGTGGTCATCGTCGGCATCACGGTCGTTGCGGTGCTCATCTTCCGGCGGGAGGGCAGACCCGCAGTCGCCGTCGCGCCCCACGCGACTCCACCCGGCGCTGTCGCCCCGTTTTCCCCCGCACCCAAGACCCCCGACGCCACGGCCAGCGCGGCGGCAGACGAGCCGGCGGCAGCGACCGTCGCCGAGGCCGCAGCGAAACCTGCGCCCGTCGCGACTGCGACCGCGTCGCCGCCGACGGCAGCTCCCGTACTGCCGCCCACTCAACCCCCGGCCAATGAGACTCCGGTCCCGCCCGCCGTCAGCCAGGCGCCCGCGAATCCTCCGCCGGCAGCGGTGGCGGTGCCCGCCCCGGCCGCGCCTGTGGCGACACCTGCCGTCGAATCACCTGCTCCTTCTGTATCCGTCCAGGTGAATCCGGCAACGCCGCCCCCGATCGTGACCGAGCCACCGCCCGCCGCGGTCGCCAAGACCGAGCCGCCGGCCGCCGCGCAGCCATCGCCGCCGGCCGCGCCCCAGCAGAACCGCAAGATTCTGGTCTACATCGACGGACTCAAGGTCACAGGCGTCCGGGCGGCCGGCACCGACAGCAAGGTGCTGATGAACGACCGCGTCTACCGTGTGAACGACATGGTCGATTATGAGCTGGGCCTGCGGCTGACGAGCGTCACGACGTCCGGACTCACCTTCGTCGACGACAACGGCGT
>DATIWI010000270.1:0-6510 GCA_035519475.1 Opitutaceae bacterium
ATGCGCGCCGTCTCGGCCTCGAGCCAGGCGTCCACCGGCTTGCCGTCCCCCAGCGTCGTGCTCTGGTTTGGCCATGAGGCGGCCTCGATCTGGAAATAGACGCCGAGTTCATCCGCCGCGATGAAGGCCGCCTCGGGCGGGCACCAGGAGTGGAAGCGGACGTGGTTCAGACCGTGCGCCTGGATCGTGCGCAGCTCCGTCCGCCACGCTTCCACGTCGAGCGGCGGATGGCCGGTCCTCGGGAAGGCCGCGCAGTCGAGGGTGCCGCGGAGGAACAGCGGCCGGCCGTTGATGGTGAGCTGCCGGCCGTCGCTCCCCAGCTCGCGCAGGCCAAACGTCACGGTCTTCGCGTCGCCGTTCGCCAGCGTCGCCGTGAGCCGGTAGAGCACGGGTTCGAACTCGTCCCAACGCCGCGCATCGGCCCCGAGCGGGTATTCGGCGGCAAACGAGCCGTCGCTCTGCACCTTCGCGGGCACCGCCGATCCCCGGGGAGCGCCTGCCCCGGCCACCTCGATTCGCACGGCGCTTTCCGGAGGCAGGAGCCCAGCGCCGCCCACCCGTCCCTTGACCAGCACCGAGTTGGAGGCGAGGCGGGGATAGACCTGGAGGTCGTCGATCCAGCTCGGCGCGGTCGCCGCCAGCTCGATGCGCCCGACAATGCCATTCCAGTTTCCCTGGGTGTGGTCCGTAATGCTGTGGGAATTCTCGCCGATGTCGGGCACCAGCGTGTTGTCGACCCGGATCGTCAACACGTGGGGGCCGGGTGCGAGACCGGCGCCGAGGTCGTACTCCTGCGGCACGGAAAGCGCGTCGTTCGAGCCCACCTCGCGGGTGTCGAGCCACACGGTCGTCTTCCAGTGGGGACGTTCGAGCGCGAGCACCATGCGGCGGCCGGCCCACGCGGCCGGGATGGCGAGGTCGCGCTGGAACCACGCGGCGCCGACATAGTAACGCTCGGGCTGCAGCCAGAACGGGACCTTGACGTTGCCCGGCTCGCGGTAGGGCGCGTATTCGGGCGCGGTGAAATAGGAGCGGTCGAAGATGCCGCCGGTCCAGCGGGTCTCCGCCGTGACCGGGTCGCCGATGCCCCGCTCTGGCAGCGAGCCGGGTAGCTCGATGGTGGCGGTGAGGGAGCGCGCGAACCAGCGTTCCGTCGCCCCGACGTTGCCGCGGTCGAGTTGGAAGCGCCAGGTTCCCGCGAGGTCGAGGACTCGCGCGGCGTCGGGGTGGGCGGATGGAATCATGCAGAAGGCAATCGTGAAGGCCGCGCCGAGGCGCCTCGTCAGGATCGTGGTGGGGAACATGGGAGGGCTGGAAACGGGCGGGTGGGATCAGACGACGTCCGCGGTGAGCAGATCGGCCGCGAGCGCGTGGTTCGGATCGCGCTGCAGGACGCGGCGGAGCAGGCGGCGCGCGGCGGACGCCTGGCCCAGACCGAGGCGGGCTTGGGCCTCGAGGAACAATGCCGTCGTCCGCTGGCGGGCCGGCAGATCGTCGTCGAAGAGCAGCATGGTCGGCAATGACGTGGCGAAATAATCAATCGTGGCGGGCGTCTTGGCGAGCTTGCGGGCGTCGGCGAGCAAGGCGCGCAGCAACCGGCGGGCCTCCTGCTTCCGTCCAAGGCGTTGGAGGGCGCGGGCGGAGAAATAGGTCATTTCGGAAAAAACGCGCACCGCCATGGCCTGGAAGTCGCCCGTGGCTTCCGCGGCGGCGGTCCACTCGGCGCGCGCCGCGGCGCGGTCGCCCGCGGCGGCCAGCGCGCAGCCGAGCGCGTCGTGGATGTCGCTTTGGTTGGCGAGCAGGTGTTTGGCCTCGCCGAGGTCCGGTGGCGCGGTCAGGGCGGCGCGAAAATGGGCGACGGCGGCGGGCGCCTTCCGCCGTCGCAGCGCGCGCCAGCCGAGCGCGAGGTGGGTGCGCACGTGCTGGCCGAGCGCCAGGCCTTCGCCGCCTTCCCAGGGCTGAAACCGGCGGTGGGCCATCACGGCCAGGGCCTCGTGCGGCGCGCCCGTTTGATTGCACAGCGCGCAGAATTCGATGGAGAGATCATCGCGGGCGAGCACCAGCGGCCGGTGGCGGCGGAGCTCGCGCAGGCGTCGCGCCGGGGGATCGCCAAGCCGCTTCCAGAGCTGGTCGCGTTCGTACAGCAACCGGGCATCGCGCGGGCGGGCCCGGAACGCCCGCTCGTAGGCCGCCCGCGCGGCCGCCGGCCGCCGGAGGACGTTGTAGTAACCGATGCCGAGGTTGCGCCACGCCACGGCGTTGCCCGGCTCCCGCTGCACCGCCCGCTCCCAGCACCGGATCGCCTCCCGCTGCCGGCGACGGTCGTAGAGCAGGTTGCCGAGATAGAAGGGCGCGCGGGCGTCGCGGGGCCGGGCGGCGATCGCGTGCTCGAGGATTGCGATCTCCTCCAGGCGGGCCGGGAAGCAGAAATCGGGCGGGGCCTTGGCAGCGGCGGCGAGACTTCTCCGCTCGGCGCGACGGTCGCCCCGCAGGTGGGCCAGCCACGCCCGGTAGTAGTGCACCAGCGGCGCGGTGCCGAGCGAGCCGTCCGGCAAATCCACGGGCGGCGCCTTCGCGGCGGCGGGAGCCCGGGTTGGCGGTCCAACCCGGGTTTCATCGAGGACGGCGAGCGCCTCTTGGAACAGGCCGGCGCGCGCGCAGTCGAGGGCGAGGTCGAGCCGCACCTGCCAGTCGCAGGCCAGCCGATCACCCCGGAGGTGGCGCGCCCACCAGTCCAGCGGATCCAGCGCGAGCGTTGCGTCGAGCAGCGCCGCGGCCTCGGTCGGCCGGCCGAGGCGGCGCAGCACGATCGCCTGCAGGTCGCGGGCGCGCAGATGGTCGGCGTTCACGCGCAGGGCGCGGTCGAGGTGGTCGAGCGCCGCTCCCCAGTCGCGGCGCAGCGCGTCGATCTCCGCGAGGGCGTGATAGCCGGCCGATTGCCAGGCTTGGTTCCACGTGGCCTTGTAGAACGCCGCGTAGGCCGCGCTCAGTCTGGCGGCGTCGAGGCCGGCCGCGAACGCTTGTTGCCGGAGGCAGAGCCCGAGCTGGTAATACGGTTCACCGTCGGGCGGATTGGCGTTGCGGCTGACCAGGCGCGCGATGCTGGCCCGCAGGTGGCGCTCCGCGTCCGCGAACTCGCCGCGGCGCAGGTGCCAGCGGCCGAGCGCGAGGTTGCCGCGGGCGTCGCCCGGGTCACGCCGCAGCGCCTCGCGCCAGTAGGGCTCGGGCCGGCGCGTCGCGTGGCGATACTGTTCGAGGTGCAAGCCGATCAGGAAAAGCTCGTCATTGCTGGCGACCTGCGCGGGCGCGGGTGGCTCGGCGGCCGGCGGCGGCACGCTGCCGGGGTGGACGACCTCGGGCGTGTAGGCGATCAATTCGCCGCCATCGTGCGCCAGGACGCGCAACATGAAGGTTTCGACCGGCGCACGGCGATCCACCGTAGTCTCGAAGACCAGCGGCTGGTCGGGTCCGAGCGTCTGGATCCATTCGCCCGCGACCTTTCCCGCGTGTTCGAGCCGGACGGTGGCGTGCGGCTGCACCGCGGTGACGGCGACGCCGATGCGCGCGATGCCCTCCGCAATCCGCAGGCAGACCGCGGCCTCGACATTGGCCTTTTGCGCGGGGCCGATCTGGCGGATCGGATACCAGAACTGGCTCCAGGTTTTCGTCTCGCCCGGCTGCAGGAAGGAGAAATCCGGTTGGTTGTCGGTGTAGGCCCCGGCCATGAGTTCGATATAGGGACGATATTCGCCGCGCGCGTCGGGGTCGGTGAGGTTCCGGTCCCAGGCGTAGCCGAACTCCTGGTTGCCCCAGGTCCACTGCTTCTTGCCGGGCGCGATGTGATGGTCGGCGACGTGGACCAACCCCGCCTGCGCCTTGTGGTCGTAGCCGCCGACAAAGTCGTCACGGGAGCCCACGCACATGTAGGAGGTGGGCACGGGAATGTTCGCATACCACGACAAGTCGTTGGGGGCGTAGGTGGCGCCGTTGCCGGCGGGCCGGGCGGCCGGGCGGCGCACATGCGGCAGCCCGCCTTCGCCCGTCGGGGCTACGGCGTGGCAAGGGACAAACTGCCGCGGCACCTCGGTCGCGGGGATGCCCTCCCGGCCGCGGGCCGCGTAGTCGACTCCGTAATAGCGCCCCTGGCACTGCGGAAACGTGCTCATCGCCCGCCGCGCATGGTCCGCCACATGGGTCACGTCGGGCGGGAAGAACGACTGGTATTGCTCATGCACGCGCGCCGCGGCGTTGGCCCACCACAGGAAAGTCTGCACGTCCGGCGTGCGGTTGTAGGCGCGCGCGACCACCTCGAAGTAGGATTTGCCGGGGTGCAGGCGCACGCCGTGCATGCCCTTCATCCGGGCCATCGGATCGTGTTCGCTCAGCCAGACTGTGACGGAACCGTCGGGGTGGGATTCGACGGCCACGTCGGCGGGCATGAACGTCGACGGCCGGTGATGCTGCGGCCAGTTGAACTCGATGCCGCCGCTGGCCCAGGGCCCGGCGAGCCCGACGAGCGCGGGTTTGATCACCGGCTGGTGGTAAACGAAGTCGTAGCCGTTGGTCTTATCTTGGGCCCGGTGGATCCGGCCGCCGAGCGCCGGGAGGATCATCACGCAGATGAATTCGTTTTCGATGAACACCGCCTCCCACGAGCGCGGCTGCGGTTTGTCGGCGATGCGGTCGGTGAACGGAAGGGGATAAACACGCCCGCTCGATCCCTGGTAGACCCGCTTCTCCAGGAACATCGGATTGCGATCGGGCGCGTGCGGTTCGTAGGTCGGCAGGACGACCGTCTCGCGACGGACAGTCACGGGGCAGAGGGCGGTCATGCGTTCAAGAATCCGGGACGATCTTACATCGCGTTTGGACAACAACACAATGGACAATCCATGGAAGAACCTGCATGATCTTACACCATGCCCCACGGCTTGCCGCGCCGCGATGGATTTGAAGGCCAGCACATGCTCGTCCTGCCTGAGCCGGTGGTGGCGCAGGCCCGGCGCCATCCGCTGCTGGGCGGACTGCACGTGACGGACGCAGGGTACTTCCCGACGGCCGAGAATCATTTCGTGGAGCGACCGGACGGTGCGCCGACGACGCTGGTAATCCTGTGTCTGCGCGGAACGGGCTGGGTTCGGGCTGGCGGCGAGGCGCGGGCGATGGGCGCGGGCGAGCTGGTCTGGCTGCCGGCCCACGAGACGCACGCCTATGGCGCGAGCGAGGACGAGCCGTGGACGATCGTGTGGGCGCACTTCGCCGGCGAAGAAGTCGAGGCGTGGCGGGACCTGCTCGGCGCGCGGGGATCGTCGTCGCCCGTCGTCCTGACGCTTCCGGACGACCGCCTCGACGAGATCGCCCTCGACCAGGTCTACGCGGCGCTGGAACGGGGCTACGCCGTGCGCCATCAGGTCGCGGCGGCGGCGGCCCTGCGCCGGGCGTTGAGCACCGTGGCGCAACTCGCCCTGACTCCGCGGGACCTCCGGTCGGCCGACGAGCGGGTGCGGCGCTCCGTCGAAACGCTGCGGCGCGACTGGCAGCGGCCACACCGCCTGGACGAACTGGCGACGGCGGCCCACCTGTCGGTCACGCACTATTCAGCGCTGTTCCGCCGGCACACCGGGTTTGCACCGATCGACTTTCTGATCCGATTGCGCGTGCAGCACGCCTGCCGCCTGCTCGACACGACGAAGCTGCCGGTCAACGAGATCGCGGAGCTGGTGGGTCACCGCGACCCGTACTATTTCACTCGCTGCTTCCGGCGGGTGATGGGGTGCGCCCCGCGGGAGTACCGCGAGGTGCCCAAGGGCTGAGCCGCCGCCGCATCCCTGCAACGGAATATGCAGGGCAGGCGGGGTCCGGGCCTGCCACATCCGCCTTTTCATCCGGGCGGAATGGTTTAACCAGAATTCATGAGCGCACGATTTCCGCGGCTGATCGGGTTTGGCGTTGGCCAGTGGTTGGTGGTGATCACCTTGTTGCTGGCCAGGCTCTCCGCGGCCGACGGCGCGCCGCGGGTTCATCAATCGTTCGATTTCGGATGGCGCTTCTGCCGGGGGGAAGCGAGTGGAGCGGAGCAGCCGGGGTTTGATGACGCCGCCTGGCGCAAACTGGACCTGCCGCACGATTGGAGCATCGAGGGGCCGTATGACGAGCACGCTGCCACCGGCGGCCCGGGCGGCTATCTGCCGGCGGGCACGGGCTGGTACCGCAAGCATTTCACGGTTCCGGAGGCGCTGCGCGGACGCCGGGTCGCGGTGGAGTTCGACGGCGTCTATATGAATAGCGACGTCTGGCTCAACGGCCGGCATCTCGGCGGGTGGCCTTATGGCTACAGCAGCTTCGGCTTCGACCTCACGCCAGACCTCCACTTCGGCGACGAGCCCAATGTCCTGGCCGTGCGCGTGGACAACTCGCAACAGCCCGGCAGCCGGTGGTACTCGGGCTCCGGCATCTACCGGCATGTCTGGATTACGATCACGGATCCACTGCACATCACCCACTGGGGCA
>DATIWI010000271.1:0-22333 GCA_035519475.1 Opitutaceae bacterium
TGGCCGAAGGTGGCGAGGCCGAGGATCATGGCGGCCACGATGGTGACCTCGTAGCTCTCGAAGATGTCGGCGGCCATGCCGGCGCAGTCGCCGACGTTGTCGCCGACGTTGTCCGCGATGGTGGCGGCGTTGCGGGGATCATCCTCGGGGATGTTCTTCTCAATCTTGCCCACCAGGTCGGCGCCGACATCGGCGGCCTTGGTGTAAATGCCGCCGCCGACGCGCATGAAGAGGGCGAGCAGCGTGCCGCCGAAGCCGAAGCCGAGCAGCGCCTCATAAGCCTGTTCGCCGTAGGCGATGAAGATGAGGGTGCCGCCGAGGAGGCCGAGGCCGTCGGTGAGCATGCCGGTGATGGTGCCCGTGCGGTAGCCGAGCTGCATGGCCTCGCCGTAGGAGCGGGTGGCGGCGGCGGCGACGCGCAGGTTGCCGGTGGTGGCCAGGCGCATGCCGACGAAGCCGACCAGCCAGCTGAACACCGCGCCGACCGCGAAGGCGCCCGCGCGGCCGAATTTGAAGGCCGCCAGGTCGCTCTGCGTGGTGAAATAGAGCACGAGCGTGATGATCAGGATGAGCGGCCCGATCTTGCGGAACTGCGCGGCCAGGTAGGCGTCGGCGCCCTCGCGGACGGCGGCGGCGATGGCCTGCATGCGCGGCGTGCCTTGGTCCGCCCCCTTGACCTGCTTGACGAGCAGCAGGGCATAGAGCAGGCCGGCCACGGCGATGCCCAGCACCACCAGCAGCGCGACGATCTCGAGCTGGGTGTACTTCGGGTCGCTGAAGAGCGCGAAGAACTTGAAGGCGTGCCCCCCGGCGGGCGGGGCGGATGCCTCCGGGCCGGGCGATTGCCCGAACAGCGGGCGCGCAAAGAACGCGACCACGAAGAGGACCGCCATCGCGGCCAGATAGATCGAGGCGGGCCGACGGCGTCGCGCCCATTTGACGAGTGAGATGAACATGGTGGAATCTCCGGAGGAAGGGAAAGGATCGGGCGGGGCGGGGGCGGCTCAGCTGCCGAAGGAGGCCTGGGCCGAACGCCACCAGTCGTGGTGCTCGGCATCGAGCGCGGCGGCGGACGGCATTGGGTAGTATTTCAGCTCCCGGCCCTGGCCGACGTAGAAGCCGCCCTGGATGGTGCGGTAGAGCACGTCGTCGCGCACGTTCCGTACGGTGACCTTGGTGGGCTTGCCGGGCTTGCGGTTGAGCTCGCGCAGGCACTCGCGCAGGTGCTGCAGGCCGGAGTAGGGCAGATTGCCGACATCCGGGGACTCGATTTCCGTGGCCAGCTTCCCGAGGGTGAGCTCGGCAAAGGCGATCTTGGGCACGTTGACCGGCACGGTCGGGTCGGTGAGGCGCAGGCAGAATTCCGCCGGGTCCAGCGTGCTGACCACGCGCGGGGTGACCGGACAGAACTCCTGATACAGGTGGAAGGAGCGGTCGACCGGCGCGGCATACGCGGCGGACTCGAGGCTGAGCACGCGGCCGTCGTGGGTGGCGAGATGCAGCCGGCCGAGGGCGCCGACCGGCACGTGCTCGAGCACCCGGTAGATCGCGAGATAGGTGGAACGGCGCGGCGAGCCGTCGAGGTGCGGCACGCAGCGCGTCGCGATGTTTTGGAAGGGCGGGTAGTCGCTGCGCACGTCGGGGTCGACCTCGAAGAACATCGCCTGGCCGCGCGAGAATTTCTGCGTGCCGACGGCGAGGTACGCGCCGAAGTCCTCCGGCGGAAGGTGGGAGGCGACGAGGGCCTCGGGATTGAGCGAGAGATAGAGGTGGATGTTCATGGTGGTGGCGGCGGGTGAAGGGTGGGGGCGGCGGTTTAGGAGGCCCAATCGACGGCCCGCATGTCGCCCTTCTTCAGGAACTGCTCGTGCATGCGGAAGACGGTGGAGAGGGTTTGCGGCGTATGGCCGCCCCTGGCCATCTCGAAATAGCGATTGAGCGTGTCGCGGAAATCGGGATGGGAGCAATGCTCGATGATGAGCCGGGCGCGGTCGGACGGATCCTTGCCGCGGAGGTCGGCGACGCCGTGCTCGGTGACGACGACCTGCACGGAATGCTCGCTGTGGTCGGCGTGGCTGACGAGCGGCACGATGGTGCTGATCTTGCCGGCCTTCTGGGTCGAGGGGCAGGTGAAGATCGAGATGAAGGCGTTGCGCGTGAAGTCGCCCGATCCGCCGATGCCGTTCATGATATTGCGGCCCATGATGTGCGTGCTGTTCACGTTGCCGAACAGGTCGCACTCGATGGCGGTGTTGATCGAGATCAGGCCGAGGCGCCGGATGACCTCGGGCTGGTTGGAGATCTCCTGGGGGCGGAGCAGCAGGCGGTGGCGATAGTCCGTGAGGTTGCTGTAGACCGAGGCGAGCACGGCCTGGCTGACGGTGAGCGCCGTGCCGCTGGCGAAGCGGATCTTGCCGCTGTTGATGAGATTGATGACCGAGTCCTGGATGACCTCGGTGTACATCTCGAAGGGCGGGATGTCGGGATGCTCGCCGAGGGCGCCGAGCACGGCGTTGGCGATGTCGCCCACGCCCGACTGCAGGGGCAGCAGGCCCCGGCACATGGTGCCGCGCTTGAGCTCGGCCGCGAGAAACCCGGCGACGTTCTGGCCGATGCGGCGCGTGACCTCGTTGGGCGGATCGAAGGCGCCGGTTTCGTCGGGGAGGTTCGTTTCGACGATGCCGGCGATCTTGGCCGGGTCCACCTTGATGAAGGGCCGGCCGGCGCGATCCGACGGCTTGTAGATCGGGATCGGGCACCGGAACGGCGGGTCATCCGGCTCGTAGATGTCGTGCATGCCGAACAGCGCCGCGGGATGGTGGTGATTGAGCTCGATGAGAATCTTGTCCGCGACGTGGCAGAACGTGGGCGTGGCGCCGACGGAGGAGGTGAGGACGATGGCGCCGTCATTGTTGACGTCGGCGGCCTCGAGGATGGCCCACGAGAACTTGCCGAGGAAGCCATAGCGCACGTTCTGCGGCAGCATGCTCAGGTGCATGTCGAAGAAACGGGTTTCGCCGGAGTTGATGCGTTTTCGGAGGTCCGGATCGGACTGATAGGGCGTGCGCCAGGCGATGGCGTTGGCGCGCGCCAATTCGCCGTCCAGCGATGGCCCGGTGGAGGCGCCGGTGACGACGCCGATCTGGAACGGCCGGCCGGCATCGTGCTCCGCCTTCGCCCGGCGGGCGATGGCCTTGGGAATGACCTTGGTCGCGCCGGCGGGGGTGAAGCCGCTGAAGCCGACTGTCTGGCCGTTTTGAATGAGGGCCGCGGCTTCATCGGGCGAAAGCACGGGGAAGCCGGAGCGGGCGGTGTGTTTGCGGGCGGATGCCGTCATGGGTGAGAGGGATCAGGGGATTTCACGCAAGAGTTCGACGAGATGGGGCGGCAGGGCGCGCACCTCGCCGGCGGGACCCAGCAGGAGCAGGCTGCCGCGGGCATCGATGCCGGCGATGCGCCCATTGAGCGCACCCCGTCCGCCCGCGAGCGTCACATGCACGTGCTGGTTCCGCCAGGCGCCGTGGAGATCGCGGCACAGGCCGGCCGCGTCACCGCTCTCGAGGCGATGGTGTTCGCCCGTCAGCTCGGCGAGCAGGCGCGCGAGCAGGGCGGCGCGCGGCGGCACGGCGGGCAACAGGTCGGCCAGGCGCGCGGTCTGGCCGGCGAGGGCGGGCTCAGCCGCCTCCGGTCGGTTGGTCACGTTGAGACCCAGGCCGATCACGGCGGCCTCGGCGGAAAAGCGGTCCACCAAGACGCCGGCCAGCTTCTGGCGGCCGACGAGAATGTCGTTGGGCCAGCGGAGACGCGCCGCCGCGACCCCGAGCGCCCGCGCCGCGGTGAGCACCGCCCAGCCGGCGGCGAGCGGCAACAGCGCCCAGCCGGCGGGGTCACCCGGCGTGGGCACCACCGCCGACAGCCAGATTCCGCCCTCGCCGGAAATCCAGGGGCGCCCGGCGCGGCCGCGCCCCGCGGACTGCGCTCCGGCGCTGACCGCCGACCACGGCGGCAGATGCGCCGCGAGCGAATTGGTCGAGGTGACCTCGGCAAACTCGTGGAGGGTCCAGCCGTCGATGGCACGAACGTCGAGTTCCGGGACGATGGCGGGAGAGGGGAGCATGCCGGCGGGTTTTCTTAGCGGACCTTGTGCGAATGATAGATTTCCCGGCGACCTTCGGCCGACCAGGCATGCTGGGCTTCGGCGTCCGGGTGGACCGCGACGATGCGGTGGCGGCCCCGGACCACCACGGCGACGGCGGCGGCGATGGCGGCAACCACGCCCGGCTCGACCGCGCCGGCGGGCGTCGGCGAGGACCCACGCGCCGGCGGGGCCGCCCGCTCCTGCAGCAGGCGCAGCGTCCGGCTGAGGCGGTTCACCATCCACCCGAGGTAGAGGAGAGTTCCCAAGAGGACGAACAGGCCCACGGTCTGGTAGTTCATGGCGGCAGCGGCACCGGGTGGGTGATTTCAGGCAACGGTCAACAGCACCGCGCCCTCTTCGACGGCATCGCCGGGTTGGACCAGCACCGCCGTGACGTGCCCCGGCTTCGGTGCATAGACGTAGGTGTTCATCTTCATGGCTTCGAGGGTCGCCACCTGCTGGCCCTCGTTTACGGCCAGGCCCGGCTTCACGTCAATGGCCACAACCCGGCCGGCGAGCGGGCTCCGGACATCGCCGGCGCCCGTGGTCGCGGGGGAGGCGGGTTTCGCGGGGGCCGGGGCCGCCACCGTCACGCGGGCGAGGCGGGGCTGCGCCCGGGCCGGCGGCGGGGGGAGGCCGTAGTCCATGCCCTCGTCGAGCATCTCCACCGTCACGGCGTAGACTTTGCCATCAACGGTGACTCGCAGTTGCTTGATCATGGAAGCGGGGAGGATCGATTCGGGCGGTCAGAGCGGAATGTTGCCGTGCTTCTTCGGTGGGCGCGTCTCGCGTTTCGAGAGGGTGTTGCGCAGCGCCATGGCGAGCACGCCGCGGGTCTGCGCGGGTTCGATGACGTCGGCGATCATGGCCTTGCCCGCGGCTTCATAGGGCGACGCGAACTTCTCGCGGTACTCGGCGGCCAGCTCCTGCTCCCGCGCGCCCGGGTCGGCGGCGGCGGCGATCTCGCGCTTGAACAGGATCCGCACCGCGCCGTCGGCGCCCATGACCGCGATCTCCGCGGTGGGCCAGGCATAGACGATGTCCGCGCCCATGTCGCGGCTGCACATGGCGAGGTAGGCGCCGCCGTAGGCCTTGCGGAGGATGACGGTGAGCTTGGGCACGGTGGACGCCGCGTAGGCGAAGAGCATCTTCGCCCCGTGGCGGATGATGCCGCCGCGCTCCTGGGCGACGCCGGGCAGGAAGCCGGGCACATCCACGAGGGTGACGAGGGGAATGTTGAAGACGTTGCAGAAGCGGATGAAGCGGGCGCCCTTGTCGGACGAATCGATGTCGAGGGCGCCGGCCTTGTGGGCGGGATTGTTGGCCACGAATCCCGCCACCACGCCCTGCACGCGGCCGAAGCCCACGACGAGATTCCGGGCGAAATCGCGCTGCACCTCGAGGAAGTCGCCTTCATCGACGAGCCGCGTGATGACGTCGTGCACCGCGAAGGGCGTCTTGGGATCCTCCGGCACGAGCTGGTTCAGAGCCAGGTCGGGTGACATATCCACCACCGGGGTGGGGCGGTGCGGGGGATCGACGACGTTGTTGGACGGCAGGAAGGAAAGGAGCTTGCGGGCGATCTGCAGCGCCTGGGTGTCATCTTCGGCCACGAAATGCACGTTGCCGCTGACGGTGGCATGGGCCGCGGCGCCGCCGACCTCCTCCATCGTGGTGCTCTGGCCGGTGGCCGCCTTGATCACCTCCGGGCCGCAGATGAACATGTTGGCGTTCGCCTGCGTCATGATGATGAAGTCGGTCAGGGCTGGCGAATAGGCCGCGCCGCCCGCACAGGGCCCGGCGATGATGGAGATCTGCGGCACGAGGCCGGAGAGCTCGACATTGCGGAAGAACACCTGGCCGTAGCCGGAGAGCGAGTCGTCGCCCTCCTGGATGCGCGCGCCGCCGGAGTCGTTGATGCCGATGAGCGGGATACCGGCCTTCTGCGCATAATCCATGAGATCGCAGATCTTCTTGGCATGGATTCGCCCCAGCGCGCCGCCGCCGACCGTGAAATCCTGGCTGAAGGCCGCGACCGGCCGGCCATCGACGTATCCGATGCCGGTGACGACGCCGTCCCCCGGCATCGACTTGCTCTCCATGCCGAAGCGATGGCAGTCGTGCTGCGCATGGAGGCCCCATTCCATGAACGTGTTCTCCTGGAAAAGCACGGCGAGGCGCTCGCGGGCGGTCAGCAGGCTCTTGCGCCGGCGCTCGGTGATCTTCTCCTCGCCGCCGGCGGCGTAGGCGAGGCGGCGCTTCTGCTCGAGCACGTTGAGCAATGCCTTCGAGATGGGCATGGGCGGATCTCCCGGATCGAGGCGGCGGCGCGGGTCGGACCGGCGGCAAGATCCGCTTAAACCGGCTCCGACGCGCAGAGTTCAGTCAGCACCCCGTGCGTCGAGCGGGGATGCAGGAAGGCGACGAGCTGTCCCGTCGCGCCAACCGTGGGATGTGGATTGATCAGGCGCACCCCGGCGCCCGCCGCCTGCGCAAGCTGGCCGGCGAGGTCGTCGGTGCGAAAGGCGATGTGGTGGACGCCTTCGCCGCGGTCCGCGAGGAACTTGGCGATCGGACTATCCGGAGAGGTGGGTTCCAGCAGCTCAAGGTGGACACCGCCGACATCGAGGAACGCGGTTCGCACCTTTTGGGACGGCACCTCCTCGCGATGCCCGCAGCGCAATCCAAGCGCCTTCTCATAAACAGGTACCGTCTCGTCGAGCGAACGAACCGCGATGCCGACGTGATCGACTTGTGTAATCATTTCTTATGGAAACAGCTCTGGCGGGCGCATTATGACGCAGCGCCAGGATTAGCTCTGCGCATATTTTGGCAAAGTGCCATCATCGCTTGGTCTTTCGGTGGTTCCGCGTTGCCAAGACGGTCCGGCGGTCCGATGCACTGCGCCGGAGGGCGGACCCCGGCGCATCCGCCCTTCATCAATCGAATGACAGGTTCGGCTGAATCAGGAGAAGCCCTTTCGCAATCGCCATCAGCGACTTACGCCGACTGGCGCGCTGCCGTGGAGCTGGAATTGAAGGGCGCGCCCATCCGGCAGAAGCTGGTGACACCCACGCCCGAAGGGATCGACGTACAGCCGCTCTATCGCCGCGAGGACGCCGCGGCCCTGTTGGCTACCGTCGAGATAAGTGCGGCCGCGGGCGGGCGGGCCGCCGGGTTGCGCGACGCGGCTGCGGGGCGCTGGGAGATGTGGATCGGGCCTTCCGAACACGACTTTTCGCCGTTGCCGGCGCTGGCGGTGGCGCTGACGCGGCCGCGGAATGACGCCCAGATCGCGGGAATGACCGCAGCGGATCCCTTGGGATGGCTGCTGAGGCACGGCTCGCTTCCGATGCCCTTGGCGGACTGCTGCGACGATCTGGCCGACGGCATGAGGGAGGCGGCGAAGGCGGGCGCCTCCCTGCGGATCGCCGCGGTGGGCGCGAACCTTTGGAGTGAGTGCGGTGCCAACGCGGTGCAGGAACTCGCCTTTGCGCTGGCGACGGGGACCGAATATTGGCGCTGGCTCCTGAATCGCGACGTCCCGCCCGAGCAGATCGCCGCTCGCACCCAGCTCACCCTCGCGGCGGGTGTGGATTTCTTCATGACCGTCGCCAAGTTGAGGGCGGCGCGCATCCTCTGGGCGAAGATGACCGCCGCCTTTGGCCCCGAGGCCGCGGGGCGGCCGGTGTTTGTCGCGGCGCGGACGGCGGCGCGCGACAAGACGCACTACGATCCGCATGTGAATCTCCTGCGCCTCACCACGCAGGCGCTCTCCGCGGCGGTGGGCGGGGCCGATGCCATCGAGATCCGGCCGTTTGACGACGTCGGGGGCGGGCCGACGGCGCTGAGCGAGCGCCTGTCGCGCAACCTGCATGAGATCCTGGCGGAGGAGTTCGGCCTGGCCCATGTCGCGGATCCCGCGGGAGGCTCCTGGTACGTGGAAGTGCTGACCGCGCAGCTGGCCCGCCGGGCGTGGGCGCTTTTCCAGGAGATCGAGAAGCGCGGCGGCATGGCCGAGGCGGTGCTCGCCGGTTATCCACAGTCGTTGGCGGCCCAGGCGGCGGAGGAGGAACAGGCGCGGGTCGACACGCGTCGCCGCCCGATCCTGGGCACGTCGCTGCAGCCGAATCTCCAGGAGAAGCCCCTGCACGCGCCCGCGGCGGCCGCGTCCGCCGGCCGCCGGCGCCGGTCCGCGCCGAAGCCGATCAGGAGTTTTGCCGCCCTGCGGGCGGCCGCCGTCAAGCGCACCGCCCTCCCCACGCTGCGCCTGGCCTGGGTGCAGGGGCGGGATCCCGGTCCGGCCGCGCCCGCCCTCCGGCCGGCCCGCCTCGCCGAGGGCTTCGAGGCTGTGCGCCGCGCGGGCGACGACTTTCTCGCGCGCACAGGGCAACGCGCGCGGGTCTTCCTGGCCGGGATCGGTCCATCCAAACAGCATCAGGCGCGGGCCAGTTTCGCCGCGGGCTTCTTCGCGGTCGCGGGCTTCGAGACGGACAGTCAGCAAGGCTTCACCGCCGCCGAGGCGGCGGGCGACGCCGCGCTTGCCTCCGGCGCGGCCATCGCCGTCCTGTGCTCGACTGACGATGCCTATCCGCGACTGGCGCCCGTGTTTGCGCGGCGCCTCAAGGCCGCCCGGCCCGGGCTCACCGTGGTCCTCGCCGGCCACCCGGGCGATCGCGAGCGGGAATATCGGGACGCTGGCGTCGACGAGTTCATCCACCTTCGCTCGAATGCCCGTTCCACCCTGGCGCAGCTCCAGCGCCGGGCCGGAGTCACCCCATGAATTCCCGTCCGGATTTCGCCCGAATCTCCTTCGAGGAGGCGCAGCTGGGCCCCGCGCCGGACCGGGCCGCGGCGCCACCGCCGCCGTGGCTCACCTACGAGCAGATCGCGGTCAAACCCCGGTACCTCGCGGACGATCTCGCCGGAGTGGAGCAGCCGCTGGATTCGCTGCCGGGCTTTCCGCCGTTCCTGCGCGGCCCGTATCCGACGATGTACGTCTCCCGCCCGTGGACCGTGCGCCAGTACGCCGGTTTCTCGACGGCGGCCGAGAGCAACGCCTTTTACCGCCGCAATCTCGCCGCGGGGCAGACGGGGCTCTCGGTCGCGTTCGACCTCGCCACGCACCGCGGCTACGACTCCGACCACCCGCGAGTCGTGGGCGATGTCGGCCAGGCCGGCGTGGCGATCAGTTCGATCGCGGATATGCAGCAGCTCTTCCAGGGCATCCCGCTGCGCGAGGTCTCCGTCTCGATGACGATGAACGGGGCGGTGATCCCGATCCTGGCGTTCTACATCGCGACCGCGCTGGAACAGGGGGCGAAGCTCCCGGAGCTGTCGGGGACGATCCAGAACGACATTTTGAAGGAGTTCATGGTGCGCAACACCTACATCTATCCCCCGGGTCCCTCGATGCGCATCATCGCCGACATCTTCGCCTATTGCGCGCAGCACCTGCCCAAGTTCAACTGCATCTCAATTTCGGGCTATCACCTGCAGGAGGCGGGGGCGACGGCGGACCTGGAACTGGCCTACACCCTGGCCGACGGCCTCGAGTACCTGCGAGCCGGCGTGCGGGCGGGCCTGGCGATCGACGCCTTTGCCCCGCGCCTGAGCTTCTTCTGGGGCATCGGCAAGAACTTTTTCATGGAGATCGCCAAGCTGCGCGCGGCGCGCGTGCTCTGGTCGGAAATGGTCGGCTCCTTCGGCCCCCGGAATCCGCGGTCGCGGGCGCTGCGCACGCACGCGCAGACCTCGGGCTGGAGTCTCACCGCCCAGGATCCCTTCAACAACGTGGCCCGCACCTGTCTCGAGGCGCTCGCGGCCGCCGGGGGGCAGACCCAGTCGCTGCACACCAACTCGCTGGACGAGGCGCTGGCGCTGCCCACCGATTTCTCCGCCCGCATCGCCCGCAACACCCAGCTTTTTCTCCAGCAGGAAACCGGCATCTGCCGCACGGTCGATCCCTGGGCGGGCTCGTATTACGTCGAGGCCCTCACCGACGCGCTGATGCGCCGGGCGCGGCAGCATCTGGCGGAAATCGAGGCGCTGGGCGGCATGGCGAAGGCGATCGAGACCGGCCTGCCCAAGCTGCGCATCGAGGAGGCGGCCGCCCGCCGGCAGGCCGCCATCGATTCGGGCCAGGAGACCATCGTGGGCGTCAACCGGCACGTGGCCGCCAGCGAGCCGGCGCTCGAGATCCTCGAAGTGGACAACACCGCGGTGCGCGAGGCGCAGATCAGGCGGTTGGGCGCGCTCAAGGCCGCCCGCGACCCGGCGGCGGTGGCACGCTCCCTCGATGCGCTCACGGCGGCCTGCGAGGAGCGGGGCAACCTGCTGGAACTCGCGGTGGTGGCCGCGCAGGCCCGTGCCACCCTCGGCGAGATCTCCACCGCGATGGAAAAAGTGTTTGGACGTCACCAGGCGGTCACGCGTACAATTGCCGGCGTGTACCGCACCGAATTCGGCGCCAGCCCGGAGCTCGAGGAGATCCGCGCGTTGACGGACGCCTTTGCCGCGGGCGAAGGCCGGCGGCCGCGCATCTACATTGCCAAGCTGGGCCAGGACGGCCATGACCGCGGCGCCAAGGTCGTGGCGAGCGCCTGCGCCGATTTCGGCTTCGACGTGGACATCGGGCCGCTTTTCCAGACCCCGGAGGAGGCGGCCCGGCAGGCGGTGGAGAACGACGTGCACGTCGTGGGCATGAGCTCGCTCGCGGCCGGGCACAGGACGCTGCTGCCGCAACTGGTGGCGGAACTGAAGCGGTTGGGCCGGCCGGACATCATGGTCGTGTGCGGCGGCGTCATCCCGCCGCGGGACCACGACGCGCTGCGGTCCGCGGGCGTCGCCGCCATCTTTGGACCGGGCGCGAGATTGCCGGCCGCCGCCCGGGAAATCCTGGATCTCCTCAACGAGCGCCTCGGCCGCGCGTGACGGCGCCGGCGCCGCCCCGCGACCGACCACGGAGTCGTTCCCTCCCGCCATGACCAAGCCCTCCTCCCTCCATCCCGCATGGCGGCCCGAAAATGCGGGCCCGGAGTATGCGGCTCGCATTGTGCCGGGCGGCGGCCGGTCGGCCGCGAAGACGAAGTCGCCACCGCGTCGCCGCCGGCTCTCGCCCGAAGAGTATGCGGCGGGCGTGCTGGGCGGCGACCGCGCGTTGCTCGCGCAGACGATCACCGTCGTGGAGAGCGACGCCACGGCCCGCATTACCGAGGCACAGGCGGTGCTCGCGCGCCTGCTGCCGCACGCCGGCCGCGCCGTCCGGATCGGCATCACGGGCGTGCCCGGCGCGGGCAAGAGCTCGCTCATCGAAGCCTGGGGCACGCAGCTGTGCGGGCAGGGCCGGCGGGTGGCCGTGCTCGCGGTGGATCCGAGCAGCAGCGTGAGCCGCGGCAGCATCCTCGGCGACAAGACGCGCATGGAACAGCTGGCGCGCGAGCCCAACGCCTTCATCCGGCCTTCGCCGTCCGGCGGTGCGCTGGGCGGCGTCGCCCGCAAGACGCGCGAGACCATCCTGGTCTGCGAGGCGGCGGGCTACGAGATCATCCTGGTCGAGACGGTCGGCGTGGGGCAGAGCGAGATCGCCGTGCGCTCGATGGTGGATTTTCTTCTGTTGCTCACGATCACGGGCGGGGGCGACGACCTCCAGGGCATGAAGCGCGGCGCGCTGGAGCTGGCCGACGCCGTGTGCGTGACCAAGGCGGACGGGGCGAACGCAGCGGCGGCGGAGGCCACCCGCCGCCAGCTCCAGGAATCGCTGCACTACCTCGCGCCGGCGACCCCCGGCTGGCCGGCGCGGGCGCTCGCGTGCTCGGCGCGCACCGGCGAGGGCATCCCGGCGCTGGGGAGGACGGTCGAGGAATTCCTCGAGGCCACGCGGGCCAGCGGCGCGTTCGCGGAGCGCCGCCGGCGGCAGAATCTGGCGTGGGCGCGGACCATGCTGGAGGAGGCCTTGCGCGACGACTTCTTCCGCCAGCCGGCCGTCGCGGCGCGCCGGGCGGAGTGGGAACGCGCGATCCTCGACGGCAGTATCCCGGTCACGGCCGCCGTGCGCGAACTGCTGGCGCTCGGCGGAAAATAACGGCCGGCCGGCGGGCGCGCGGCGCCGTCACGGCACGGCGACCACCGTGCACGGGGCTTTCTGCTCGACGTAACGCGTGACGGGGCTCTTGGTCCGCGTCGCCAGGGACGCGTGGTCGTGTCGGCCCATGATGATGCAATCGGCCTTGATCGTGTCCCCGTACTCGACGATTTCGCGGGCGGGTTCGCCCTCGCGGACCGCCGTGGACACCGCGTAGCCCTCGTCGCGCAGATAGCGCTCCAAGCGGTCGAGCTTGTCCTCGGCCGCGGCTTGCTCCTCGTGGCTGATGACGCCCGGCGCCACCTCGCGGCCGCCGGCGGCGACATGCATCAGGACCAGCTGGCTGCGGTTGCGGCGGGCCAGCATTGCGGCGCACTCGATGACCTCGGGCGTCTCCTCGGAAAAGTCGATGGGAACGAGGATCGTGCTCATGCGCGCATGGTACCAGCCGGCAGGCGGACTGACTCCGCAGATTTTGCGAAAAACCAAGCGCACAGGGATGCGCGGTGCGGCCGGAACGGCGCCGCCGGCCGCGCGGCCCGCGGCGGGCGCTCCGGGTGGAGGGAACCCCCCAGGTCCGGCGGCGCGGGGCGCGGGCGACGGTGACGGCGGCGGGGCGATAACAAGAAACGCCCAACAATTAGCAAGGGGTGCGAAGCGAATTCCCGCGGTTTCGCGTACAAATTTCCCCTGTGTTCTTTGGCTGCTCTTGCGGCGATGACCCCCACGAATCCGGGGTGTCGCCGGCGGCCTGGACGGCACCGCCGCCAGAGGCCGGGAATTCTGACAATTCCGCCCGGATTAATCCACGGGCGGCTGGTGAACACGATTAAGGTAATCCCTTACGTGCTTCACGTGATTGAGGACTAAGTGCGCAGCTCCCCGCGGGCAACCGCGGGGAGCTTGCACTCTCCGGCCGCCGCCCGCCCCTTTTCGACCTCACCCCAACAACCAGCCCGCGCCGCGGCGACCGCCGTGACGCGGGCTTCTTTTGGGCGGGCCCGGGTCCGCGGGCGCGGCGCGGCCCCGACCGGCTGCCACCCTCCCTCCGGGGTTTTTGTTTGCCGCCCACCGGATTAGCTGGATGTTGGCTGGCGCGCACCGTCCATGTCGATCGAGAACCCAGCCCCGCCTTCCCGCAGCAAGAGCCTGGTCGAGCACCTAAAGGCCTCCCGCATCTGGCGCGATTACGAGAAGGCATTCGCGGAGGCCACCGGCCTGCCGCTCGGCCTGCGGCCGGTGGAGACGTTTCAATTCCCGCTGGCCGGCCACAAGAACGAGAATCCCTTTTGCGCGCTGCTCGCCCGGACCAACAAGTCGTGCTCCGCCTGCCTGCAGATGCAGCAGCAGATTGCCGAGGCGGCCAAGGTCGAGGCCCAGACTTTGCGCTGCTTCGCGGGCCTGTGCGACACCGCCATTCCCGTGCGGGTGGGAGAGAACCTCATCGCTTTCCTTCAGACCGGCCAGGTAATGACGCGCCGGCCCAGCCGGCGCGATTTCCGGCGCGTGACCCGGCAGCTGCTCGACTGGGGACGGGAAATTGACGTGAAGCGGATCGAAGAGGCGTATTTCCAGACCCGGGTGGTCTCGAAGCGCCAGTACGAATCCATCATCCGGCTGCTGGCGATCTTCGCGCAGCACCTGGCGGCGCTGAGCAACCAGCTCATGGTGCGGGAGGAGAAGGCGGAGTCGCCGATGATCGCGCGGGCGCGCGGCTTCATCGCCGAGCATCAGGGCGAGGAGCTCTCGCTCAAGGAGGTGGCCCGGGCCGTGAACACGAGCGCGTTCTATTTCTGCAAGATGTTCAAGCAGGCCACCGGGCTGACGTTCACCGATTATCTGGCGCGGGTGCGGGTGGAGAAGGTCAAGAACCTGCTGCTCAATCCGCACAAACGGGTGAGCGAGGCGGCCTTTGAGGCGGGCTTCCAGTCGCTGTCACAGTTCAACCGCGTCTTCAAGAAGATCGAAGGCATGTCGCCCAGCGACTTCCGCGACGAGCTGCACGCGGAGGGCGGCCCCGCCCCGATCTGAGGGCGCCGGGGTGGCCGGGGCCGGGGCTAGGCCCGGGCGGGGAGATGCCAGGGCAGCGGACACACGGGCTTGCCGGAGGAACCGTTGCCGGCGGCATGCGCGTTGGCGGGCGAGTACTGGCAGACCTCGCAGAAGGCGTGAATCTCGCGGTGGGCGAGAAAGCGGAACGTCAGCAGGAGCTCATCGATGCAGACGGTGGCGTCGACATCGTCAAGATGGTGCTTGCTGCGCGGGACGGCTTGGGCGACGAAGGCCAGGGCCGCCTGCCCCGCAATGAAATAGTTGATCAGCGGATTGAGGCGGCAATGGCAGCTCGTGCCGATCAAACGGGCGGCCGGGGGATGCCGGGAAAGCCATTGGTGGGTGGCCTTGCTGCGAAAAAGCGAGAAGAGCTGCTTGATCGACTCGTCCATGAGATAGACGAGGGCGTCCGGATTCCCCAGCGGCGTGGTGGCCGGAGCGGCGCGGAGGAGGATCTCCCACTTGCGCTTGATCTCGGCGCGATGGCTCTCCAGCGCCTCCAGGTACGCTTTCTTCACGCTGCCATAGTGACAGGAAACGCTCCATCCGGCAGCGCACGCCTTGGCGAGCTTTGCGCATTTCTTGCAGGAAGAAAGTGCGCGGGGCCCGGATCCGGCGGGAGCGTTCCCGGGGCGGCCGCCGTCTGGGCCCGGTTAATCCCGGGCCCCGAAGAACTTCGCCGCCTGGCGGATGACCTCAGCCAGCCGGTCGACCTCGGCGGGGGTGTTGTACAGGTAGAAGCTGGCGCGGGTGGTGGCGGGGACCCCGAGTTTGCGCAACAGGGGTTGGGTGCAGTGGTGCCCGCCGCGCAAGGCGACGCCCTCCTGATCGGCGAAGGTGACGACGTCGTGCGCATGGATGCCCGCCAGCGCGAAGCTCACCACGGCACCGCGGGCTCCGGCGGGGCCGAGCAGGCGGATACCCGGGATGCCGCGCAGTTTATCGCAGGCGGCGCGCGCGAGGTCCTCATCGTGGCGGGCAATCGCGGCCCGGCCCACGCCGTCCAGATAATCCATGGCGGCATGCAGGCCGACGGCGCCCGCGATGTCGGGCGTGCCCGCCTCGAACTTGTGCGGCACCTTGTTCCAGGTGCTCTCTTCGAAGTGGACTGAGGCGATCATCTCGCCGCCGCCGTGGAAGGGGTCCAGGGATTCCAGCAGCGCGTGCCGACCATAGAGCACCCCGATGCCCGTCGGCCCGGCCATCTTGTGGCCGGAGAAGGCGAGGAAGTCGCAGCCCAGCTGCTGAACGTCGAGCGGGAGGTGGCCGGCGCTCTGGGCGGCATCGACCAGCGTCACGACCCCGCGGGCGCGCGCGCGGGCGCACAGCTCGGCCACGGGATTGATCGTACCGAGCGTATTGGACACGTGGGTGAACGCGAAGAGCTTCACCCGCCCGTCGAGGAGCTCGTCCAACCGGTCCAGGTCCAGCCGGCCCTCGTCGCCCGTCACGGGGACGAAGCGGAGGCGCGCGCCGGTGCGGCGGGCGAGCAGCTGCCAGGGCACGAGGTTGCTGTGGTGCTCCATCTCGGTGAGGAGGATGGCGTCGCCGGGCCGCAGGAGGGGGGTGAAGACGTAGGCGACGAGGTTGATGCTCTCGGTGGTGCCGCGGGTGAAAACGATCTCCTCGGGCGAGGCGGCGGTGAGGTAGCGGGCGACGCGGGCCCGCGCGTCCTCGTAGGCGGTGGTGGCACGGTAGCTCAGCTCATGGATGGCGCGGTGGACATTGGCATTGTCGCGCTCGTAGAAGCGCGCGAGCGCCGCGATGACGGCGCGCGGTTTCTGCGTGGTCGCGCCGTTGTCGAGGTAAACCAGCGGCCGGCCGTGGACCGTCTGGTCCAGGATGGGAAAATCCGCGCGCAGCGCGGCCCAATCGGGGACGGAGGCGGGCGGTTTCATTCGGTCGTGGCGGTGGCGGCCTCGCCGTGGATGGCATTCAGCGCGGCGTGCCAGCCGAGGGTCGCGCACTTGATGCGCGCCGGAAACTGGTGCACGCCCGCAAAGGCGGAAAGGTCGAGATCCTCCTCGTCCGGGACGCCCTGGGTGACGATGTCCTTGAAGCGGCCGAAGAGCGCTTCCGCCTCGGCGATGGTCCGCCCCTTGAGACGCTGCGTCATCACCGAGGCCGACGCCTGGGAAATGGCGCAGCCGGCTCCCTCGAAGCTGATGTCCGCGATGCGGCCGTCCTCGAGGCGGACATACACCGTGAGCTCGTCGCCGCAGACGGGATTGTTGCCCGCGGCGACCCGGTTGGCGTCCGGGAGCTTGCGGAAGTTCCGCGGCCGGCGGTTGTTCTCGAGGATGACGCTTTGGTAGAGTTCGGTCAGATCCATGAAACGGGGGAACGTAGTCCCGATTCGGCCCGACCGCTAGCCCGAACATGGCCGGATTGCCGACGGAACCGGCGGCGATCCTTTAGGGAAACAACCACTGCTGCTTCCAGCCGCCGCCCTCACGGGTGAAAAGGACGCGTTCGTGCCGGCGGAAGGGCTTCTGTTTCCAGAATTCGATGCGTTCGGGCACGACGCGGTAGCCGGACCAAAAAGGCGGCCGCGGCACGGCGCCGAGGGGATAACGCAGCGCCACCCCCGCGCAAGCCTGCTCGAGCTCATAATAGCCCGCCATCGGGCGCGATTGTTGCGAGGCCCAGGCGCCGATCTGGCTCAGGCGCGGGCGCGTGGCGAAGTAGGCGTCCGCCTCGGCGGCCGAAACCGGCTCGACGCGGCCGGAAACGCACACCTGCCGGCCGGGGGGATTCCAATAAAAGCAGAGCGAGGCGCGGGGATTGGCGCGGAGGTCGGCGGCCTTGGCACTTTCGAGGTTGGTGTAGAAGACGAAGCCGCGCTCGTCGGCGTGCTTCAGCAGCACCATGCGCACGGCGGGCCGGCCCTGCGCGTCGGCCGTGGCCAGCGCCATGGCGGTGGGCTCCTCCAGGCCGGAGCGTTTGGCGTCCTCCAGCCAGGCGTTGAATTGGGTAAACGGATCGGTCATGGCAGAGGCGCGCCCCGCGGACGAACCCTGCCGCCGCGGCGGCAGGACGCGGCGACGGGGTTTGACGTCGAAGCAGGCGGCGCGGATCAGCCGCTGGTGACAGACTTGATGGTGCCGGGGCCGTCGCCGTTCTTGGGCGGCGGCTTCGGCACGGGGATGGCCACCGGCACGTTGACGGACACGGCGCTGCCGGACGCCTGCATCGAGGCGAGCCGCTGGTAGAACGCGAAGCGCTTCTGCACCTCCGCCTGCGCCAGCCGGTCGAGCTCGTGCGAGCGGGCGGGGTCCTTCTTTTCCAGCATGCGGAAGCGGTTCTCCGTTTTCGTGAACTTGGCGAGCTCCGACTTCGGGGCCGGGGAATCGAGCATCAGCGGGTTCTCGCCGCGGTCGGCGCGGCGCGGATCGTAGCGGAAGAGCGGCCAGTAGCCGGTTTCCACCGCCATCTTCTGGTGCTCGATGCCGTCGGTCAGCGAGTAGCCGTGCGAGATGCAGTGCGCAAAGGCGATGATCAGCGACGGGCCGGGATAGGACTCGGCTTCGCGGAAGGCGGCCAGCGTCTGCGTGTCGCGCGCGCCGAGGGCGACGCGGGCCACATAGATGCTGCCATAGGTCATCGCGAGCAGGCCGAGATCCTTCTTGCCGATGGCCTTTCCGCCCATGCTGAAACGCGCGGCGGCGCCGAGCGGCGTCGCCTTGGAACACTGGCCGCCGGTGTTGGAATACACCTCGGTGTCGAGGACGAGGACGTTGACCTTGCGGCCGGAGGCGAGCACGTGGTCGAGGCCGCCGTAGCCGATGTCGTAGGCCCACCCGTCGCCGCCAACGACCCAGACGCTCTTCTTGACGAGATAGTCGGCCAGGTCGCCGAGGTCGCGCGCGGCGGCGTCCGCGGGGAGCTCGGCCAGCTTCTCGCGGAGTTCGACGACGCGGGCGCGCTGGGCGGCAATGCCCGATTCGGAGGTCTGGTCGGCCTTGAGGATGCCCTCGACCAACGGGGGACCCACGCGGGCGGCCAGCTGCTGCAGGAGGTCGCGGGCGATCATCTCCTTTCGGTCGAGGCCCAGGCGCAGGCCCAAGCCAAACTCGGCGTTGTCCTCAAAGAGCGAATTGGACCAGGCGGGGCCGCGGCCCTCCTGATTCCGCGCGTAGGGCGTGGTCGGAAGGTTGCCGCCGTAGATCGAGGAGCACCCCGTGGCGTTGGCGATGACCGCGCGGTCGCCGAACAGCTGGGTGAGCAGCTTGACGTAGGGGGTCTCGCCGCAGCCGGAGCAGGCGCCGGAGAACTCGAAGAGCGGGTCGAGGAACTGGGCGCTCTTGACCTGATCGAGCTTCAGGGCGGTGCGATCGGGCGAGGGCAGCCGCAGGAAGAATTCGAAGTTCTGGCGCTCGGCGGTGCGCAGCGGCGCCTGCGCCTGCATATTGATGGCCTTCCGCGCCGGGTCGGCCTTGTCCTTGACCGGGCAGAACTGCACGCAGAGCTCGCAGCCGGTGCAATCCTCGGGCGCCACCTGCAGCGTGTAGCGCATGCCCTTGACGTCGGGGGAGCGGAAGTCAGTCGAGTGGAAGGCGGTCGGCGCCCCCGCGAGCGCCGCGGGTGGATAGTACTTCGCGCGGATCGCGGCGTGCGGACAGATTTCGACGCACTTGTTGCACTGGATGCACAGTGCCGCGTCCCAGACGGGAATCTCGTCGGCGATGTTGCGCTTCTCCCAGCGGGAGGTGGCGGTGGGCCAGGTGCCGTCCGGCGGAAAGGCGCTCACGGGGAGCTGGTCGCCGCGGCCCGAGAGCATGACGGCCGTGACGTTGCGGACGAAGTCCGGCGCATCCTCCGGGACCGGCGGCGGGCGGTGCAGCGCCGAGGCGGCGGTGGCCGGGATGGGAACCTCGCGCAGGGCCTCCAAGGCGCTGTCGACGGCGGCGGAGTTCTTCTTCACCACCTCCTCGCCCTGCCGGCCGTAGGATTTCTTGATGGACTTCTTGATGCTTTCCAGGGCCTGCGGGAGCGGCAGCACGCGGCTGAGCGCGAAGAAGCAGGTCTGCATGATGGTGTTGATGCGTCCGCCCAGACCGCAGGCGCGGGCGACGGCGCCGGCATCGATGGCAAAGAAGCGCAGTTTCTTCGCCAGGATCGCCTGCTGCGTCTCCACGGTCAGGCGGTCCCAGAGCGTTTCGACCGGCCCCGGGGCGTTGAGCAGGAACACGCCGCCCGGCGCGGCGAAATCAAGGACCGGCTGCACCTCGAGGAGCGAAAAATGATGGCAGGCGAGAAAATCAGCCTGGTAGACGAGGAACGGGGCGCGGACCGGCCGGTCGCCGAAGCGCAGGTGCGAGATGGTGGCGGAGCCGGATTTCTTGGAATCGTAGACGAAATAGCCCTGGCCGAACTTGCCCGCCTCCTCGGCGATGATCTTGATCGTGTTCTTGTTCGCGCCCACGGTGCCGTCGGATCCGAGACCGAAGAAGACGGCGCGCGTGCGATCCGGCGGCTCGATGTCCACCCCCGGGTCGTAGTTGAGCGACAGGCCGGTCACATCATCATGGATGCCGACCGTGAAGGGATTCTTCGGCAGCGGCTTTCCCAGTTCAGCGAACACGGCCAGGACCATGGCGGGCGTGAACTCCTTCGACGAAAGGCCATAGCGTCCGCCGATGACCGTCATGCGGCCGGCCCGCGGGGTAAACCAGCCGGCCACCTCCGCCTCGCGCAGGGCGGTGACGACATCGACGTAGAGCGGCTCGCCGACGGCGCCGGGCTCCTTGGTCCGGTCGAGGACGGCGATGGAGCGCACGGTGCGCGGCAGGGCGGCGGCAAAGGCCTTGACCGAGAAGGGCCGGTAGAGCCGGACCTTGAGCACGCCGGTCTTCTCGCCGTTGGCGTTGAGCCAGGTGGCGGCCTCGGCGGCGGTTTCCGCGCCGGAGCCCATGATCACGATGACCCGGTCGGCCTCGGGGTGACCCTCGTAGTCAAAGAGGTGGTAGCTGCGGCCGGTGAGCTTGGCGAACAGGTCCATCGTCTCCTGGGTGAGGGCGGGCGCTGCGTCGTAATAGCGGTTGATCGACTCGCGGGCCTGGAAGAACACGTCGGGGTTTTGCGCCGTACCGCGCAGAACGGGATGGTCGGGGGTGAGGCCCCGGCGCCGGAAGGCGGACAGCGCTTCGGCGTCGATCAGCGCCCGGAGCGTGTCGTCGCTCAGGCGGTTGATGGTATTGACCTCATGCGAGGTGCGGAAGCCGTCGAAGAAGTGGAGGAAGGGCACGCGGGTGCGCAGCGTGGCGGCATGGGCGATGGCGGCGAGATCGTGCGCCTCCCCGGGGGAGTTCGAGGCGAGCAGCGCCCAACCGCACTGGCGGCACGCCATGACGTCGGAATGGTCCCCGAAGATGGACAAGGCGTGCGTGGCGAGGGTGCGGGCGCTGACGTGGATGACGCACGGCGTGAGCTCGCCGGCGATCTTGTACATGTTGGGGATCATCAGCAGCAGGCCCTGCGAGGCGGTAAAGGTGCTGGCGAGCACCCCGGCCTGCAGCGTGCCGTGCACGGCGCCCGACGCGCCGCCCTCGGACTGCAGTTCGACCACTTCGGGCACCTGGCCCCAGATGTTCGGTTGACGCGCGACCGCCCATTCGTCGGCGTACTCGGCCATCGGGGAGGATGGCGTGATCGGATAGATGGCGAAGATCTCGCTCAGCCGGTAGGCGGCGGCGGAGACGGCCTCATTGCCATCCAGGGTTGAAACGGTGGAGGGAGCAGCGGTTTTCACGGTAAGGTTGTTGGGAGTAAGTGATTGAAGAACCAGTGAATTGGAAAGGTTAACGGCGATCGGCGCGAACTGCTCCGCATCCCTTGGCGAGCATTGCGCAGATATTGGGAGCCGCCGCGCGCGCGGCGTTCGCACGGGAGAACTGTAATCCCGCCGGGGAAGCCATCTTGGGCAGTCGGGTCGCCCAGAAGTTGGATCCGGTGCGAGCAGGACGGCGCTGAGGCGGTCTTTCTCGGGCGGCGCCCGCGGCGCGGCCGGTTGCATTCCAAAAAAAACCCCGGCACGTTGGCCGGGGCGGGTAAGGAAGTCCGAAGAAAGAATCGCAGTCTATTTGGGCTGTGGCAGCGGCGGCGCCTTGGTCAGCGAGCTGTCGGCCACCTTTTGCGCGACCATGTCGTACATTCGCTGGATCTCCAGCTCGGCGTTGCGGCGGTCGACCTTGGTCATCTCGACCTTCTTGGCGAGCTCGAGAACTTCGTGATTCGTCGCCTCGCGCTTGGCACGCAGGTTCTTGATCTCATCCTGGAGCCCGGCGATCTGCTTGGTGAGGCTGGCGGACTCGTTCTCGAACTTGGCGGTCTCATCCTGGATCTTCTTGTCCTGTTCCTCCTTGTCCCGCTTGGCTTTTTCCTGCTTCTCCCGGTCCTTCTGATCCCGGGCTTCCTGCGCCTTGCGGGCGTCTTCTTGGGCCTTCGCCTCGATTTCCTTGCGGCGTGCTTCCTCGGCCACTTTTTCGTCGTCGATGATTTTCTGTTTGGCCGCGGCGGTGGCAGCCATCTCGGGCTTCGCCACCTTGGTGTAGTAGACCCCAAAGAAGATCAGCAGGATGGCGGGTAGAATGACGTAAAACTTTGTCATGGTGATGGGAAATTGATGCTTGGGGGCCTCAGCTCTTCTTCTTGGCCGCGGCTTCGGCGGCGGCCCGGGCCTTTTCGGCGGCGTCGATTTGATCGAGCACGCCGAGGTAGGTTTTTACATTGGCCTCGGCTTGGCGGACATAGGTGCGCAGAAAAGCCTCCTCGTCGGCGTATTGTTTCTTCTCCAACTCCAGCTTATCAATTTGGGTCCGGATCTCCTCGGCGTCGCCCTTCAGGCGCTCGACCTCGGGACGCAGGCGCTTGTTCACATCGTCAAAGGCGCGCATCCGGCGGTCGACGAGCGCGTCGTGCTTCGCCTTTTCATCCGCCTCGAGCTTCTCCTTGGCGGCGCGGGCGGCCAATCGGGCCTGCTGCGCCTGAATGGCATCCTCGATGGCCTTCTTCTTGATCTCGGCCTCGCGCAGTATCCGGGCCTTTTGTGCTTCCTGCTT